>NZ_JAUNVI010000034.1 GCF_030537745.1 Ornithinimicrobium sp. | reverse complement strand
GGCGTCAAAGAGGTCCCGCAGCTGGGCCGAGGACACGCGACCAGGATCGGGAGCCGCACGCCTGTCCGCCGATTCTGCCGCGGGCATCGCTCCGAGGGCACGCAACTGGCCTGCGACATAGGCGTCGAGTGACGTCCTCACCACGTGAGCGCTCAGCCCTCGGGATCCTGGTAGACGAAGCGATGGTCGCCCTTCTTCATCAACTCACCAGCGTGGTCGGGGACCTCATACTGCAGCGCTCGGTCGGTGCGCTGATAGCCGGTCGAGGGTGGACGCGGCGGCAGTTTCAGCTCCGGTCGCTTGACGTGCCGGTAGGGCACTGAGTTGAGCAGGTGCGCGATCATGTTGATCCGGGCCCGCTTCTTGTCCTCGGACTCGACCACATTCCAGCGTGACTCTTCGGTGTCGGTGTGCACGAACATCTCGTCCTTGGCTCGCGAATACTCTTCCCACTTGGTCAGCGATTCCAGGTCGGTGGACGACAACTTCCACCGTCGCATCGGGTCGGTGATCCGCGACGCGAACCGCCTCTCCTGCTCGGCGTCGGAGACCGAGAACCAGTACTTGCGCAGCATGATGCCGTCTTCCATCAGCATCCGTTCGAAGATCGGGCACTGCTGCAGGAATCGCCGGTGCTCTTGCGTGGTGCAGTACTTCATGACCCGCTCGACACCCGCCCGGTTGTACCAGGAACGGTCGAACAACCGGATCTCCCCGGCGGCCGGTAGATGCTCGATGTACCGCTGGAAATACCACTGCGTGCGTTGCCGCTCCGTGGGCTCCGGCAGCGCCACGACCTGGGCGACGCGAGGACTGAGATACTCGGTGACCCTCTTGATCGCACCCCCCTTGCCGGCCGCGTCTCGCCCTTCGAAAATGACTACCAGCCGCTGACCCTCGGACCGTATCCATTCCTGCATCTGCACGAGTTCGGCCTGCAGCCGCAACAACTCGATCTCATAAAGGTCCTTGGGCATCCTGTTCGACTTCGAGGCCATAGCGTTCATGGTGCCACTACCCGACCACGCGGGCGGCCAGCAGCACCAAGGACGACGGGACAGAATGGGCGCATGAGCCCTTCTGCCGCGCGCCCTCTGGACCTCCTGGACATCGACTCCGTCCTCACCGACGAGGAGTTGGCCGTGCGCAGCACGGTGCGGCAGCTCTGCGAGGAGGCGGTGCTGCCCCACGTGGCGCACTGGTATGAGGCAGGAGAGCTGCCCGGTGCCCGCGACCTCGCGCTCCGCTTCGGTGAGCTGGGGCTGCTCGGGATGCATCTGGAGGGCTACGGCTGCGCAGGGATGAGCGCGGTCGACTACGGGTTGGCCTGCCTTGAGCTGGAGGCCGCCGATTCGGGGATCCGGTCGCTGGTGTCGGTGCAGGGATCGCTGGCGATGTATGCGATCTGGGCGTTCGGCAGTGAGGAGCAGAAGCAGGAATGGCTGCCGTTGATGGCGGCCGGCGAGGCGATCGGCTGCTTCGGGCTGACCGAGCCCGATCACGGCTCCGACCCGGCGTCCATGCGCACCCGAGCCCACAGGGACGGCGGCGACTGGGTCCTGGACGGCACCAAGATGTGGATCACCAACGGGTCGATCGCTGACGTCGCGGTCATCTGGGCACGCACGGAAGAAGATGGACGCAGCACGATCCGAGGATTCGTCGTCCCGACCGATGCGCCCGGTTTCTCGGCGACCGAGATCCGGCACAAGATGTCGCTGCGGGCCTCGGTCACCAGTGAGGTGGTCCTGGAGGGCGTGCGTCTGCCCGCCGACGCGGTGCTGCCCGAGGTCACCGGCCTCAAGGGTCCGTTGTCCTGCCTGTCCGAGGCACGCTTCGGGATCATCTGGGGCTCAATGGGCGCAGCCCGGTCGGCGTTCTCCGCCGCCCTGGACTACTCGACATCGCGTGAGCAGTTCGGTCGTCCGATCGGTGGCTTCCAGTTGACCCAGGCCAAGCTCGCGCAGATGCACGGCGAGCTGACCAACGGCACCCTCCTCGCCCTGCACCTGGGCCGGCTCAAGGACCGGCAGGGCCTGCGACCCGATCAGGTCAGCGTGGGCAAGCTCAACAACGTCTCCAAGGCCATCGCGATCTGCCGCACCGCGCGCACCATCCTGGGCGCCAACGGCATCTCTGCGGAGTACCCCGTGATGCGCCACGCCAACAATCTGGAGTCCGTCCTCACCTACGAGGGCACCGAGGAGATGCACATGCTCGTCATCGGCCAAGCGTTGACCAGGCAGGCCGCGTATCGCTGAGGACGACCCTGGAGAGGTGTTGACACCCTCGCAGGCGTGGCCAACAATGAGGCAGCTCCATCAGATGGCTAGTCCACTAACCCACTTCTGAGAGAAGGCTGCCCGCCCATGACCCAGACGCGCGCGCCCGAGCGCCCGAATCCGATCTCCAAGGCGATGCGACCGATCAACGTCCTGGTCGAGCGCTTCATCCCCTCGGCCCTCGTCTTCGCCATCGTGCTCACCTTCGTGGTGGCGCTGCTGGCCCTGGTGCTGACCGACGCCGGCCCGGTAGAAGTTGTCACGACGTGGGGTGAAGGCCTCTCGGGCCTGCTCGCGTTCATCACGCAGATGTGCCTGATCCTCTTGCTCGGCTTCATCTTGGCCAGCACCCGCCCCGTCCAAAAAGGACTGCGCGCCCTGGCCTCCGTGCCCAGGACGCCCGTGGCCGCCTACGGGCTGGTCTGTCTCGTCGCCGCCCTCGCCTCGCTCATCACCTGGGGCCTGGGCCTGGTCGTCGGCGCGCTGCTTGCTATCCAAGTGGCCAAGCAGGGACGCAAACGGGGCCTGAAGTTGCACTTCCCGCTCCTGGTGGCCTCCGGCTACTCGGGCTACGTGGTGTGGCACATGGGCTATTCGGGCTCGGCTCCCCTGACCGCAGCAACCCCGGACTCCTTCGTGTCCGAGTACCTCGGCACCCCCCTGTCAGTCATGGAGACGACCTTCTCGACGTGGAATATCATCGCGGCGATCGTGACCGTCCTGGCGGTCGTCGGCGCGATGATGCTCGTCGCTCCGCGGTCTGGGGAAAAGATCGTCGAGTTCACCGCCGAAGTGGAGGAGGAGAAGGAAGCCGTCTACCAGGTGCAGACCCCTGCGGACCGGGTGGATGCCAGCCGCATCCCGACGCTCCTGGTGGGTCTGATGCTGGTGGCCTACCTCTTCCTGCACTTCAGCGATGGCGGCGGCCTGACCCTGGACATCGTCAACTGGTCCTTCCTCGCGTTGATCCTGCTCATGGTGCGCAGCCCTTTCGAGCTTCTCGACCTGACCTCCAAGGCCGCCTCCAACGTCGGCGAGATCCTCCTGCAGTTCCCCCTCTACGCCGGGATCATGGGCATCATGGCCAACACCGGTCTGATCCTGGTGCTCTCGGACGCCTTCGTCTCGATCGCCACGCCCACCACCTTCGGGGTGCTGGCGTTCCTCTCGGCCGGGTTGGTCAACCTCTTCGTCCCCTCTGGCGGCGGACAGTTCGCCGTCCAGGGGCCGCTGCTGCTCGACGTGGCTGACAAGCTCGGGGTCGACCCCTCGATCGCGGTCATGGCCCTGTCCTACGGAGATCAGTGGACCAACATGATCCAGCCGTTCTGGGCGCTGCCCGTCCTGGCCATCGCCGGCCTGAAGATGCGCGACATCCTCGGCTACACGACCGTGACGCTCCTCGTGTCCGGCGTCGTGCTGGCAGGGACGTTGGTCATCGTCTCCTTGTGAGCCGGAAGTGGCCCCGCCCCGATGCCGAGGAGGTCTCGCCCCATGCGCACTCAAGCCACGATGACGCGGCCACCCATCGCCAGCAGACCGCTGGCCCAGAACATGTCCATCGCCGCGGTCGAGATCCGCGCGCAGCCGTGCGACGCGGGCCAGGGTGGGATCGAGGCGGAGCCATGGATGGCGAAGTTGCCGTCGTAGAACATCGGCCGGTAGAGCTCGCCAAGCTCACCGTCGCGCCACCCTGAGCCATCGACATACCAGACTGAGAAGTCACCCGTGGGGGTATGGGCGACGTAGTCGCCGCCCTGGTACTCATAGGGCTCCCCGTTGCCGGTCGAGGTGTTGAAGATCATCGAGGTCGATCCTGCGCGCACGACCAGCAGCAACTGCAGGCCCAGGAGCACTTCGATGTGATCCCCTCCCGCGACGGGGGCGGGTCGCAAGCCGCGATCAAGCGCACCCAGGGTCATCGGCCCGGCGATGGCGTCGCGGTAGAGCCCGTTGGCCTTCTGCACGGCGTAGACGGCCTGCTGGGTCAGGTGACCGAAGCCGCCATCCGGCGCCCCGCACCAGTAGCCCTGGGCATTGAGCTTGTCCTGCAGGGCCCATACCCCCTCCCCTCCGTCCCCCCGCTGGAACTCGGTCGGAGGGGGTGGAGGCTCGGGTGCCGCCACCGGCGGCTCTGGTTCTGGGGTCGGCTCCGGGGCTGGTTCTGGGGCTGGCTCCTTCACCGTGTAGGCGTCAAGGTCGTCCTCCAGCCCACCCACGACCGCACCCATCACCAGTCCGAGACCCCCTCGGACGATGGTGCGACGCGGAAGCATGCGGCCAGCCAGAGCGCGGTGGGCAGCCACGGCTGCCGGCGCAAAACGCTCGAGGCGCATCGTCCCATCCCCTCTCGCAGCGAACACCTGAACACCCAGTAGACGCCACCGCACGGCCCAGATGTCCCCCGTGACACACCAGTGTTGCCGATTCGTGACCTTGTCGCCGGGGCTAGGCTGATTCTCATGACCTCGCCCCTGCCCTCTCTGCCTTCCTCTCGTCTCTCGCGCCGCAGCATGCTCGCGCTGGGTGGCGGCACCGCCCTCAGCGCGGTGCTGGCTGCCTGCGGGGGCAACACCGGCCGCGAGGCCACTCCTACCAGCGACGCGGCTGCAGGGACCTCGGGCGGCGGCGCGAAGCCGAGCCTGGCGCAGTGGTACCACCAGTACGGTGAAGAGGGCACCCAGGAAGCGGTCGAGGGCTATGCCGCGGGCTATCCCGGCGCAGACGTAAAAGTCTCCTGGAAGCCTGGTGACTACGACCAGTCGACGGCGGCCTCGCTGCTGACCGATGCTGGCCCGGACGTCTTCGAGTACGGCAACGGCCCCACGATCGACATGATCAAGGGCGGGCAGGTCGTCGACCTGACCGACGTCTTCGGCGACACCCTCTCCGACTTCACCCCGTCGCTCATCGAGCGGATGACCTACGACGGCAAGATCTGGGGTATCCCGCAGGTCGTTGACATGCAGATCCTCGTCTACCGCAAGAGCATCCTGGACAAGGCAGGCATCGCAGCCCCGGAGTCGATCGATGACCTCGTCGCGGCCGCCAAGGAGCTCACCACGGGTGATCAGTTCGGGCTGTTCCTCGGCAACGACGGAGGCGCTGGCCTCATGGGCGGCTCCATGCTGTGGGCAGCGGGGCTGGACTACCTGGACGGCGACCAGGTCGGCTTCGACGACCCCCGGGCCGCAGAGGCGCTGGCTGTGCTGCGCACGCTGTGGCAGGACAAGTCCGTGCTGCTCGGTGCACCGAAGGACTGGTTCGACGCGGCGGCCTTCACCTCCGGCCAGGCCGCGATGCAGTGGACCGGGCTGTGGACCTTCCCCTCGATCCAGGACGCTCTCGGTGACGACTTCGGCGCCATCCCGTGGCCCGCGATGACCGGCGGTGCACCGTCGGTGCCGGTCGGTTCCTACGGCTCCTGCGTCTCGGCGAAGTCTGCCGACGTCGACGCGGCCACGGCGTTCGCCAAGTGGCTCTGGGTCGACCAGACCGCCCACCAGCTCGACTTCGCCACCTCTTACGGCTTCCACATCCCGGCCCGCCTGAGCCTGGTCCCGCAGGCAGAGGTCCTGGCCAAGGGCCCCGCCCGGGACGCGGCCGACGCAGCCGCGAAGTACGGCCACGCCCAGACCCCGATGCTGTGGACGCCGAAGTCGGCCACTGCCTGGGGCGATCTGATGAGCCGCGTCGTCAAGGACGGGTCGGACCCGCAGCAAGAGCTGGACAAGCTCAAGCCGATCGTCGAGGCCGAGCTGGAGCGCGTCACCGCCTGACCGGCGCGTGCTCGACATACCCCCCCATGACACTGACTGCGCAACCCCGGCAAGCTGACCACACCGCCTCCGATCATGACCACCCGCGCGCCGGCAGCTGAGCGCACTCTCGGGCAGCGGCTGCGCGGGCGGTATGACGTCAACATCTGGTTCTGGGTGTTCGTCGGCCCGTTCCTGCTCGGGCTGGTCGTCTTCATCTATGTGCCGATCTTCTGGAGCATCTACCTCTCCTTCTTCGAGGCCTACAACACGGTCACGCCGACCAAGTTCGTGGGCTGGCGCAACTACACGGACATGCTCAGTGACCCGGCCTTCCGGGACTCGCTGGGCACGTTCGTCGCGTTCGCGGTCTTCATCGTCCCCACGACCTTCGTGCTCTCGCTGGGGACCGCAGTGCTGGTGGCGCGGACGACCTTCATGCAGGCGTTCTTCCGCTCGGTGTTCTTCCTGCCGACAGCCTGCTCGTATGTCGTGGCTGCCCTGGTGTGGAAGATGTCGATCTTCTCCGGCGTCCGGTCGGGCGTGGCCAACGCGGTGCGAGATCTCTTCGGGGCAGCGCCGATCCCGTGGCTGTCGCTGACCGACCCGCCGTGGTACTGGCTGGTCATCGTCAGCGCTCGGCTCTGGCTGCAGATCGGGTTCTACATGATCCTGTTCCTGGCGGCGCTGACCCGGATCTCGCCGACGCTGTATGAGGCGGCCGCCATCGACGGCGCCGCGGGGTTCCAGGTCTTCCGGCACATCACCTGGCCCCAGTTGCTGCCGACATCGACGGCCGTCCTGCTCCTCCTGCTCATCAACGCCTTTCAGGCGTTCGACGAGTTCTACAACATCCTGTCCAGCTTTGGGACCTACCCGCCGTACGCGCGACCGCCGCTGGTCTACCTCTACTACGTCGCGCTCGGTTCGGGTCAGGACTTCGGTCACGGCACAGCCGGCGCGGTGATCCTCACAGTCATCATCGCGGCGATCGCGCTGGCGCAGACACGGGTCCTGCGGCTGAGGGAGAAGGACTGATGACGATCGCAACCCCGACGCGACGCCGCGGGCGGGCACCGAAGGTGCGGACCGCGCCCGTGCGCGGCAACGACTCCAAGGCCAGCGTCGTGCTCCGCTGGGTGATCTTGATCCTGGGCGCCCTCCTCTTCCTGCTGCCCTTCTACCTGCTCTTTCGCAACGCGCTCACCGCTGAGGTGGACCTGGTCGCCCCAGGCTGGCACTGGCTGCCGCCGACCTGGGAGTGGGGCAACCTGCAGAGCGTCTTGGAGAGCCGCACGGTCCCCATGGGCAGAGCCCTGTGGAACTCACTCTTCATCGCGGTCACCCAGACCGTCGGCGTGCTGGTCCTCTCCGGCATGGCTGGCTATGGCCTGGCACGGATCCCCTACCGCTGGTCCGGCGTGGTGTTCTGGATCATCACCGTCACCCTGCTGATCCCGGCGGCGGTGACCTTCGTGCCCAGCTTTGTGCTGGTCTCCACGTTGGGGTGGATCTCGACCCTGCGCGGACTCATCATCCCCGGGCTCTTCCAGGCTCTCGCCACGTTCCTGTTCCGGCAGTTCTTCCTGTCCTTCCCCAAGGAGCTCGAGGAAGCAGCCGCCCTGGACGGGCTGTCCTGGTGGGGCACCTTCTGGCGGGTGGTGGTGCCTAACAGCGGCGGCTTCGCGGCGGCGATCGGCACGATCACCTTCATCGGCAGCTGGAATGCCTTCCTCTGGCCGCTGGTGATTGGACGATCGCAGGAGAGCTGGACCGTGCAGGTGGCGCTGTCCTCCTTCCTCACCGCCCAGTCGGCGCAGATCAGCCAGCTCTTCATGGCGGCGCTCATCGCCATCCTGCCGCTGCTGCTGATGTTCTTAGTGCTCCAGCGATGGATCGTCCAAGGGGTGGAACGGAGCGGGATCAGCGAATAGCTCGACGTTGCCAGGGAGGTGCCCGGGCGGTCTCGTCGGCTGCGGCCTAGTTTGCTGCGGCCTGGGTCACCATCACCGCGATCATCACGCGGTTGGTGACGTCGAGTTTGCTCTGGATCGAGGCGAGCTGGGTTTTGACGGTGCTCGGGCTGACGTAGAGCCGCTGCGCGATCTCGACATTGCTCAGCCCCGCAGCGACGTGGCCGGCCACCTCACGCTGCCGCGGGGTGAGAGTGCCCACTGCTGCGCGCGCGGCTCGCCAGCGTGAGGAGCGATCCAGCCGCACGTGCTGCATGAACTGCTTGGCGGTGCGCTTGGACACCGCGCCCTCCCCGGCCGCCACCGCGATGACGTGCGCGACGAGGTCCTCCGGAGACTCGGTCTTCAGCAGGAAGCCGTTGGCGCCGGCGGCTGCGGCGCGGAAGGGCTCGTCGTCGGAGTCAAAGGTCGTCAGCACGACGACCTCGGGCGGTGACGGCAGATCGCGCACCATGCGAGTGGCGGTGATCCCGTCCATCCGCGGCATCCGCACATCCATGAGGACGACGTCGGGATGGTGGCGCTGGACCGCCCCGACCGCCTCTGCACCGTCGCCGACCGCACCGACCACCTCGACGCGGCCGCCGCTGCCGCGATCCAGGATCATCCGCAGCCCCGAGCACACCATCGGGTCGTCGTCCACCAGCAGCACGCGCACTGCCGGCTCGGTGCTGATCTCAGCCATCGGCCCTGACTTCCTCTACTTGCGCCCAGGGCAGGTGCACGCGCACGACGAAGCGTCCATCTTCCTTGGGGATCTCCAGGACGCCACCCAGCATCTTCACCCGCTCCGCGATGCCGTCCAGGCCGGTGCCGGGCGCTCGCAGATGGACATCAGCGAGTGTGTTGCTCGCCTCGATATCGACGCCCGCTGAGGGGCCGCCGGCCACCTTGAGACGGAGCAGCTGGCCGGGCGCATGCTTACGGGCGTTAGTCAGCAACTCCTGGACGATCCGGTAGACGGAGTGACTGAGCACGGGGGTGGCGTCCTCCGCGTCCTGGAGGAAGACCGTCGAGGAGACGGGAGAGCCGGTCTGCGCCATGTCGTCGATCACCCGGGCCAGGTCGGCCAGCGACATCGCCACGGGAGCCAGCGCACCGTCGGCACTGGATCTGGCCGTCGGCTCACGCAGCACCGCCACCAGCGATCGCAGGTCGTCCATCGCCTTCTGGGCGTTCTCGCGGACGTAGCGGGCGCTTTCAAGCAGCTGTGGGTCGTCGGAGGCAGCGACTTCGAGGCCGCCCGCGTGCAGGGTCAGCAGCGAGAGCCGGTGCCCGATGACGTCGTGGACCTCCCGGGCGATCAGCTCCCGCTCCGCCTGCCGAGACAACTGTGCCTCCATCTCGCCGACTGCATCGCGCTGGACGATGGCCTCTGTGCGCGTGTCATCGAGCTCGCTGCGTGCCCGACGATAGAAGCCGATGGCGATCGGGGTCACCGCCATGAGCAGGAACACCAGGCTCACCGCGAAGACATTCAGAGGGACCCGCTGGGTCGACTCCATCGAGACCTCGCTCGGGCTGCTCAGCAGGCGCACGAACGAACTTGCCCCGGTGGTGCCAAGACAGTCGCGCAGGAACCACACGCCCAGACCCAGGACATAGAGAAAGCTGAGGCTCTCTGCCTCCTGCCGGCTGTCCCGTCGGATCGCCTGTGGCAGCAGGACCGCCATGACCGGCCCGATCGGGAAGATCAACTGGAGAAATCCCAGCCCCCAGGTCGCGTTGGCCAGGTCACGGCGCCGCAGCAACAGGAGCAGCGGGGCCCCCAGCGCGACGACCGTGGACAGCCCTTGCATGGCATCGGCGCCACCACCGAGGAGGCCCTCCCACTCCCAGAGCCGGTTGCGCTCCTCCGCGGCGCCGACGGCCGGAACGGTCAGCATCAGCGCTGCGAAGAACAGCAGCGCCGTGCGCGCCCAGTAGCCCACCTCCCTCCACCCGCGACCACTCGCGATCTGCTCCTTCGCCATACCTGTGACCTTAGGTCCGCCCACTGACGCACCACCTCCCCCGATCGGCCAGTCCGCGGCACCCCTCCCTGGCCGATCGGCTGCTCAGGAGTGCTCGGACAGGCGATGTGGCGGGAGCGTCGTCCAGATGGACTCATAAGCGTCAGATCCCTCGAGCAAAGGAGGCTCATCATGAGCACCAGCGACCAGCAGCCCATCCCCCCACCACCTGGCTTCGGAGCACCCACCGGGGCGCCCTACGGGTCTGGCCCAGCTGCGCCGGAGGCTAAGAAGAGCTGGCCGCGTCGGCACAAGATCCTCACCGGCGTCCTGGGCGCCGTCCTCTTCGTCAGCGTGATCGGTGCCCTCACCGGGGAGGACCCGGCGCCGACCAACGCGACACAGACTTCGGAGGAGCCGGCAGACGCCTCCGCCGAGGAAGGCGCGGGCTCGTCGGCCAGCTCGCAGGGATCGACGGCCGACGAGACCGCAGCCGAGCCGGCCGAAGCCGAGGAGAAGGCGGCCAAGGATAAGGCGGCGGCGGAGAAAGCGGCCGAGAAGAAGGCGAAGAAGGAGGCTGCGGACCAGAAGGCCGCTGAGGAGAAGGCGGCCAAGGAAGCGGCGGCCGCCCCGCCGACGCTCGGGGACGCCGTCACCATCGGCGACTTCTCTGTCACCGTGATCGGGATAGAGGGTGACCTCGACTACGTCGGGGAGCAGGGCTGGGGCGAGGCCGCCCAAGGCCAGTTCGTCACGATCGAGCTGACCGTGGAGAACGTCGGCACATCCTCCGAGATGTTCTTCGACGGCGACCAGCTGCTCATCGACGAGCAGGGGCGCGAGCACTCAACCTCGAGCGCCGCCTTCCACCTGGACCAGGAGAGCCTGTGGCTGACCGACATCAACCCCGGCAACACCGCCAAGGGCGCACTCCTCTTCGACATCCCGGTCGACGCCTCGCCGGTGACCCTCAAGCTCAGCAGCGGCTTCTTCGGCGACACCGCGGAGGTCGCCCTGAGGAACTAAAACCCACCGACGGGCCGGGGAGTGCATGGCGCTCCCCGGCCCGTCGGTGGTCGACCTCAGGGGCTGATCAGCAGCTTGCCCGTCGTCCCGCCCCCCACGAGGTCCTCATGCGCGTGGCGGGCGGCGGCCAGCGGATAGCGGCCACCGATCCGCAGCGTGAGTGACCCGTCGGCGACTGCCCCCAGCACCGCGCCCGCGCGCCACAGCAGCTCCTCACGGTCGGAGATGTAGTTGGCCAAGGTGGGCCGGGTCAGGTAGAGGGAGCCACCCTTGTTCAGTATCACCGGGTCCACTGGTGGCACCGCACCGCTGGCCGCGCCGAACAACACCATCAGTCCCCGAGGCCGCAACTGCGAGATCCCGGCGTCGAAGGTGTCCTTGCCCACGCCGTCGTAAACGACGTGCACCCCGTGGCCATCGGTCAGCCGGTGGACCTCCTGCGCCAGGTCGACCTCGCGGTAGAGCACGACGTCGGCGGCTCCGGCCTCCAGCGCCAGGTCGACCTTCTCCTGCCGACCGACGGTACCGATCACCCGCACCCCCTTGTCTCGCAGCATCTGGCACAGCAGCAGGCCGACCCCGCCGGAGGCACCCGTGACGATCGCGGTCTGCCCCTTCTTGGCCTCGAAGGTGGAGTTGACCAGATAGTGCGCGGTGAGGCCCTGCAGCATCGCGGCCGCAGCCAGCTCCAGCTCCATCCCCTCCGGCACCGGGACCAGCCGTGTCGCCGGGACCAGCACCTCCTCGGCATACCCGGTCTGCGGGACCATCGCCCACGCGACGCGATCCCCGACGCTCACCTCACTCACCGCGTCACCGACCGCCGATACGACGCCTGCACCCTCGTTGCCGCCAACGAACGGGAGCGGCAACACGTAGGCTCCCGAACGCTGATAGACGTCGATGAAGTTGATGCCGCCGGCCGCCAGGTCGACGCGAACCTCCCCGGCCCCCGGCTCGGGGGTCTCCCGCTCGACGACGGTGAGGACCTCAGGTCCTCCGGGCTGCTCCACGATGACTGCGCGCATGTCTCCCAGCGTAGGAGTGCGCCGAAGGCCACCTGCAACCGGTCACCCGTAGCAACTTCCGTCCTTCGCTGACCGTTCGACGGTCGCGATGATTTGCTGCGCCACCAGCTCCGGTTCGCGTTCGGGCAGCCAGTGGCCGGCAGCAACCTCGACGAACCGATAGTCCTCGCCCGCGTGCCGTGCCGTCCGCTCCGCCGCGGCCCGGCCTAGGAATGGATCGCGACTGCCCCACAGGTAGGTGGTCGGCAAGGTCACCGGAGGAGACGGTGCGACACCGGCCGGCACCTTTCGCCCTGGCCTGAGTCCGGCCAGCCGGGGCCGCATCCCCGCGCGATACCAGTTGATCGGGCCAGTGAGATCGCCAGCCCGCCCCAGCCGCTCCGCATACCTGCGATCGTGCTCCGCAGGCACTCCCGACCTGGCCAACCCCCCGGTGCGTAACATCCGCGCCATCCCCCGCTCCGGCAGCCACGGCAGTTGGAAGGCCACCATGTACCAGCTCTTACGGAGCTGGTCACTGTGCCGCAGCGCCGAGGCCAGCGCGGCCGGATGTGGGGTCGACAGGACCGTGAGACTGGCCACGCGCTCGGGTCGAGAGCCCGCGAGCACCCACGCGACGCCACCGCCCCAGTCGTGCCCGACGACGTGCGCACGCTCGATGCCGGCGGCGTCCAGGAGGGCGACGACGTCACCGACGAGCAGGTCCATGCGGTATGCCGTCGCTCGCCGCGGTCGCGCGCCGCTGGAGTAACCCCGCTGATGGGGGGCCAGGGTGCGCAGACCAGCAGCCTGCAGTCGCTGGCTCACCTGCGACCAGGCGCTCGCATCTTGCGGGAAGCCGTGCAGGAGCACGACTGGGGCCCCGTCGTCGGGCCCGCCGTCGATGACGTCGAAGCGCAGCCCGTCGTGGGTGAAGGTATCCATGTCGGCACGCTACTGCTCCCGCGGCCATTGCGCGGCTGGACCAACCGGACGCGAACGACAGCCGTCCCCCGTACGGTGGGCACGTGAACAACGACAGTGGCTCGACCAGGATTGCCGTGCTCATCGACTGCGACAACGTCTCGCCCAGGCACGCCCAGGCGGTGCTCGAGGAGTTGGCGAAGTACGGCACGCCGACCGTGAAGCGCGCCTATGGCGACTGGACGACGACCAACCTGACGGGCTGGAAGACCGAGCTGCACCGGCACGCCATTCAACCCGTCCAGCAGTTCGCCTACACGGTCGGTAAGAACTCCAGCGACTCGGCGCTCATCATCGACGCGATGGACCTGCTCTGGCAGGGCAACGTCGAGGCCTTCGCGCTGGTGTCCTCCGACTCCGACTTCACCCGGCTCGCGACGCGGATGCGGGAGTCAGGCAAACGGGTCTACGGGCTGGGCCAGCGCAAGACGCCCGAGTCGCTGCGCCGGGCGGTCGACCAGTTCATCTTCCTGGAGCTGCTCGCCGAGCAGGACAAGGCCGACGAAGCAGCGGTGGCCGAGCCGCAGGGCGCAGATGCGGAGATTGCCCCCACGGCCGGGATCAACCTGCAGAGCGCCTTGACCAAGGCGATCAATGCGACCTCCAGCGACGACGGCTGGAGCGGCCTCGGCCCCGTCGGGCAGCACCTCTCCCGCGCCCACACCGACTTCGACCCACGCGACTTCGGTCACCAGAAGCTCAGCACGCTCGTCGACGAGCAGCCATATCTGGAAACCCGCACGGAGGGGTCCCGGCGAGAGGTCCGGCTCAAGCAGAAGAAGACATCTGGGGCCAAGACCGGGACATCTGCCAAGACCGCCGCCAGGTCCCCGCAGACCCGCGCCCGCAAGCAGGCCTGAGCCGCGAGGTCGGTAGCCTGCATCGATGAGCGAGATCCGAGTGCGACCGAAGCTCGTCGTCGACGGCGCCGACCGCGCGATCGCCTTTTACGAAGAGGTGCTGGGGGCGAGCCTGCAGACCCGCCACGTCATGGGCGAGGCGGTGGTCTTCGCCGAGCTCGAGCTCCCTGGTGGGGATGTGCTGCAGCTCAAGGACGCCGACGCGGTCGACCGCCCGCCCGGAGACGGTGGTGCCGGCGTGATCATCGACGTGCTGTGCGAGGACCCCGATGCCCTCGTGCAGAGAGCCGTCGAACGCGGGGCAGAGCTCCTGATCGAGGTGGCGGACCAACCGTATGGGGCGCGTCAGGGACGGGTGCGCGACCCCTTCGGGCACCTGTGGATCGTTGGCACGGCCGTGACCAAGAGCGATGCCGAGGTGCAGGCGGCCCTTGACGCGTGGTCGTCAGCGCGACCGCAGTAACCGGAGTAGCACAGGTCGTCCTCGTCGCAGCCCGACTCATCGACGGTGATCCCCGTGATCCCGGTCCGCCGCATTCGCTCGGTGCCCAACGGGGTCGTGGTCAGCGCCCGCGTCCCCGGAGTCCGCTCGATCCATCCGGCGACGAGGAGGGCGCGCAGCACAGCAGCACCAAAATTGCCCGCCAGATGCGGCACCCTCTCGGTCCAGTCCACGCATCGCCGCAGATCGGGGCGGCGGGAGAGCGCTGCGAGTCTGACCTCGACGCCGAGAGCCTGAGAGGCTAGCGCTTCAGCGTCCTCAGCGAGCCGCCACTCCTGGCCTTCCTCCACTACCCAGGCGACTAGGCCGTGGCTGCGGTCCACCGTTGGCGCAACTCCATCCAGTCGGCCCAGCGCGGGTAGAGGGATGTGTCGACCTCCGCCTCCCGATGGACCTTCCCCGGGTGCGGGCGTGCCTGGTAGGGCCGCAACCGGGCCTCGAGCTGCGGCAACAGTGCGTCCACGCCGGCCACATCCAGGTGCCAGGTGAAGTGCAGGGCGAAGACATCCGTGCCATAGGCGGGGCTGAGCCACAGGTCGTCGGCGGCCACCGAGCGCAGTTCGCTGACCTGCAGCAACGGTGCGATCCTGGCGGCCAGCGAGCGCACCGCGAGGATCGCTGCGGTCGCGTGCTGCCGTGGCACCAGCCACTCGCTCTGGATCTCCTGGCCAGCTGACGGAGTAAAGGCCATCCGGAAGTGCGGCAGCCGGTCCCACCAGGGCCCTGGCCTGCCCTGCTCGGTGGTCGGCTCCGGATCGAGGCCAGGTATGGGGTGGCGCTGCCCCGCCGCGGGCCGGACCGCGAGCAGGTCGATGGGGTCGGCGGCGTGCACGTCACCGACCCGGCGCTTGACCCACACCTGGTCCACCTGGTCCGGCACGGTCCAGGTGGTGAAGATCGAGACGCTGTAGCCGAGCTCGGTGACGCTGTCGAGGTGCGCGAGGACACGGTCCAGGCTGACGTGCTCGTAGACCGTCTGGACCACCTCAAAGGTGGGCACCAGATCCAGCTCCAGCGCCGTCACCACGGCGAGGCGGCCGAGGGAGACCACCATCCCGGCAAAGTCCGGTTCCCCCCGCTCCACCCGCCGCAACTCCCCACCGAAGGTGACCAGCTCCAGCGCCGCCACCTGCGTGGCCAAGGAGCCGAGCCGGTCACCGGACCCATGGGTCCCGGTCGCGACCGCGCCCGCCACGCTGAGGTGCGGCAATGACGCGAGGTTGGCCAACGCCCAGCCTGCGTCATCCAGCAGCGGTGCCAGCTCGCCATACCTCGTCGCGGAGCTGACCCGGACCAATGCCCGCGCCGAGTCCACCTCTATCTCGCGCGGCAGGTGACCCGTGGAGACCAGGGCGCCCGCGGTGTCCGCGACGCGACTGAAGGAATGCCGCGACCCCAGCGGGCGTGGATCCGGCAGCGTCGGCAGAAGCGCCGCGAGCTCGGCGACCGAGGTCGGCTCGACCAGCTGGGACGCGGAGTAGGTGAGGTTGCCGCCCCAGTTCTTGCCGACCGTCATGCCCGGCCACCCTTTCAGCTCACGATCGCGGAAGCCATCAGTCTTTCTCAACCACGGTCCTCGTGGGCGCAGGGATCACCGAAGATGGCCCTGCTCCGCTGCAGGTCGGCTTGGCGGCCCCGGACGGACAGCGCTAGCCGATCGCGAGGATCGCCAAGGAGAGCACGCGGGAGCGTCCCGGTGGGAGGAGCACGCCGGGCAGGTCACGGTTGAAGGCGTCCGGCCCGCACGTCATCGGCTCCACCGCCGCACCGAGCCGGCCGAGCCGGTCACCGGTGTAGAGCTGCACCCACCGGGCGTCACTGATCAAGCGGACCCCGCCGCCGTCCGGATGGCTCAGCTCGACGGCCCACTCGCCCTCGGGCAGGTCGGTGTAGGCGTTATCCACCTGCGTGGTGGACACCAACCTCGGCATCGCAAAGTCGGCGGCGGTGCCAGCGACTGGCACCAGATGAGTCGGTCGCAGCGCCTCGTCCGTGCGCAGGTAGGTCAGGGCCGGGATGCGCAGCGTGCACTCGTCGACGGGACGCAGGTCGCAGGAGAGATAGGGGTGGATCGAGGCGCCGAACGGCGCGGAGGCCGTCCCCTCGTTGGTCCCGGTAATCGTGACCGACAGTCCGTGCTGGGCATCGAGGGCGTAGTCGACTTGGCAAACCACATCGAAGGGATAGCCCTGCACCGGTGGCAGGTCGATCGACCACGTGCCGCTGCTGATGGCGAGGTCGGAGGGCACCCAGTGCTGGAAGCAGCCGAGCCCGTGCAGCGCCGATCCGGTGGCCAGCTCAGTGACGGGCACCTGCAGCACCGTGCCGTCTACGACATACCTGCCGCCGACGATGCGGTTGGGCCACGGGACGAGGATGCACCCCTGGTAGCCGTCGGAGAGCTCGTCCTCCGCGAACGGCTGCACAAGGTGACGGCCACGGTAGGTAAGCGAGACGAGGCTGGCACCCACCGACGCGACCGTGGCCTCGTAGTCCCCGGCCCGCAGGTGGGTGATGGTGCCGTTGACGCTCATCGTTCTCCTCATAGGTGGGTGCAGCGAGCGCATACGTCGGCGAGTAGGTGCACCGCGCATGCGCTGGTAGAGTAGTCGCAGCACCTCGCACCGTCTCACCTCGAGTTGCTGATCACACGCCGGGGCCAAGGCCCGTCTGGCCGACAGGTCGCGCCGCCCATTAGGGCCTGCGTGCCGGGTGAGACGCCATCTCGTCTCGAAAGACATCGTGAGTTCTTCAAGTTTCGCCGACCTCGGCGTGCCCACCATCCTGACCAACGTCCTGACCGAGCGTGGGATCACCATCCCGACGCCGATCCAGTCCGCTACCCTGCCTGACAGCCTCGCCGGCCGTGACGTCCTGGGACGTGGCCGCACCGGCTCGGGCAAGACCTACGCCTTCCTCCTCCCGCTGGTCACCAGCCTGAGCAAGGACCGCTCCAACCGCCGCGGCCGGTCCCCCCGGGGCCTCATCGTCGCGCCGACCCGGGAGCTGGTGAGCCAGATCGCCGAGGCGCTCGCGCCGCTGGCTGCCGCGACCGGTCTGAGCACCGTCACCATCTTCGGTGGCGTCGGCCCGAACCCGCAGGTCCGCGCCCTCCAGGCCGGCGTTGACGTCATCATCGCCTGCCCGGGCCGCCTCGAGGACCTGATCGGTCAGGGGTATGCCGATCTGTCCGCGATCGAGGTCAGCATCCTGGATGAAGCCGACCACATGGCCGACCTGGGCTTCCTGCCCGCAGTCAAGCGCCTCCTGGACAAGACGCCCCGCAACGGTCAGCGGATGCTCTTCTCCGCAACCCTGGACGCCCACGTGGACGTCATCGCCAAGCGCTACCTCCACTCCCCCGTCACCCACCACGCCGACTCGGCCCAGTCGACGATCTCGACGATGCACCACCACGTGCTGCACATCGACAACGCCGAGCGCCTCGCGATTCTCGTCGACATCGCCTCCGCACCCGGCCGCGTGGTGATGTTCACCCGCACCAAGCACGGCGCCAAGAAGCTCGCCAAGCAGCTCAACGCTGCGGGCGTGCCCTCGGTCGACCTGCACGGCAACCTGTCGCAGAACGCTCGCGTCCGCAATCTCGACGCCTTCAGCACCGGCAAGGCCAGCGCCCTGGTCGCTACCGACATCGCCGCGCGCGGCATCCACGTCGATGACGTGGCGCTCGTGGTCCACGCCGACCCGCCGGTTGAGCACAAGGCCTACTTGCACCGCTCGGGCCGCACCGCCCGCGCCGGCGCAGAGGGCACCGTCATCACGCTGATGACCGACGAACAGGTCCGCGACGTGCGCTCGCTGACCCGCGCTGCCGGGATCAAGCCGACCATCACCCGGATCCACTCCGGTCACCCGCTCCTGCTCGATCTCGCGCCGGGCGAGCGGACCCTGGTCCCCGGTGGCCTTGCGCCGTTGAGCGGTAGCGCGTCCGACGGAGGCTCCTCACACCGCTCCGGCCAGGCCGGCCAACGTGGTGGACAGGGCGGACGGAGCCAGGGCGGCCGCGGCCAGTCCGGCCGTGGTCAGAGCCAGGGTCAGGGTCGTCGCAGCCAGTCCGGCCGCGGTGAGTCGGGGCGGGGCGCCAGCCAAGGTGGCCAAGGCGGCCGTGGCCAGTCCGGATCCCGCCACTCCAGCGGTGCCCGCACCTCGTCCGGCTCCTCCTCGGCGGCCTCCTTTTCCAGCAGCACCCGCGCTGGCGGCCGCAACCGATAGGACCACCTGCCTCACGTATGGGGACCGGCCCAGCCGGTCCCCAGCGGCACCACCTAGGTTGGAAGGGTGGACAGCATCGCAGCGATGACCGAGCGGTTAGAGGATTTCGAGGCCGCGTCGGCCGGTCTGACCCGGATGCTGATGGAGTACCAGTTCGGCATCGACGAGCTCACGACCAAGATCTCGATCCTGCAGGAGGAGTTCGCCCACCTGCACGAGAGCAGCCCGATCGAGCATGTCAACGCCAGGCTCAAGTCACCGCAGAGCATCCTGGCCAAGGTCCGGCGACTCGGCCACACTCCCTCCCTGGAAACGATCCGGGAGGTGTGCCTGGACATCGCCGGGGTGCGCGTCATTTGCAGCTTCGTCTCTGACGTCTATGGCGTCTTCGACATGATCGCCGGGCAGTCCGACGTGCACGTGCTCAGGGTCAAGGACTACATCGCCACCCCCAAAGAGAACGGCTACCGCAGCCTGCACGCTCTCGTCGAGTTGCCGGTGCACCTGTCCGACCGGGTGGTGCCGGTTGTCGTGGAGCTCCAGCTCCGGACGGTCGCGATGGACTTCTGGGCGGCGCTGGAGCACCGGATCTACTACAAATATGACGAGGCGGTGCCCGACGACCTGCTCTCCGAGCTCTACTCCGCCGCGGTGGCCTCAGCCGAGCTCGACACCCGGATGGAATCGCTGCATCAGCGCGTGCATGGAAACGGCGCCCCCTGAGGTCCAGTCAGGGTGCGTCACTCCCAGCGGGTTGCCCGACGGAGAGCACTCGGCGAAGCCGCACGGCACCAGCCTGACCCCGAAGCCTCCATGGGCGATCGTGCCGCCACGTGGAGGGCGCCCCGCCGGTCGGATAGACCTCAACCACCGTCCCATCGCCCCAGACCTCTGCCCCCGGTGCCAGGGCGAGGGTCCCGAACGTGTCGTGGAGCAACCCTGCTCCGGGACCTGCGGCCAGGATGTGCCAGGCACCGGAAAGTTCCACGCCGTCGGTGATCGGCTCCGGTGGCCCCAGCGCTAGCCCTGAGCGCAGCCGAGGGTCCAGGACCAGCCGCAGGCGCTGCCCCTCCACGACCAACCGCCGCGGCAACGTCATACAGCCCGCGTGGTCCGCAGCGTCCTGGGCCTCCTCGCGAACCCAGCCCATCACCCACCCTCCATCGGGGTCCTGCGCCACCTGCGGCGCGTAGTAGGCGTTGCCGTGATCCAGCACCTGGACGGCATCGCTGCCCCGGACCGCCGCAAAACGCGGGCGGCCTGCTCCGTCGGTGATGATCCGACCGAGACAGCCGACGACCTGGCCCAGCACCCCGCGGTCGTGGAGTGAGAGGACGAGCGCTGCCGACCCGTCAGGGAGCTGCTCCAGCTGGGCGCATTCCCACACGTCGGCCGGCCCGGCCGCGGCGAGTCCTGCGTCGCGCGCGGACGCGAACACCCCCTCATAGCGCCACTGCGTGATGTCATCGCAGGAGTAGAGGATTGCGGCGGCGCAGCCGGCCTCCAGTCCGGCCCCGAGCAGCGCCCACCGTCGACCGCCGTGGTTGAAGACGAAGGGGTCCCGCATAACCTGCACACCATCCACGCTCGGCGGCTCCGCGACGACAACCGGCTCGCTCCAGGTCACCAGGTCCTCACCGCCCCAGCGCAGGCATACCGTGCTCGCCCCCGCCGCGTCCGTGACGCCCGAATAGACCACCGCAGGACGATCCAGCCCGGCGACGTAGACACCGGACCAGCAGCCGAAGGAGTCCGGTCCGTCGGGAGTGGGCCCGAAGGCCACGGGGTGCTCGTCCCACCGGATGAGGTCGATGCTGCTCACATGTCCCCAGCAGATCCGGTCGTGCCGCGGAGCCTGCGGGTTGTGCTGGAAGAAGACATGCCAGCGGCCGTCGCGAAAGACCATGCCGTTGGGATCGTTGAGCCAGCCTCGGCGCGGACGCAGATGGTATGCCGTGGCGCTCACGTGAGCACCACGACTCCACTCGGCGTGGCAAGAGTGACCGTCATCGCCGGCGAGGGCTCGGTGCGCAGTTCGGCACCGATCTCGGGCCCGACGCCCAGCATGTCCAGCCTCGAACCGACCAGTGCTGGCTGCGGGTGCGCTAGCTCGAGGTGGAGCAGCTCCACGATGGGCAGCGGGTCGCCGCTGGGGTGCCCGCCCGCACCCCAGTCGATGAGGAAAGGCTGCAGTCCTGCCAGGCCCAGCGGCGCGGGCACGGCCAGCCGCCACGACAACGTCGTCCCGGCCGGTGTCACGCGCGAGGCCGAGACCGCCTCCCCCACCTCGACCTGGGCCTGCGCTGCTCGTGCCAGCGTCGCGTCGAGGTCACCGGGGCGGATCGCCCAGGTGTGCATCCTGGGCGCGGTCGACAGCACCGCGCCCAGATCGAGCATCATGGTGGCGGGATTCACGTCAGGCTGCTCGGGATCTGGTGCGAGCAGCTCTAGATAGCACCGGCGACTTCCCCGCCAGCGCAGGCCGATCAGCGCGTTGCGGGTCCCCCGCCCAGGATGCGAGCCACCGGCGACCGGGCGCGCGCCCGTCTTCATCGCGAACTCCTCGATCGCGGCGTCCAGGTCCGGCACGGCATACACGAGGTGATCGAGCGCTGCTGGCATGGACCCATCATCGAGGATCGGACCGCCCTGGGGAAGCCCTCATTCTTCGAGCAGACCGCGGATGTCCTCCGGCGAGATGGCTCCGGACGTGAACTGGCCGGAGTCGATCACCGTCGCGAAGAGGTCCCGCTTGCGATGCTGCAGCGCCACCACCTTCTCCTCGATCGTGCCCGTAGAGACCAACCGGTAGACGTGCACCGGTCGGGTTTGGCCGATGCGGTGCGTC
Organism: Ornithinimicrobium sp.; assembly: GCF_030537745.1. Lineage (GTDB taxonomy): Bacteria > Actinomycetota > Actinomycetes > Actinomycetales > Dermatophilaceae > Ornithinicoccus. The sequence goes on along the minus strand of NZ_JAUNVI010000034.1, from coordinate 11,842 downwards.
CGGTCGACAGCCTGCGCCTCGGCAGCAGGGTTCCACCAGGGGTCGAGGACGAAGACGTAGTCGGCCTCCGTCAGGGTCAGGCCGAAGCCACCTGCCTTGAGGCTGATGAGGAAGACCGGGTCGTCGCCGTCCTTGAAGGCCTCGATCCTGGCCGGCCGGTTGCGGGTGCGTCCGTCGAGGTAGGAGTAGGCGATCCCGGCCTGCTCCAGCGCTGCCCGCACCTTGCCCAGGAAACCGGTGAAGCTGGAAAAGACCAGGGCGCGATGCCCCTCGGCGGCCAACTCGGTGATCTGCTCGATCAGCGTGGTGACCTTGGCCGCGGTGGCCAGGCCCTCGTGCTGCGCGTCCACCAGGGACGGATCGAGCGCGAGCTGCCGCAGGATCGTCAGTGCCCGAAAGATCGCCATCCGGTTTTTGTCGACGTCCTCCAGCAGACCCAGGACCCGCTGACGTTCACGCTGCAGGTGCTTGTCGTAGATCCGCTGGTGGGCGGGGTGCAGCGCGACGGGCAGGGTCTGCTCGGACTTCGGGGGCAGCTCGGTGGCGACCTCGCCCTTGGTCCGCCGCAGCATGAACGGGCGCAACCGGTGCCGCAGCCGCCCGAGCACACGCGGGTCTTCCCCCGCCTCGATCGGCTTGCGGTAGCGCTGGGTGAAGAGCTCGGGGCGCGAGAACAGGCCCGGTGCCGCGAGCGAAGTCATCGACCACAGGTCCATGAGATTGTTCTCCAGTGGTGTCCCGGTGACCGCGAAGCACCGTCTGGCGCGCAACTTCTGCACGGCGTGATGGGTCGCCGACCGGTGGTTCTTGACGAACTGCGCTTCGTCCAGAATGACCCCGCTCCACGGGAGGGCGGCATAGGCGGTCTCCTCCAGGCGCAGGAGCGTGTAGGAGGTGATCACCAGGTCTGCAGCGCCGACCGCGTCCGTCAACGAGGCACCGCGGCGCCTCTTGGTCGCGGCGATCGTCGTGACGCGCAGGTCCGGAGCGAACCGCGCGGCCTCCGCCGCCCACGTGCCCACCACGCTGGTCGGGGCGACGACGAGCACCGGACCTTCGGCAAGGTCGCCCCGGTCCTGGGCGCGGCAGACCATCGCCAGCAACTGCATCGTCTTGCCCAGGCCCATGTCGTCAGCCAGGATCCCGCCGAGCCCGCCGTCCCACAGCGTGCTCAGCCAGCGATAGCCCTCGAGCTGATAGGGCCGCAGCTGACCACGCAGCGCATCTGGTGCCGGGATGATGCCACGATCGGCGTCCCCCAGCCGCAGCAGCGCCTCGACGGAGTTCTGCCAGTGCACGCTCTGCTCGTCGACGACCCCGAGGGTGGCGAGCTCCTCCCACCAACCCGCCTGGTAGGGACTGACTCGGACCGTCGCCTCGCTCGGCGGACCATCGTCGAGCTCGCGAGCCTCCTCGATGAGCTGCCGCAGCGCAGCCAGCTCGGGCGACCGAAGACTGAACCAGGTGCCGGACTCGAGCAGCATCACCGAATCGTTGCGAGCGAGCGCCGCGAACAGCTCCTCGAAGGGCACCTCCTGGTCGGCGACGCTCACCGTGACATGCAGGTCGAACCAGTCGTGGGAGTCGCCCTCAGTCGTTGCCAGGTGCACCGTGGGAGCGTCCTGCGACTCCCCATAATCAGCCAGCTCACCGTCGATCACCACCTCCAGACCCGGGTGGGCGCGCAGCCGTGGCAGGACCTCGGTGGCGAACCGGGCGGTGTGCTGTCCAGACAAAGAAGCAGGAGTGGCGGGCCGAGACGCTCGGCCCACGCTGTGGTAGACGAGCCACGGGAGGGGCTCCAGCAGCGGGACCACCCCATCCAGCAATGCCTCCTCGGCCTGCTCGTCCCGAGACGGGCCAACGGGGTCCGGCGTCAACGGCAAGGTGATGGTCGCAGTGTCTCCGGCCGCCGTGGGCACGGCATACGAGATCGACCACTCCAGTTCGATGCGGTGCTCCTGACCGATCTCGACCCGCAGGTGCAGCTTCGGCCGGGCTTGCCTCGCCTCTGGCACGCTGCCGTCGCGCGAGCGAAGCTCCACGAGCCGAGAGATGGCCGGATAGTAGTGAGCCAGGAACCGTTCGACACCCTCCGGCGGGATGCGCATCGGTTCGGCGAGCTCGAGGAGGCCAACAGCGGACTCGGTCGGTGCCTGGGCCAGCGGCCACAGCAGCAGGTGCCCGTTGTCGTCGAGGTGCCCCACCCCGTGCGCGGGGCGGCCCACGAGGAAGTGCCGGCCGTCTTCGAAAGGTTCTCCATCGACGATCAGCCAGGGACGCAGGGTCAGGCCACCGTCGTCGTCGCGGGAAAGGTCCACGGCGACCTCGGCAGTGCCCTCACCGAGCTCGACCGCAGCGATCCCACGACCGGCCGCGAGGCGCACGCCGGCCGCGAGACACTGCCGGAGCAGCGGCCAGACGACCGGACCGATCTCACCCAGCTCCAGCTCATCCATCGCGTAGCGGTAGGCGTGGCCGTTGCCCTGCGCAACGGCGTGCAACTGGCTGACGGCGCTTCGCTGAGTTGGGTGCACACCGGCTGAGGCGAACTGGTTGGACAGGCCGTGCCAGGAGACGCCCGTGCGGATCCAGTCCTTGGTCTTGCCGGGGGTCACCGGCCGCAGCAGCACGCGCGTGGCCCGTGCTGCGCCGCGGCTGCGATCGAGCGAGACCTCTAGGCCCAGCGATGTGCTGACGCGCCTGGTGCCGGCCCGGTCGCTCCCGACGCGGCCCGGTGCGGCGCTCCGCTGCGCGCCAGCCTGGGACCGGACCAGGGGCGCGAGCACGCTCTCCCAGCCGGCCTCCACGCCCTCATCCCGGTCCAGGAGCCGTCGTTGCGCTGCGATGATCGCGGCGACCGCGTGCTTGCAGTCGACGGCGACCGGGCAGCTGCACTGCCCGACCCACTCGCTGCCCTCCTCACCGAGACGCCGCACGATCGTCTGATAAAGCAGGCGGTGCGTCCCCGACACGGTCGCGAGCAGCATGCCGCCACCTGGCCCCGCGACGAGGGTGCGGACGCGACCGTCATCGGCATAACTCTCCGCCCGCATCACGAGCATGACCCCGTGCTCGCGCATCAACCGCTCGCGGTCGACGCAGAGCACCCACGAAGCGGGGGTCAGGTCGGCTGCCACGTCGATAAACCTAGACGCGGACGCCCACAAACCCCCTTCCTCTATCCACAGGCACCGGCTGCGTGACCGTGACCAGCGCCCTAACAGTGACTGGGACTACGGTCAGGACAGGATAAGGAGCGGACTGATGAGCGACGATTTCGACCTGGACCGTGTCATGGAGTTGGGTTGGGTGAACTTTCAGGCCCGGCTAGCCGATCACCTGCGTCAACTGGAGGGGCCGCTCACGCTCGCGCCTCTCGCCGGCAGTGAGCGCAGCGACCAGGCTCAGAGCGGTGAGGACGTGGCGGCGGCGGAGGGCGACGGGCTCGCAGTGACTGAGGGCGGGAGCACGAGTGCGGACGGCGACGTCAAGCCCATGCCGGGCATCACCGTGACTTCCGTGGAGGACGGACTGCGTGCCGACCTCCCCTCGTCCATCCTCGACCTGCTGCCCTCCGTCGACACCGAACTGCGCAGCCTCGGGTGGCAGAGCGACCCGCGCCCTGACGGCTCGAAGAGCTACTCCATACGCTCTCCGCGCTCGCACGCTGACCTCCTCGCCGCGGTCACCGTGCAGACCTTGAGGGAGGTGCTCGGGGTCGCCCACCCGGTCTTTCTCGACGCTGGCCCGCTGACCATTCCCTCACCGGCGCAGGAAGCCCCGCCGCAGGACAGCGAACCGGTCCCCGAGGTCGATTTCGACGTTCCTGTGCGGCCGGAGAACCCGAAGCAGTTGAAGGAGGCGGTGGACACGATCCTGCACGCCGCGCTCAAGCACCGACCACGCTATGACCCCGACGGCGACATCCCGATGCTTTTCGGCAGCACGATGGTGTTCGTCCGGGTCAACGACAGCAAGCCGGTCGTGCAGGTCTTCGCGATCGCCGCACACTCGATCCGTGACCTGCCGGCGGCCCAGCGCGAGGTGGAAATCTCCAACCGTCGGTCGATCTTCGTCCGCTACGGGCTCTACGGCAGCCAGATCCTGGCCTCGGCCGCAGTGCTGGCGACCCCGCTCCTGCCGCGGCACCTGCTGCAGATCGTCGAAATGGTGGGACGGGAGGTCGACAACATCGACGAGGACCTTGCCCTGCGGATCAGTGGCCGGCGGCGGATCGACCCACCGGCCTCACGCACCCAGGAGGCGGGCGCGGCCCGCCCAGGTGCCAAAGATGAGGGAGGCGTCGAGGAGACGGCCGGCGCACTCATCGACGACGAACACTCCGCGCCGCAGGCTGCAGACGGCCATGGGGCGCTGCCGGCAGAGCTGGTCACCGTGCTCGAGCTCGGCCACGACGCGCAAGGGCGGGTCGATCCCGCCGTCATCGCCGAAACCTGTCACCGTGACCGCGACTTGCTCCGGGGACTGATCCGCACTGCGGAGGAACACACGATCGCCTGGCGAGAATCGATGAACCGGGCACGCGTCGCCGGGGACACCGAGCGCGCCACCGCTGCCGCCCTGGAGATGCGTGGCTGGCAAGGCGCCGTCCGAGACCTCCGCGCCGGCCTGCGCCACGTCGTCAACTACCCGCGCCCGACTGGCTAGCTGACGCTGGCCGTCCACAGCGACCGTCCGGTGCGTCAACAGCGACCGTCCGGTCGGTATGGGGTCAGTCGGTGGGGAGGGCGTGACCATTGAGGCGATCGACGCCACGGATCAAGGCGGCATGGTCGAGATCGTGGTCGCCGCAGGCTATGGCGGAGGCCATCAGCTCGGTGACCAGGGCACCGAGCAGACTCACTACGCCTGCCGCTCTGGCCGCGTCGGCATAGGCACCGAGGTCTTTGTGGTGCAGCGCCATCCGTGCCCCGGGCGCGAAGCTGCGCTCACGAAGGTTGTCGCGTTTCTGGTCGAGCACTGCCGAGCCAGCCAGGCCGCCGCCCAGCACCTCCAGAGCTGCATCGAGGTCCACCCCGTAGGCCTCCAGGAAGACGACTGCCTCCGCGAGGACCTGCAGGTTGGCGGCCACGATGAGCTGGTTGGCCGCCTTGACGGTCTGCCCTGATCCGCTGGCGCCGACGTGCACGACCGTCTGGCCGACCGTCTCGAGCACGGGCCGGGCCGCTTCGACGTCCGCGGCCACACCTCCGACCATGATCGACAGCGTCGCCTCCACCGCGCCCGCCTCGCCGCCAGAGACCGGGGCATCCACCATCCGCAGGCCACACCTCGCCCCGCGTTCCGCCAGGTCGCGCGCGACCTCGGGCCGGATCGAGGAGAAGTCGATGACGACCGTCCCGGGTGACGCGGTCTCCACCACGCCACCGGCACCGAGCAGCACGCGCTGCACGTCCTCGCTGGCCGGCACCATCAGGCACACGACATCCGCGCCGGTCACCGCCTCGGCGATGCTCGCGCAGCCCTTGCCCCCCGCCCGCACCAGCTCGGCAGCCTTGGTTACTGTGCGGTTATAGCCGCGCACGGCATACCCGGCTCGTTGCAGGTGGATCGCCATCGGGCTGCCCATCACCCCGAGCCCGACGAAGGCGAGCGTCCCGGGCCGGCTCCCGGGGGCGGTCAAGGCCTGCTCAGACGTTGCGACGGTACTCCCCACCGACCTCGAAGAAGGCCTCGGTCACCTGCTGCAGCGAGCACACCCGGGCGGCGTCCATCAGCACCGCGAAGACGTTGTCTCCCGCGACGGCCGCATCCTTGAGCGTCTGCAGCGCCGCCGCAGACTCCTCGGCGTGCCTTTCCTGGAAGTCCCTGACCCGCTGGAGCTGGGACTCCTTCTCCTCGGACGTGGCGCGCGCCAGCTCTACCTCCACGACATCGCGCTCACCGCTGGGGCGGCGGAACGTGTTGACGCCGATGATCGGCATCGACCCGTCGTGCTTGCGCTGCTCGTAGAGCAGGGACTCGTCCTGGATCCGGCCGCGCTGATAGCCGGTCTCCATCGCGCCGAGGACACCTCCCCGCTCGGAGATCCGGTCGAACTCCAGCAGCACCGCCTCCTCCACGAGCTCGGTGAGCGCATCGATGATGAACGACCCCTGCTGGGGGTTCTCGTTCATCGCCAGGCCCCACTCGCGGTTGATGATCAGCTGGATGGCCAGCGCTCGACGCACCGACTCCGTCGACGGGGTGGTGATCGCCTCGTCGAAGGCGTTGGTGTGCAGACTGTTGGCGTTGTCATAGATCGCGATGAGCGCCTGCAAGGTCGTGCGGATGTCGTTGAAGTCCATCTCCTGGGCGTGCAGCGAACGACCCGAGGTCTGGACGTGATACTTCAGCTTCTGGCTGCGCTCGTTGGCGCCATACTTGTCGCGCATCGCCACGGCCCAGATACGTCGCGCGACGCGCCCGATCACGGCATACTCCGGGTCCATCCCGTTGGAGAAGAAGAATGAGAGGTTGGGCGCGAAGGCGTTGATGTCCATGCCGCGAGCCAGGTAGGACTCGACGTAGGTGAACCCGTTGGCGAGCGTGAAGGCGACCTGGCTGATCGGGTTCGCCCCGGCCTCGGCGATGTGGTAGCCCGAGATGGAAACCGAGTAGAAGTTGCGGACCCCCTGCTCGATGAACCACTCCTGGACGTCCGCCATCATCCGCAGCGAGAACTCGGTGGTGAACAGACAGGTGTTTTGCCCCTGGTCCTCCTTGAGGATGTCGGCTTGGACGGTGCCGCGGACGTGCTGCAAGGCGAATGCCCGCAGTTCCTGCGCCTCCGCCCCGGAAGGCTCGCGACCCTCCCGCTCCCGGAAGGCGTCCAACTGCTGGTCGATCGCCGTGTTGAGGAAGAAGGCCAGGACGGTCGGCGCGGGACCGTTGATCGTCATCGACACTGACGTCGTCGGCGACAACAGGTCGAAGCCGTCATAGAGCACCTTCATGTCATCCAGGGTCGCGATCGAGACACCCGACGTGCCGACCTTGCCGTAGATGTCGGGGCGCTCACCGGGGTCGCGTCCGTAGAGCGTGACCGAGTCGAAGGCGGTGGACAGGCGGGTCGCGGGCTGGCCCTGCGAGAGCAGCTTGAAGCGACGGTTGGTGCGGAAGGGGTCCCCTTCGCCTGCGAACATCCGTGCCGGGTCCTCACCGTCCCGCTTGAACGGGAAGACGCCAGCGGTGAAGGGGAAGTAGCCGGGCAGGTTTTCGGTGCGCCAATAACGCACCAGGTCGCCGGCGTCGCTAAATCTGGGCAGCGCCACGCGCGGCACCTTGTTGCCGGACAGCGACTCCCTGGTGAGCTGGGTGGTGATCTCTCGATCCCGCACCTTGGTCACCTGCTCCTCGCCGGAGTATGCGGCGACCGTCTCGGGCCACTGCTCCTGCTGCTGCTTCACCTCTGTCGGGACGTCCTTGCGGGCCTCCTCGAGCAGCTCGTCGACACCGTGGTCGGTCTTCCCGGCACTGCCGAAGTGCGCTGCGAGCTCGTCCGCCGTCTTCTCCAGGCGCTGCACCCTGCTGGCGGCCTCGGCGAAGGTCTCGGTGTCGGCGTGGTAGCCGCGGATGGTCTCGGCGATCTCAGCGAGGTAACGCACCCGGGTCGGAGGAACGACCTGACGCACATGGCTGGAGTGGCGCACCTCGACGGCGGGCAGCGTCCCCTCCCGCACGTCCAGGCCGTGTCCCGCGAGCAGGCCACGCAGCTCCTGGTAGAGCGCGGTGACGCCGTCGTCGTTGAAGGATGCCGCTGAGGTGCCGAAGACCGGCATGTCCTGCGGCTTCTTACCGAAGGCCTCCCGGTTGCGGACCAGCTGGCGACCCACGTCGCGCAGCGCGTCCATGGCACCACGACGCTCAAACTTGTTGATGGCGACGACGTCGGCGAAGTCGAGCATGTCGATCTTCTCCAGCTGGCTCTGCGCGCCAAACTCCGGTGTCATCACGTAGAGCGAGGTGTCGACGAAGGGCACGATCCCGGCATCGCCCTGACCGATGCCGGGCGTCTCGATGATGACCAGGTCGAAACCCGAAGCCTTAAGAATGTCGATGATCGTGGGCAGCGACTCGGGCACTTCGCGGTCGCCACGGGTGGCGAGCGAGCGGAAGTACATGTGGTCCCCGTCCAGGGAGTTCATCCGGATCCGGTCGCCCAGCAGCGCCCCACCGCCGCGGCGTCGGGTCGGGTCGATCGCGACGACCGCGATGTGCAGACGGTCCTCCTGGTCCATCCGGAATCGGCGGAGCAACTCATCGGTGAGCGAGGACTTGCCGGAGCCGCCGGTGCCGGTGATCCCCAGGACCGGCACGGTGCGCGCCGCTGCCGCCTCGGCATACGCAGTGATGTCCTCCTGAGTCAGGCGGCCTAGCTGTGCGCCGGTGATGGCTCGAGCCAGCGACGTGCGCTCCCCCTGCAGCACCCGCTCGGCGGTGGCCGGCCCGGACTCCCACAGGTCGTAGTCGCAATCGTCCATGACCTGGGCGATCATCCCCGGCAGCCCGAGACGTTGGCCGTCCTCCGGGGAGAAGATCGTCACGCCGGCCCGGCGCAGCCGTTCGATCTCCTCGGGCACGATGACGCCGCCGCCCCCACCGACGACCCTGACGTGACCAGCGCCGCGTTCGCGCAACTCGTTGACGAGGTATTCAAAGTATTCGACGTGGCCCCCTTGGTAGGAGGAGATGGCGACCCCGTTGGCGTCCTCGGCGATGACTGCGTCGACAACCTCCTGGACGGAGCGGTTGTGACCAAGGTGGATGACTTCGGCACCCTGGCTCTGCATGATCCGCCGCATGATGTTGATCGACGCGTCGTGCCCGTCGAACAGGCTGGCGGCGGTGACGATGCGGACCGGATTGTTCAAGGTCCGCTGCCCCGGACGCTGCGGGGCCGGCGCGACGGTTGGTGCCTGGCTGGTGGCGGTTTCAGCCGGCGCGGACTGGGTGGCGGTCATCCGTTCGTCCTCTTCCATGAGTCGGGTCTCTGCCTTGATACTACGGAAGTTCACGCGCGCGTCAGGCTAGGGCGCAAAGCGGCTGTGCGACGCTTGGCCCATGACCAGCCGGATCCTCGTGCTCAACGGCCCCAACCTCAACCTGCTCGGCACCCGCGAGCCGCAGATCTATGGGACCACGACCCTCGCGGACGTCGAGGCACTGTGCGCCGACCGCGCTGCGGGACATGGGCTGGAGGTGACATGCCGGCAGAGCAACCACGAGGGCGCGTTGGTGGACGCGCTGCACGAGGCAGCCGCCGCCGGTGACGTCATCGGGTGCGTCCTCAACGCCGGTGCCTACACCCACACCTCGGTCGCCCTCCTCGACGCGATCAAGGCCACCGGCCTCCCGACGGTGGAGGTGCATATCTCCAATCCGCACGCCCGGGAAGCCTTCCGGCACACCTCCTACCTCTCCCCCGTCGCGGCTGCGGTCATCGCTGGCGCCGGGATCGATGGCTACGGGTATGCCGTGGACGTGCTTGCCCGGCGACACAGCGCCACGTCCTGACATCGTCACCCAGCCTCGCCGAGCCTCGCCAGGGGCGCCTGGATAGATTGGCCCCATGAGGACCGGACGCGACCTAGCCATCACCCGCATGCGCGAGGCGGGGGTGAACCAGCCCGCGATCGACACCTTCGCCCAGCACTACGACAAGCTGGCTGGTGGCGCCACCGGCCTGATCCGTGAGGCCGACGTCGAGCCGGCGCTGCCGGCCGTCGACCTCGCCGACGTGCAGATCGACCCCGACGGCGCGGACGCCAGGGAGGCCCTTGACGCAACGGTGGTCATCACGCTCAACGGCGGCCTGGGCACCTCGATGGGGCTGGCCGGACCAAAATCGCTGCTCCCGGTCCGGGACGGTCTGACCTTCCTCGACATCACGGTCCGGCAGGTGCTCGCGCTGCGCCGCAGGTATGGCGTGCGTCTGCCACTCCTGCTGATGGACAGCTTCTCCACGCAGGAGCAGACGCTCGCGCTGCTCGCGGACTACCCCGAGCTCGCGGTCGAGGGCCTGCCGCTGGACTTCCTGCAGAGCCAGGAGCCCAAGCTGCGCGCCGACGACCTCACCCCGGTGACCTGGGAGGCGGACCCGCGTCTGGAGTGGTGCCCGCCGGGTCACGGGGATCTTTATCCGTCCCTGCTCTCCAGCGGTCTCCTGGAGCAGCTCCTGGAGCAGGGCTACCGCCAGGCCTTCGTGTCCAACGTCGACAACCTCGGCGCGATCGCTGACGGCCGCCTCGCAGCGTGGTTCACTGCCTCTGGCGCGGGTTATGCCGCCGAGGTTTGCCCGCGCACGGAGATGGACCTCAAAGGCGGTCATCTCGTGCGGCGCAGTGGCGACGGACGATTCGTCCTGCGAGACACCGCGCAGACGGCACCGGAGGAGATGCGGCACTTCACCGACGCCGAAAAGCACCCCTTCGTCAACACCAATAACCTTTGGTTCGACCTCGCGCGGCTCAAGGCGATGCTCGACGAACGCGGCGGCGTCTTGGACCTGCCCCTCATCCGCAACGCCAAGACGGTCGACCCCACGGACAAGTCCTCGACGCCGGTCATCCAGATCGAGACCGCGATGGGTGGGGCCGTGGAGCTCTTCGACGACGCCCTGTCGGTCGCTGTGACTCGTGAGCGGTTCGTCCCTGTCAAGACCACCAATGAGTTGCTCCTGCTGCGTTCCGACGTCTATGCCGTGGACACCGCAGACAGCTACCGGTTGACCAAGACCGTCGAGCCAGCGCCGGTCATCGACCTCGACAAGTCCTACTACGGACACCTCGGCCAGCTCGACGAACGCTTCCCCGACGGTGCGCCGTCGCTGCGTCAGGCGAGCCGGCTCACGGTCGAAGGCGACTGGACCTTTGGCGGGGGTGTCACCGTGGTCGGTGACGTCACGTTGTCCGACGAGGGCTCACCCCGCGCGGTGCCTGCGGGCACGGTCCTGCAACCGGGCAGATGACGGGCACGACCTCCCCGCAGGAGGCCCTGACATGACGCGCACCGTCCGCGACGACCTCGGCGCGAGCGTCGAGCTGCCGGACGGTCCGGTGCAGCGCATCGTCTCCCTCGTGCCGTCGCTGACCGAGGCGATCGCCGCCACCGGCCGACAGGCGCTGGTCGGGGTGACCGACTGGTGCACCCACCCCGCCGACCTCCGCGTGCAGCGCGTCCGCGGCACCAAGAACCCGGACCGCGCAGCCATCGAGGCGCTGGCGCCGCAGCTGGTCATCTGCGTGCAGGAAGAGAACCGCGAGCTCGACGTCCAACGGTTGCGCGCCGCAGGCGTGCCGGTGTGGGTCGCGGTGATCGAGTCGGTCGAGCAGTCGCTCTCGGCGATGCGCCGTCTCTTCGACGAGGTGCTCGGGTGGGAGGTGCCACCGTGGCTGCTGGAGGCGGAGCAGGTATGGAGCGCGCCCGCCCCCGGGGCGCCCACCAAGGTCGCCGTGGCCATCTGGCGTGACCCGTGGATGGTGGTCGGCTCGCGAAACTTCACCACCGACCTGCTTGGGCGCGCTGGGCTCGTCAACGTCTTCGGGCAGCACGAAGAGCGCTATCCGCATGTCGAGGCCCAGCAGATCGACGGCGCCGGGGCGGACGTCGTCCTGCTCCCCGACGAGCCTTATGTGTTCACCGCGCAGGACGGGCCCGAAGCGTTCACGAGCACGCCGTCGCGCCTCGTCACCGGTCGCTTGCTCACGTGGTACGGCCCCGCCCTCCTGGAAGCCCGAGCCCATCTAGAGGCCGTCCGCCAGCAGTGAGCGGTGAAGCGGCGACACCCCTCCATCCCGACCGGACGGTCGCCCCCGCCAGACCGAACGGTCGCCCGTGC
>NZ_JAUNVI010000033.1 GCF_030537745.1 Ornithinimicrobium sp. | reverse complement strand
GCCTCCGACTCATCAAGTCGCGTGAGCTCATCCCGGTGACGGGACTGAGCCGTCGTCGGCGCCATGCCGCAATGGCCGTGGACGTCTCGGAAAACATTGCGGTCACGATGTTTGTGCGCAGGAGCGTGGGATGCAATGTTGAGGAGTGCCACGTTTTCGCGCGTCACGGCGGTGAATGGGTGTCCCTTGGTGGTTGCGGTGGACCAGTAGCTGACGACGCTTTCGACCACCGGCCTGCAGCGCTGCGGGCGGGACTGAGCGCATCCCTCGGTATGGATGCCCGGATCCTGGCACCGGAGGGGGCTGGCGGCATTCTGGACAGTCGCGCGCAGGGCTGGTGGCAACCCCGCGGTCGGTGGATCAACTACGGGATCGTGAGGGTCAACGCGGACGTTGCTCGCCTCGTCGTCGACGGTCGAGTGATCTCGGTTCCGTGGCATGGCCGATGTGTCGTCGCCTGGCCGGGGCGGCGGGCCCAGGAGCTGGCGATCTTAGGCCAGGACGGCAGAGGGCTGGGGCAGGTCGTGCTGCGGCCCTCGCCATAGCGCAACCATGCGGACATCCCGCTCGTGCCGACATGCACCTCAGGGGTCGTCGAACCCGCTTCGCTTGTGGAACGTTCTTGGGACGTCCTCGGACGGGCATGTCCGCAGGGCTGGCGGTCGCGTGGGGAACGTGCCAGGTTGTCGTACGAGAAGGATGCCGTTCGTGAGAGTACAAGACGCCGTTCAAGCCCCCACTGTCACTGAGGAGATCACCATGGCGCACTACCTGTTGGCCGTGCACGGCCCCGCCGAGATGGACGAGTTCGGCACCTACGGCTCCGAGGAGAAGATGGAGGAGGCGTATGCCGCGACCGACGCCTTCAACGAGCAGCTTCGCGCGGACGGCTATTGGGTCTTTGCTGGTGGGCTGCAACCGGCAGCGACGGCGACCGTGGTCGACGGCCAAAGCGGGACGCCGGTGTTGACCGCTGGTTCTTACCTGGACACCAAGGAAGTCATCGGCGGGTTCTGGGTTATCGACGTCCCCGATCTCGATGTGGCGCTCGAGATCGCGGCCAAGGGGTCAAAGGCGTGCGGGGGCAAGGTCGAAGTCCGCCCGTTCGCCGGGCTCGCTTGAGCCGGCTCGGCCGATGACTGAGCTCGCGGGGTCGGCGGCTCGTAGAGTGCGGAAGTGATATCAGGAGACCGTCCCACACCTCCACTGGATGACATCCTGGGCGTTGGCGGGTTCCCGTGGCATGAGTGAGCCTGGGATCGAGGACGAGGTGGCGCGCCGTCGCGCCTTCCGTGACGTCATCGAGCCAGAAATTGCGGTGATGTTGCGGGTGGCGCGCAGCCTCACGGCCAACAGCGCCGACGCCGAGGATCTCGTGCAGGAGTCGCTGATTCGGGCCTTCCGCGCGGTCGATCGATTCGACGGCCGCCATCCGCGGGCCTGGTTGCTGACCATCGTCCGCAACACCAACGCCAACATGCACCGACGACAGCGGCCGAAGGTCGTGGACGACTGGGATCTCGTCCACGCATCCCGGCCTGCCTTTGGCGCCCGAGAGTCACCCGCTGCGGAGGACATCTACGTCTCCGAAGAGCTCGACGAAGCATTGCGTGCTGCCGTCGCCAACCTCGATCCCAGGTTCCGGGCGACGCTGGTCCTCGTCGACGTGCACGACCTCTCCTATGCAGAGGCCGCAGCAGTCCTCGACGTTCCCGTAGGGACCGTCATGTCCCGCCTGAGCCGGGCGCGCAATCGCGTCCGGGTCGCTCTCGGACCCAACTTCACCACTGGAGGAGAGACGTCATGAGTGGAGCTGTCCGTCAAATGCTGACGTGCTATTGGTCAGCCAAGCGCATCCAGCGCTATCTCGATGTCGACCCGTCCGCGCCACTGACGCCGGGTGAGGTCACCCGTCTGGAGGAGCACCTCGCCACGTGCGAAAGGTGCGGCGAGCTGATGCGTCAGCACCGCTTCCTCCACACTGCCCTCTCCCTGTGGTCGGCTGGCAGTCCGGTGGACCCCGCGTCGGTGGACCGGATGCGCACCGTGCTCGACGACCTCATCGAAAAGAAGCGCTCATGAGCGCCGAGTCGTGGGACCTGCTGGTGCTAGGTGGTGGTTCGGCCGGAATCGTTGCGGCAAAAACGGCTGCGCGGCTTGGTGCCCGCGTGGTTCTGGTGGAACAGCACCGCACCGGCGGCGACTGTCTGTGGACTGGCTGCGTGCCGTCCAAGGCGCTCATCGCCGCGGCTGAGGCCGCTGCGTCCGCCCGACAATCTGGTCGGTTCGGAGTCATCGTCCAAGAAGTGAAGGTCGACTTCACCACAGTCATGGAGCACGTGCACACTGCGATCGGCCGGATCGCCCCGATCGACTCCCACGAGGCATTGGAGGAGGCCGGTGTGCGGGTGCGGTCGGGTCACGCCAACTTTGTGGAGGATGGGGCGGTGGACGTCGATGGCGAACGCATCGCGTTCCGTCAGGCCATCGTGGCCACGGGTGCCTCCCCGGCGCTCCCGCCGATCCCTGGCCTCTCGGACCTCGATGCCCTCACCAGCGACACAGTATGGGACCTCATCGAGGCGCCCCGACGACTCGCCGTCCTCGGGGGCGGCAGCATCGGCTGCGAGTTGGGGCAGGCGTTCTCGCGCCTCGGCTCAGCTGTCACCATCGTGGAGGGTGAAGATAGGATCCTCCCCCGCGAAGACACTGACGCAGCCGCGGCAGTGCGCCTCGTCCTCGAAACCGAGGGCGTCCGGCTGCGAGTCGGCCAGGACGTCACAGCCGTGGAGCCGGCCGAGCCGGGTGGGCGCAGTGGGCGGTTGCGCCTCGGGGACGGCATCGCCGTGGAATTCGACCAGCTCCTCGTCGCAGTGGGGCGAACCCCCACCACCAGCGAGCTCGGGTTCGATCGAGTCGGCGTCCAGGTCAGCCCGCGTGGCTTCGTCGTGGTCGACAAGCACCTGCGCACGACGAACCCGCGTATCTGGGCCGCCGGCGATCTCACCGGCCACCCTCAGTTCACTCACATGGCGGGCAACCACGGCAGTCTGGCGGCGAGCAACGCTGTCCTGGGCCTCCGCCGTGCGGTGGACCTCACCGCGGTGCCTCGAGTGACCTACACCAGACCAGAAGTCGCTGCCGTCGGCGTGGACACCGACCGCGAGCGCGATGGCGTCAGGATCATCACCCAGGCCCACGCCCACGTCGACCGCGCCGTGGCGGAGCAAGAGACCGGAGGCTTCACCAAGCTCGCGGTCGACCGCAGGGGGCGCATCCTTGGAGCCACCATCGTCGGACCGCGAGCCGGAGAAAGCCTCGGCGAGGTGGTCCTGGCCGTCCAGCGCGGCCTGAGCACTCGCGACCTCTCGGGTGTCATCCACGCCTACCCGACGTGGAACGACGGCCTCTGGAACGCCGCGCTGGCTGATGTCCGCGAGCAGCTCGACCGACCAAGCACCCAGCGCGTCCTGGGCACCCTGGCCAAGGGTCGGCGTTGGTGGCTGGAGCGCCGTGCCGGCTGAGCAACGTCTCCTACTCGTGGGATGCGGACACAGCCACCTCCATCTCGTCAAGAACGTCGGCCGCCTGGTGGAAGCCGGGTATGACGTCACGCTGGTGGGACCTGCCGACTTCGACTACAGCGGCGCCGCCTCCGGGATCGCCATCGGGGTTCGACCCCGCGCTGAAGGCCACATCGACGTCGCCGCGCTCACCCACGAACGGCTGACCCACGTCCACGATCGCGTGGCGGCCATCGACCTGGCCGCGCGAACCGTGCGCACGGACAGTGGCGCCACGCTCGGCTGGGATGTCGTCTCCTTCAACATCGGCAGCGTCGCCCGTGTCCCGCACGGCATCCCGATCGACGAAACCGTCGTGCCGGTGAAACCGCTGAGCAGCCTCATCACACTTCATGACCGGCTGGACCGCGTGCCTATCGGTCGCGGCCACCGGGTCACCGTGATCGGCGCAGGACCAAGCGGCGTCGAGCTGGCCGGACACCTGGCAGTCCATCCCCACGTGGACGCGGTCACACTGCTGGACGAGGGTCCCGTCTTGGCAGGGCTGCCCGACCGGGCCGTGCGTCGCGTGACCACACTGCTCACGGAACGAGGCGTCGCCCTCCGTTGCGCACGCCTGCGAGCGGTGGGTCCTGACGCCGTGATTCTGAGCGACGGCGCCCGGATCAGCCACGACCTCGCCGTTCTGGCCACCGGCCTGGCACCTCCGCTCCTGGCCAGCACCGGTGAACTCGGGGGGCACGACGGCATCCCAGTACGCGCGACCCTTCAGCACCGTGACCACGATGATGTCTACGCCACCGGTGACTGCGCCGACTTCCTGCCAGGGTCGCTTGCGCGGATCGGAGTCCACGGGGTGCGCCAGGCTCCCGTCCTGCTCACCGCGCTTGAAGCCCGTCGCCGGGGAGGGACTGCCCCCACCTATCGACCGCCGGCGCAGGTCCTCTCGATCCTGGATCTGGGTGGCGGGACCGCGCTCGCGGTCCGCGGCCGATGGTGGTGGCTGGGTCGCACGAGCCTGTGGCTGAAGCGACGCATCGACCGCAAGTGGATCGACACCTACCGGGCCTGACCCGGCTCGGACTCGAGCTGCGGGCCACCCCTTCTGGGTGCCAGCAGCCGACGCCCGGCCACGGTGCCGATCAGGGCGAGTGCCAGTAGGCCACCGACCCCGAGCACTATGCCGCGAGGGTCTGCCCCCGACGCCCCGACCGAGGCATACGCCAGAGCGCCCGGCACGATCCCCACGGCGGTGCCGATCACATAGTCACGGGCCCGAATGCCGAGCAGCCCAGCGGCATAATTGAGCGGAGTGTAGGGGAACAGCGGCACGAGCCGAACTGCGATCACCGCCACCAGGCCGTGGTCGGAGAGCACCACGTCCGCCTGGTGCAGGCGGCCGCGCAGCAGGCGATCAACCGCAGACCTACCCAGCCGGCGGCCGATCGCGAAGCCGCCCATGGCGCCCAACAGGGCCCCGGCCCAGGCCAGCAGGGTGCCCCACCACACACCGAAGAGCGCGCCAGCAAAGATCGTGAGCACCGAGGCAGGAGTAGGAGCCAGCACCAGCACTGCGTAGCCGAGGACGAACACGACCACCCCGGCCCATCCCGCGGACCGCACGAGGTCCTGCAGTTGCTCAGGGCCATTCCATCCACTGAGGTGCAGCGCGGTCGCGGCGCCGGCGAATCCCAGGACGAGGGCTCCCAGTTGCAGCAACGAGCCCATCGACGGCGCGCCAGCGGTCGGAACGCCGTCGACTTGGTCCTGCTCGCTGTCAGTCGTCACAGGCAGGTAACCCGTCGAGCGCGGCGAGGCCTTCCCCGCTGGACTGACGCAACGGCCACTGGTCAGTCCACCGGTCTGCGCAACGTGCGGTAGCCGGTCACTATGCGATGTCCGGCACTGAGTGCGACCACCACCGCCCACCCGGCTGCGATCACGGATGCGTGCTGGGGGATCACCAACCACAGGGAGTGCACAGCGATCGTTTCAGCCCCCTCGGCCAGCCCTCCCAGGAAGCTGAATGAGCGACCGTCGTCCATGCGGTGACCGGTGCCCTCTGCGATGGACGAGAACGCGAGGAACGCCGCGCCGTTGATGTAGTAGGCGAACACCACGCAAGCGAAAGGCAACCAGCCGCCCAAACTGGCGGGGCTCTGGAGCGATCCGATGCCCACCCCAATGACAGTGGCCCCATAGACAACGAAGTCTGCGGTGATGTCCAAGAAGCCCCCGGCCGGGTTGTGTCGTCCACCAGCGGCGGCCCGGAGTCGGGAGAGCGGACCGTCGAGCCCGTCCATCAGTCGTGACAGCAACCAGGTAGCCAGCGCTATCCACCACCACTGGGCGGCGGCGAGCACAGCACTCGCCAGGCCCAGGACCAGGCCAGCGAGCGTCAGGCGGTCCGGCGTGATCCAGACGCGGTCAAGCTGGCGGGCGGCCGTGTCCAGAGGGCCAGCCAGCGCCTGTCGCAACCGTGTGTCGAACATCAGTCCTCGTCTTTGTCCTGATCGCTCCCCGCGGTCGGTGCACTGGCAGAGAGCACTCTCTGGCCGACCAACCCTCCGACGACCACCAGGGCGACGAGCGCGGCGAGCGCAATAAAGATGCCCCAGGGGTCGGTGCCCGAGGCACCCAGCGCGGCGTACGCCAAACTTCCGGGCACCATTCCGAGGGCGGACCCAACCATGAAGTCGCGCAACCGAACCCCGGTGAGCCCCCCGGCATAGTTGATGGCAGTGAAGGGCAGTATCGGCACCAGCCGCGCGACGATGACGGCTCCCACGCCATGATCGGCGAGGAGTCGGTCGGCCCGGTCGAGCCGCCCCCGGATCAGCCTGTCGACCGCGTCGCGACCCAACAGCCTGCCGAGCCCGAAGGCCATGACTGCTCCGACCAGCGCCGCGAACCACGAGAGCAGGGCACCGAGCCAGAGCCCGTAGAGCATTCCCCCGAGAGCGGTCAAGACCGCCTTCGGCGCGGGCAGCAAAGACAGCAGCACGTAGCCGAGGACGAAGATCAGCACGCCGGCCGTGCCGGACTCCTCCACCCGTCGTTGCAGCGACGACACGTCTGGCCAGCCCCATACGCGATCCACGAGGAACAACCCTGCAAACAATCCGACCAGCAGCGCCACTCGGACCCACACCCCGCGGACCCGCTGTCTATCCCTCACCTGACGGGAAGTCTTGGGGACCCTCATCGTGTTCCCGCAGTGACGATGGCGCTGCCCGGCGCCGCTCCCGCACCTGCCGACGACGCGTCATACCGACCCGAGGAGACTTCACTCACCATGACCCCTCGATCCATCGCCATCACCGCGGCACTGGCAGCGACCCTGATCACGGCTGGCTGTGCTGCTCCGGATCCGGGGACGTCGTTCGACTCCGCGGACCGGCCGTGGAGCACGATCCTCGCAGATGCCCACGGGCAGAGCGTCGACCTGTGGATGTGGGGCGGTGACGACCGAGGCAACGCTTATGTCGATGACGTGCTCGCGCCCGCTGCCGCGGACCTGGGTGTGACCCTACGCCGGGTGCCGGTCGCAGACACGACGGACGCCATGCGCCGAGTGCTCGCTGAGCGCGCTGCGGGGACCGACGACGGCTCGGTCGACCTGGTCTGGGTCAACGGCGACAACTTCGCCACCGGTCGCGAGGCCGACGCCTGGCTCTGCGGCTGGTCGAACGACCTGCCGCACATGGCCGCGGTCGCTGACGACGACCCGCTGGTGACTGAGGACTTCGGCGTCGCCGTGGAAGGCTGCGAGGCGCCATGGCACAAGGCGCAGTTCACCTTCGTCTACGACCAGGCGCGCGTCGCAGAGCCACCCACCTCAGTGGAAGGGCTGCTCGACTGGGCTCAGGAGCACCCGGGTCGCTTCACCTACCCCGCGCCTCCGGACTTCACCGGGTCGGTCTTCATCCGCCAAGCGTTATACGGGCTCGCCGGCGGGGTCGACGAGGTGCCCACGACGTACGACGAGGACACCTTGAACACCCTGGCCCCCACCCTGTGGGAGCGGCTGGACGAGGTCTCCCCCACACTGTGGCGAAAGGGCCGCACGTATCCCCGTGACAGCGTGGCACTAGACACACTGTTCGCCGACGGTCAGGTCGACTTCACCATGACTTATGGCCCAGCCACTCTGACCGAGTTGGTGGAAAACGGCACCTTCCCCGCGACCACCAAGGTCCTGACGCTGGAGGAAGGCACCATCGGCAACGCCAGCTTTCTGGCGATCCCCGCCTCATCGCCGGACCAGGCGGGAGCAATGGTGGTCGCAAACCTTGCTCTCTCACCTACTCAACAGGCAGCCAAGGCCAACCCTGCCGTATGGGGACAGTTCACCGTCTTAGACACCAACCTCCTTGGGTCCGCCGATGCTGCGCTCTTCGAGGCCCTGCCCGGCTCGCCGGTCGTCCCCGCCTACGATGTGCTCTCCGAGAACGCTCAGCCCGAACTGTCCTCGGAATGGGTGACCCCGCTCGACGAAGGATGGCGACGCGAGGTGTTGGGCCGAGGATGAACGCACAGTCCGGACGCGCTGCAACCGCCCCGGGAATGGTGGCCATTACTCTGGTCGCCGGGACCGGAATGGCGGCAGTGGTCGCCACCTCGCTGGGCCTGATGCCGCTCTACGGTGAGCCGCAGCCCAGCCTCGAGGGATGGCGCACGGCCGCGCCCGACCTGCTGCTCGGCGTGCGTGAGTCACTGCTGATCGCGCTCCCAGCGACGCTACTGGCTGCGGTTGTCGGCCTGCTACTCGCGGGCCTGCTGCTCGGCGGCGGTCCGACCGCATCGTGGGTGCGGCTGGGCTGTCTAGCGGTGCTCGCCGTCCCGCACCTGGTCGGCGCCACCTCGATGGGCCAGCTCCTCGGCGACGGCGGCCTGGCAGCCAGGGTGGCGGCTCCGGGCCTCAACTCCTGGCCGCCGCTGGTCGCCGGCCCGTGGCCGATCGCGACCGTCTTGGAGCTGGCTTGGAAGGAGTCTGCCTTCGTGGCGCTCGTGGTGTTTGCGTCCCTGGCGCCTGGTCATCGCCAGCGCATGGAGGTCGCGGCCGGCCTGGGTGCGTCTCCCCTTCAGCGTTTGACCCGCGTTGGCCTCCCGGCAGCGCTTCCTGCCATCGGCGCCTCCTCCCTGGTGACCCTGGTTTACGCGATTGGGTCGTATGAGGTCGCCTGGCTCCTCGGCCGCACCGCCCCGGAGCCGCTGCCGGTCCTGGCATTCCGACTCTTTGGCTCCATCGAGCTCACCGACCGCCCGGCCGCAGCGGCAGCGGCAGTGACCGGCGCCGTTCTCGCGATCGGGATAGCGGGGCCGATTCTGGCGGCCCTACCCCACCTGCGGTCAGTGCTCTCCCTGCCGACGAGGACGACCAGGTGACGCGGGCCGCTCGGACAGCACTCGTTGCCGTTGCCCTGCTATGGCTGGCCGTCCCTCTCCTGCCCCTCGTGGCCTGGGCTGCCGCGGACCGTTGGTCTTTCCCTGACATCCTCCCGCAGGAATGGGGTCTGCGCGGCTGGCGAGAAGCATCGCGCGCTGGACTGACCGGCGCCATGCTGACGTCCCTGCTGCTCGGTGCCGCGGTAGCCACCGCCGCAACACCCCTGGGAGTCATGGCCGGGCGAGCGCTCGGCTGGCGCCTCCTGGTCCGGCCTCGCTTGGTCGTGGGCGTGCTCCTCCTTCCCCTGGCGCTGCCCCCTTTTGCAATCTCCATGGGTCTTGACGTCGTCTTGATCCGGTTAGGCATCCCCGCGCTCCTCGCGGTCTTCTTGCTGCTGGTGGTGATGGCCACGCCCTACACCGCATACACGTGCGCGGTCGGTTTCGCCCGCACCTCACCGGCTCTGGGTGAGCAGGCCCGAGCGCTGGGCGCGACACCCGGCCAGGCCCGCCGACGGGTGATCCTGCCCGCTGTGCGCAGCAGCATCCTCGTGGCCGCGATGCTGGCCTTCCTGGTGGGTTGGAGCGACTACGTCGTCACCCTCCTCGTCGGCGGCGGAACGATCGTCACCGCTCCTCTCCTGCTCGGGTCGGCCGCGTCCGGGTCGGGCAACGAGGCGCAGGTCGCGGCTCTCGCCCTCGCGACATTAGTGCCGCCCGTCCTGCTGATCACCGCGGCGGGCTGGCTGCAGAGCACGCGCACCGACCGTCCCCTTCCGGCCGCGCCGCATCCCTCTGTCGAAGAGAGGACCGCCACATGAGTCGCCTCGACGTCAGCAACGTGTTTCACCGCTACCCGGGCTCCCCCGCACCCACCCTTCGCGATGTCTCGGTCAGTGTCGAAGAAGAGCAGATGGTCTCAGTCATCGGGCCTTCAGGATCGGGCAAGACCACGCTCTTGAGGGTCGCGGCAGGTCTGGAACCAACCCTCTCTGGCGCGGTGAGTTTCGGTGGCGTCGACGTTGCCGACCTGCCCACGGAGCGACGCGACGTCACCGTGATGTTCCAGCAACCGTTGCTCTTCGATCACCTCGATGTCGCGGGCAACATCGGTTTCGCTCCCCGACTGGGTGGGGCGAGCCGGCAGGAGTCGCGCCGTTGTGCCCGGCAGTACCTCCGACTCGTCCACCTCGAAGGTTTCGACCGTCGCTCCGTCGCCTCGCTCTCGGGCGGACAGCAGCAGCGCATCGCCCTGGCAAGGGCGCTCGCCGCCGAACGATCGGTCCTGCTCCTCGACGAGCCGTTCAGCTCTCTAGACCGGGGGCTGCGGTCCTCGATGCACGACCTTTTGGCAGAGGTGCGCGCTGCGCTGGCCCCGACGATCCTGATGGTCACCCATGACATCGATGAGGCGGCCTTGGCTGACTCGACGGTCATCCTGATCGACGGCGTTGTCCACCAGCAGGGACCAATGCCGCTGCTGTATCGTCGGCCCGCAACCGTCGGGGTGGCGCGCCTGCTCGGCGGCTTCACTGAAGTGAGTGGCAGGGTCCGCGACGGGATCCACCACTCACCTTGGGGCTCGATCCCCCTGCCCAGCGGGTGTGACGTCTCCAACGACTCTGTCCTGCTGCTCCGTCGAGAAGATCTGCAGCTGATGGGTCCGGACTCGATTGCCGGTGTCGCCTGCCGCGCAGCCCGCGTCGTTCGGCTGCGGCCCGCCGGCACCCGCCAGATCGTCTCGCTCCTCACCGATGACCACACGGAAGTTGAAGTCGAGGTCAAGATGAGCGTCGACCTGCCCATTGGCTCACGGCGGATGGTGCAGGTCCCCCCGCACGCCGCCCGCTGGGCAGTCTCGCTACCACCTCCCCAGGAAGAGACGCTGAAGGCCAGGAGAGAGGCGCAGGTGCCAGCGGCCTCATACCGTGGTCAGCAAGTATCGGCCCTGAGCGCGAACTGGCCATCCCTTGACTCGTCGGGCACAGACACCCAATGACCGAGGTGGAGGCTGGCGGCAGGTGCTTGCCTAGTTTGAAGTGTGCAACTCTCCCGAAGACCAAATGGAGGTACCCGTGAAAGACGCTGGAGAGACCGACGAATTCGATGTCATCGTCATCGGTGGTGGAGCCGTTGGTGAGAACGCGGCTCAGTACGCGATAGCCGGGGGTGACTTGTCGGCGGTGATCATCGAGCACGAACTCCTCGGCGGGGAATGCTCCTACTGGGCATGCATGCCCAGCAAGGTTCTTCTCACACCGAGTGACGTGCTGACTCACGCCGAGCACGTGCCAGGGGTCGCTTCGCGCCTGACTGGTGACCGCGTCGACGTCGAGGCCACCCTGGCTCGACGGGATAAGTTCACCCACGGACTCGACGACTCCAGCCAGGTCGACTGGGCCGTGAAGGAGGGCATCGCGATCATTCGAGGGCACGGTCGGCTCTCGGGCGCACGCGAAGTCACGGTGGGGGGCCGGACGATCCGTGCACGCCGAGCCGTCGTGCTCGCGACAGGATCGACCGCGAGCATCGCACCGATCGATGGTCTCGACGCCGCCCTGCCCTGGACCTCGCGGGACGCGACGAATGTCCATGAGGTCCCGCAGCGTCTGGCGATCATCGGCGGCGGCGTCGTTGCCTGTGAGGCAGCGACGTGGTTTGCGTCGTTCGGCACACAGGTCACGCTCTTGGTCCGAGACGACCGTCTCCTGCGGAACGTGTCTGAGTTCGCGGCGACCGCGGTCCTTGATGGTCTGCGTTCGGCCGGGGTCACGGTGGAGTTGAACACGTCCCCAGCGTCGATCACCCGGGTAGCGCCGAAGGACACTGGATACGGCCGGATCCACGGCGGCCCGGTCAGCATCAGCAGCTCGCGCGACGGGGAGGCTGGCCACGTCCTGGAGGTCGACGAAGTCCTCGCCGCGACCGGGCGAGCTCCCGGCACCGAAGACCTCGGACTCGACACAGTAGGGCTGAGCGATCTCTCCTCATCTCACGGCTTCATCCCGGTCGATGACTCCATGCGTGTCGTCGGCGTCGAGGGTGACTGGCTCTTCGCCGTCGGTGATGTCAACGGGCGCGCGTTGCTCACTCATCAGGGTAAGTACCAAGCACGTGTCTGCGGCGACGTGATCGCGGCCACCGCGCGCGGAGAGGCCCTCGAGGGCCCGCGCTACGTCGCCGCGTCTGATCACGACGCGGTGCCTCAAGTCATCTTCACTCAACCCGAGGTCGCCTCGGTCGGACGGTCCGAGAGCGCACTGCGCGAGGCCGGATTCGACATACGCCGCATCGAACTGCCGATGGCGGTGGCTGGCACAGCCGTGCAGCGAGACGACGACCCGGGAACTGCCGAGCTGCTCCTCGACAAGGACACCGGCGTGGTCCTCGCCGCGACCTTCGCCGGACCCAGCGCGAGCACTCAACTTTATGCCGCCACGATCGCCGTGTCGGCCGGGCTGACCGTCGAACAGCTCTGGCAAGCAGTCCCGGCCTACCCCACACCGAGCGAGGTCTGGTTGCGGCTGTGCGAGGCAGCGCGCTGAGTCACGCCCTGGATATCAGGGGGCGACAGCGCCTAGCAATGAGTTTGTGCAGTTCAATGGGTGCGCACATGGTCAGAAGGAGAGCTGGCGAAGGGACTCGAACCCTCAACCCCCTGTTTACAAGACATCCAGGCTAAACGCTCTGACCTGCACATATAGCACGCAACAGGGTGCTCGCAGCGATTTCGTGCAGCATACGTGCATTAGCGGTGTCGGTTCGTGCCAGTTCCTGCGCCCTCAGCCAGCTCAGTCACCACCCCGCGAGAGGAGGTGCCGGTGGCGGCCGAGGCTCTTGCCAAAGGGACGGCTCAGCTCCAGCACACCCCACCGCGTCTAACGCGGTGGAATGACTCACCTCTCGGGACGATGGCGTTAACGAGCAGATCGTGGCAGGACCGGGCGTCCGGCCCTCAAGGCGGCATGACCGGGCGTCCCGCCCTCAAGGCGGGGTGCTCGGACGTGTTGCCGGGCATACTCAGCGGCATGAGGATGCGGTCGATTGTGGACGCGGTCGAGCTGGCTGTAGGCGCGGCTCTCGCCGGCACTCCTTGGGAACGGGAGCCGACGGTGCGCGCACAGGTCGAGGACGGCGGTGGCGAGTGGCCTGCCCAAGAGGTCGATCACTTGCCATTCGGGACTGCCTCGCCTTGCCGGACGAGCTTGCTAGGGCGGCGACGCCGAGGGGGGGTGGCCGCCGGAGAAGAGGTCGCGGGGGCCGCGGTACAACAAACGGATCCCCGAGTAGTCAACGTGACGTTGAGCGCGAAGAATCCCGAGTCGCTCGGGGTTCAATTGGACGGCGGCCTCGCCAAGGAGGTCAAAGCCCGTCGACCAAATCTGGACCGTGTCTGCGTCAACATCGGTGACGCGGAGCCAGGTCTTCGGGGCAGGCACATCTCCGTACCACGTCACATCATCGATGTTTTCGGTGCTGCGCCTCCATTGACGGTGGCGCGGAAGGCGGGCGTGCGACGCGAATATCTCCCACGCCGGTCGAGATTCAGGGCTTGGCCACGCTGCGTCGTCGGCGTACCAGGGATCGAGGTCATTGATCCACGATCGCATGTCCGAGGTTGAGTCGAACTCGGCGCCAGTGCTGACGACGGCCCCCACGGCGGCCAGTCGATGGTCGAACCCGGAGCGGATGAGCACCGATGCAGACCGGTTGAAAGTCCCTGTCTCGATCGCGGTCGCAGCGGAGCCGGTCAGCGTTTCAGCGAGGACGTTGCCCTGGGCCGCCTCGAAGACCCGGGCGGCCTCCATCCCCCAGACCAAGCGATAGACGAGATCGGATTCGATGAACTGCGCGATGGCGACGCGATCCCCGGGGAGGTCCGCAAGGCTCAGTCCTTGGACCCAGTGGCGAAGAACGCGGCTCCAGTCATCAACCGCGACTTCAGGGGCGAAGGTGTCCAGGCCGAAGATGGCCGCCGCGATCTCGACGAGACGGTCGGTCGCCGCGATGGGGTCCTCGTTGACGAGGTCGACTTCGACTTGGCTCATTTTGTCGATCACTTGCCCTGAAAGCGCGGACAGGCTCGACCCGGCGTCGGCGCCGAGCCCAGCGAGATACCAGCCGCGACGTTGGGAGGGCGTGGACGTGCTCCAAAGATGTCGGACCCGGCCTGTCACCAATTCGCGGAGGGCTGTGGCGCTGCTGCTGTCATGGCGGCGTAGTTGACGCTCCCATAGCGAGTCAACGAGAGCCTCGGCGATCACTTGCGTGGCAGCGTCCGGGTCGGCGTCGTAGGCGCCGTCTCCGATGATGCTGAGAATGCCGATGTCGAGCAAGGAGAGGTTGGATCTCCACGCGGCCGCGGCTGTCGCCTCGTCTGCCGCCGAGTCTTGTTGCAGGACTGGAAGGGTCCAGTCCGGGCCGCCTGTGAGGTAGTCGAGGAAGGGCCCGATGGGTCCGGCCCCGCGGGAGGTGTACATCCGGCGGAGCAGTGCTACGCCGACCGCGATGAGGCCTGAGTCCAGCGCCTTGCCTCCGTCGCCTTGCGTTAACTGGAGCCAATCCCTTCGTAGTCGCTGGCGCCGGTTCTGTTGCGGCTCGAAGATCGGGTATAGCACCAGCCCCTCGGTGTCGACGAAGGCGCGCCCAGCTCGGCCGATGACGTTGGAGAAATCGGAGCCCTTGATCAGGTCGCGTCCGCGTCGGAGACTGTGGAACAGCACTGCCGACGCTGACAGGTTGAGCCCCTGAGCGAGAGTGGGGGAGGCAATCGTGACCTTCAAATTTCCCTCGTGGAGGAGCTTTTCTACTTCCCGACGAAACGGTCCTGGAAGCGCCCCATGGTGAATGGCGACCCCGAGCTCGAGACACTTCAGAATTGGGTGCTCAGCACCGAACCACTCGGCGCCGACGATGAGCGCCCCCAACAGGTCGACCTGCTCGGGCAAGACCGAGGCGATCAGGCCTTGCTCGTGGAGTTTGATGATTTGGCGCGCATAGGGCTCCACCGAGTTGCG
The DNA here is from genome assembly GCF_030537745.1 of Ornithinimicrobium sp. Classification (GTDB taxonomy): domain Bacteria; phylum Actinomycetota; class Actinomycetes; order Actinomycetales; family Dermatophilaceae; genus Ornithinicoccus. The sequence continues at coordinate 18,641 of NZ_JAUNVI010000033.1, read as the reverse complement.
CTGAGGACAAAAGACGAGAACGGTCTGACCTTCCTCGACCAAGCGCCATGCTGTCGCGATCACCATCTCTCGCTGGTCAGCCGGGAACTGCTTCCGCCGCCTCCCGGTCGGCTGCTTGGCCTCGAAGTATCGAGGGATGAACGGTTGATCTGATCCGAGGGTGATTGCCACTCGTGCACGGTCGCCGAGCCATTCGACCAAGCCGAAGCGCTGCAGCGTCGGGCGCCATGTTTCCTGGTGCAGTCCATCGGGTTCGTCGTCGGTGATCCATGCGACGAAGTCGTCCAGTTCTGTACCGGAAGGGAATACGGCGGACAGACAGACGATCCGACGCGTTGAAGTGTCCGAGCGACGCAGGAGCCGCTGAATCTGGGCCTCGTATCGGATCTCGCGCTCGGACGGGCCGATCATGTGACCCTCGTCGAGAACGACCAGCCCGACATCGTCCAATACCGAGGGATCGGACCGGAGCGCGAAGTCCAACTTCTCCGGTGTGGCGACGACGATTTCGCTAGAGCGCAAAGTGTCGTTGTCTACATCACTGATCCCCATGCTGCCGTACAGCGACGACACTCGCACTCCGAGTGGACCAAACGTCCGGGTCAATACCTGCTCGGTCTGGGCGGAGAGAGCCCGGAGCGGGGTGACGTAGACGGTACGCCGGCCCCGTGCGAGACACGCGAGGATGGACAACTCGGCGATCCGGGTCTTGCCGGCGCTCGTGGGAAGGGCGACAACGAGGTCGCGCAGGTCGGCGAAGATCCGGTCCACGACATGGAGCTGCGATGGCCACAGGTCGATCTCGGAACGCCTTCGTCGCAGGAGGTTCTCAATGAATGTGCGACGCAGGTAACGCCACCGAGGGACATCGTCCTCAGCGCCGGTTGGCGGGTCGACCGGAACGTTGGTGCCGACGCTGGTGTTGAAGAGATCGCGAAGCATGCGACGGGTGAGTCGGTAGACCCACCACGGTCCGGGAGCGCTTACATCCAATGAGGCCCGCTCGCCCAGCGCCAGTTGCTCTAGCGCGTCGGCTAGAAGTGCGCGGTCGCCGACCTCAATGGCAAAAAGAGCAGAGGACACAGCGGAAAGGTAATTCTCGCTGAGTAGCAGGGCCACAGGGCCGAGTGGATCAGCCACACTATTGTCGGCGTCGTTGTCGTCCACGGAGAGAGAGGCGAGCAGAGCGTCGTCCGAGACGTCTTCGGAAGAGCGCAGCCGTCGAGTGTGTTCCTCGATGTCGTCGAGATCGCGCATCGTCAGGGAAGCCAAGGTGAGTTCCATCGGCGTTAGCTGGCCTGACTCCCGACCCCCCTCCGTCAGCGAGAACGCACGCGCGGCGTATCCGCCGAGATGGCTGCCCGCACCGGCGATGAGTCGGTGAAACATCAGGTCGGGGGCATCAGCGGCATTGCGAGTTGCCGCCTCCAGAGCATACGAGCTCTGAATGAAAGCCAGCCGGGCGATCTCCGCCTGACTCGTCGTCTCATCCTCGTTGATTCCGCCTCCTTCCAAATCCTCGAGCAACTCCAGTCCGTTAGTGAGCAGTGCGTAGCCATAGTTGAGGAGGTCGGCGTCGAGGAACGTGCTGAACTCTGGCGAGCCGTCCGGGAGTACGCCGTCACGACGAATCATCGACTGCGCCTGTCCTCGGGCAAGGAGGCGATTGCGGAAGCCTGCATCGGTAGCAGCGTCAAGGCTGCTGGCTAGCACTTCCGCGTCACGGGGCACCCGCAACCACCCCGGCGTAGGTATCCTGAATGAACTTCTGGTGGTCCTGGACCCTGAGGGTGACGGCCAGCTGTTTCACTGAGCCGCTGTACGCCTCCAGGTCTGCGCTGACATGTGCACCCGGGTCGCCGCCCGTGAACAGAAACATCAGATGACCAACTTGGTGAGGCCTCACGCCGCCGGTCAATTGCAGATCTATCACGGCCTCGCCGATGGCGTGATCGGGCGTGTCGAGCAGCCGGGTGGCGAACTGCGACAGCGAGTGAGGGGACGGCATCTCCTCGTTGCGGGCAAGCCCCTCGCGGGCCGCCTTAACCGTCGCCTCGCCGAGCTTGATACGACTTTTGGCCTCGGACTTAACAAGCTGTAGCCCGGAGTCTCCATCAATCCTTGCCGCCAGTACGTCGTCTCCCCGCATGGCCCACTCCTGATGGTCGCGATCGATGAGCCGACTCGGCCCCACGACGTATCCGCAATCCTCGTCTAGGTAGGCCGTAGCCAAGATCTCGCCCACGTCACCGGACCGAGCGCTCTTCTTCGTGGGCAACCGGTCGCGGAGAAACGCCGCCACCCCAGACTTGCCATGGCGCTCGGCGACGAGCGCAAGGGCCGACGTGTCCGCGTAGGCACTGGGAAGCGTCGCGGTCATCAGCGCCACCCCGGTCGCGTCATCGTGCGACTCGAGCGTGCCGATCCTGTGCATGTCTATCGAGGTCGGCGTCGGCTGCGAGCACCAGGTGCCGAACTTGATCACGATGCACGCCCCGCTTCTCTACGCCCGCCATCTCGGCGCCCGAACAGTACAGGTCTCCATATATACACGCAAAGAGCGCATGCGCAGGCGAGGCGGCTTCATCTACACAATCATTGATTCGCGCGGCGCGCGAACCTCGCCAGACTGCGCGGCCGATCTGGCCGCGCCAACCCGACGGTCGTACCGGGCCCTCGCGGGCCTGCTCAGCGAAAGACGGATCCCGAATGGCGCGTCGCTGAGTGCTGACACCCGCCGGCCTGTGCTGCGTCTAAGTGGGCGGATCGACGCACGCGGGTCGGATGGTCAAACGCGGTGGAATGGGTCACTCCTGATGACTCCGGGCATAGTGCAGGTGCCCCAGGCTCATTGGTGTACCGCTGCTGGGGAGAACATGGGAGTCCGCGGGCTGGCTTCAGGCGGCCGTCGGTAGCGTGGGCCCAAAGAGAAGGAGCAACGTCCATGCCCTCGTTCAGCACGATCAGTCACCTCGACCTGACGGTCTCGGACGCGGAGAGGAGCGCGGCCTGGTACGTCGACACGCTGGGACTGCGCCGTGCGCGTCGCTCGGACCTCGACAACCGCATCATGATCGTTCTCGTCCACCCAGCGACCGGGCTCGTCATCGGGCTCATCCAGCATCACGAACAGATCGCCGAACGCTTCGACGAGCACCGGCCGGGGCTGGACCACGTGGGGTTCACCGTGTCGGACCGGAACGAGTTGGAGCAGTGGGAGGCACGGCTCAGCAAGCTCGGGGTGGACCACTCCCCGGTCACGGATTCGCCATCGGGTTCGGGCACCGCACTTGTCTTTCGCGACCCCGACAACATCCAGCTCGAGTTCTGGTGGCCCCGTCCGAAAGACAGGCCCGCCGAGTGACGTAACGGTGGCGCTGAGGCGGCACCGTCAAAGATTTGCAGTACGACCCGCTACGTACCCTTCGCGGTGTTTGACGCGCCTGGGGAACGAGCGACCCGCGGCAGATGAGGATGGTCGCAGGGCCGGATTGCCAACGGCCAACCTTCAGGCGGCAAGGTCCCCCAACAGGGTCAACATAAAATCGGTCATGTTGATGTCGACGTCGAGGGCCTCTCTCACCCTGCCGTTCACAGTCACTTGCATGCTCGGGTAGACAAGCACCATTGGTGCATCCCATGGCCAGGCGTCCTGTAGCTCGCCCCGGGGTCCCAGCCGATCCCAGGCGTGACGAGAGTTCTGTCGCGGCACGTCCTCGTCCATAAGGGACTCGATCTGGAGCAGCGACGAGCGTGCCATGATGCGCACGTCGCTGCGGCCTTCACGCGGCCCCGCGAATCCGCGCTGATGGCTGTGCAACTCCTCGCGAAGATCGACGACCGCCACGTGCTGCTCGGTGAACACCACGAGCTGGCCCGACAGCCTGCCTTGCTCGTCGCGGACGGAACCGTCGAGCCATGTGATCTCGGCATAGCCAAGTAGCCGGGCAAGCCGGTCCCATATGTGCCGGGCTGGCACGTTCTGCTTCATCATCGCGACCGCTCCGCTCACCCACGTCTCATGGGCGTCCTTCTGCTGCTCGCTCAAGGCGATTTCCCAACTCTCACGATCGAGGAGAATCCTCGACCTGACAAGAGCCTCGCTCAAAGCACCGACACACCCACCGACGCCTAGCGGTTCCTGAGGAGACCAGGCGGCAACAGGCGGGTCGTGGAGGCCCAAGATGACGGACAGGCGGCAACAGCGGACGTCGTGCGTCTTGTCATCGGGCGCTGCGGCGCCACACTAGGGCTTACGCGGGCAGGGACACCACCAGCGTCGGTCATGGAGGACTCTCACGGCAGGTCATCTGGCCAGTCGAGCCTGTGCCGTGTCGGACCGCGGCGGTGCCTACGCACGCCCGTTCCGAAGTGCCTTGCCACCAGCGTCGGTGCCGCCCACATGGCCACCGCGTGTCGGGTAGGGCTGTGTCTTGCCTGCGGAGGCTAGACTTTTCCCAACGGTGGGGAGGCGCCAATGTCAAAACTGTCTGTACTCTCCTTCGCTGACCTCTCGGCGGAGATTGTGGGTGCCCACTCGAGGGCCACCTCAGATGCGGTCAAGCAGAGTTGGGTCACGCTCCTGGAGATCGTCGAGTCCTGCGGAGGCACGACTTCTTCCTCAGGCGGCTGGGATCCAGCGACGAGTGAATCACCATGGTGGCTAACCAACGTCACAGTGAGTGGTTTCCGTGGCGTCCCACCCAATGGCCTCAGATTTTCCTTCGACCCGACCCCTGGCATAACGGTTATCCACGGCCCGAACGGGTCGGGCAAATCGAGCATCAGTGATGCAATCGATGTCGGGCTGCACCAATCTGTGGATGCGTCGGTAGAACGTAGGGAAGGTACTGGTGGCAACTATCCGGTTTGGGAGCCAGTTCTAACGAACGACAGGGCGGCTGAAGCGTGCATAGAGATCGAATTGTCCAATGCCGACGGTCGTAGGCTCACCATGGCCAGCGCGCTCACGGACGGTCAGATGGTTACCTCCTCGGCGCGCCTTCTATCCGCCGAAGGCATCGAGGCGCCGATAGACCTATCGGCAGCTTGGCGGTCCGCCTTGTATGCATATAGCCCCACATATGCATATGCAACCTGGGAGCAATACATTCAGCGGTCGAAGGATCTCCAAGAGTACCTGTCACGAATGCTAGTGCTTGGAGGTTGCTTCACGCAAGTCGCGGAGGAAATTGAGGCTCAGAGCCGCCACAGCGAAGCTGCAAAGAAACGAATTGAGGATGCGTTTCGCGTCGGCGAACGAAGGTTGCAGGAAGCAGAAATAAGGTTCGATCGACAACGGTTGGTAACCAGTTCTTATGACTTGGACGAGGACCCTAGGACTTGGTGGTCTCGGAACGGACTATCTAAGGATGAACAGTCGACAGCCGGATATGAGGCCGTTGACATAGGCTCCTTTACCGAGGCAACAGAAGCGGCAGTCCGGGCGCTAGAGGGCCTCATGGCGGACAGTGGTGTGTCAGCATTGGCTGCGACGGCCGCGCTTAATATGTTAGATCAGGCAGCCGCGAGCGAGTCACTATCTGGACCGTGCCCTGTATGTGGCTCAGACGTCCCATGGCGCGAACATCTCAAGCAAACCGTGGCTCACCAAGAGGCCGCGACCGCCAGTCTTAGAGCATGGAGTTCCTCGCTCTCGGCTTTCCTAGTGGAGGCCCGGGGCGTTTTACCTAGGCTTATGGCTGCAGGCGCACCGGATGACACAGCTTGCTTAGAAGAAGCGCATCAACTTGTGCAGAAGCTTGAGGACGTCCTTCACGAAGGGGCCGTCGCGATGCCTGAATCTGTCGCGCTAGCGCGACAGACGTTCGACACTATTCGCTCCGAACGCTTCAACAGCGAATCTGCGCGCGCGGCTGAGCGAGCCTCGGCGGAGTCTGCCTGGCGTGCGGCTCAGGCGGCGGCTCTGCGCGACTTTCAGGCAACGTGGTTGATCAGTCGAGAGGACGCGATGCAGGCGCGGCGCTGGTCCGACGCTAAGGCCCGCCTTGACGACCTTGAGAAGCGGCTGAAGAAGCGACGGCTGGATTCCTTAGAGGTCGCAACCAATGAGACGATCGAGGCTTTGCTTCACGACGCCGGACTGCGATTATCTCAACTTTCGGTTCAGAAGAGGCAGGCTGACCTTGTTCTGAAGGACAAGTCGGGCCGTGTGCTCGAACTGGGGATGCTTAGCGCAGGTCAAAGAAACGCCGTTCTGCTGGCTCCAGCGCTGTCGATGGCGAAGGATGGGCCGTTCGGCTTTCTTTTGATAGATGACCCCGTGCACTCCTTCGATGAACTCAGGGTTGATTGGATCGCTCGCCAACTGATCGAGTTGTCCAAGCACAGGCGTGTGGTGGTCCTGACGCATGACGAGCGGCTTCGAGAGCATCTCCTGGCCTCGCCGAACAATCTCGACTCCCGGTCTATACGCAGAAACCCAGACAGTCAGGTAATCGACGTTTTCGAAGTCGGTCCAATGTGGCGGACGTTGTTGGACGATGCAAGGGCGCTTTTGGCTCTGGCCACTGACCAGGCGCAGAGGCTCGGTTTGACCGTAGCTGTGCGAGGGCTCTGTCGGCAGGCAGTTGACAACGCCCTGCGTATACTCGTGACCCGCGAGGCGGTGCGAAGTGGCTCAAACCCGAAGGAATGGCTAGAGCGCCTTGACCGTCAGGATGTAGGCACAACGGTCCAGCGCTTTCGCGCAGCCGCGGACCTGCCCCTGTCCGAGGAGTCCCTCACCCGAATCTCCGACGCTGCCACGCACTTAAAGAATCATCTACAGCGATGGAATAGTGCGGCACACGGAAACGAGCCGAATACCGCCGCAACGGACGCTGAGATTGCAGATGCGGTCGAGGCATGCCAAGGAATAGTAGATGCTTGAGGATCTACCCGAAGAGACGTTCCTGCGCGTGCGCATACAGGCGCTGCGAGTGCAGATCGAAATTGTGGCCGCTCGCGCCTATGCTACAGCGGTCTCAGGCGTCCCGAGGCAAAGCCGGGTCGCTACTAAGCTTTTGGCTCTGCTGCCTGACCCTACTAACGTTCGATGGTCGGATGCGTATCGCGTCATCAAGTTGGCTCAGTATTGTTACCGTAGATCTTCTGACGTCTTGCACGGCCGGTCGTCCATGGTTGGTGTGACATTTGCCATGGTTGATGAGTGGGAGCAGGTAGTCGCTGACTTGGTGGAGTTGTATGCGTACGAGACCGCCGGGGAGTTATAGGGGTAGACCGGTCGAGCGTCTCCTTCTAGTGGTCGGGGATGACGCCTGGCCCGCTGCGTGATAGACCTCTTCTCCCGTCCTCCGCTGGGCGCTGTCGACGCACTGTATTCGGCGGTACAGCAATGTCACGACCATGCACGCGGCCGAACGTCTGTCTGCTGCGTCATAGTGGGCGATATGACACGGGCGACGGCCGCCGTGGCGGTGGCCGTCGGTACCCTCTCCCTTGGCCTCGAGGAGAAGGCACCGCATGCCATTCGGCCCTTGAGTGATGTCGCGACCATCGACATGACGGCGATGCCACGTCCCGGAAGCGGATGGTGAGGCGCCCAGGCGAGAGGCGGAGACGAGGGATGGTTCACGTACAAAAGCAACTGGTCAGGAACGTGCGGGAGAGATTCCCATAAAAGAACCCACGCGCATCAGTTGCGATTGCTGCGGAAGGGACAGGACCTTGGTGATGGGGGAGGAGCCTGTCGGTCCGAGGAACCGCAGGCTATGACTCCGCCCAAAGCCTGAGAACCGCGCCGTGACGCCGAAAACCGGCGCTGCTGAGACTGTCGACGGCGCACATCGTGAGACACGTGGCTGGAGGTGGCGGGAAACGGATGCCGGGCCCTGTGAACTGCGACGATGCGCCCCCTCGGGAAATGCGAAGGTTTTGTGACAGCCCTCATGGTGCCTTCTGCTCACTCGTGCTCGGTCCGGCTGCCGGGGTCCATGGAAGTCATCGTGGGTGGCCGGCCGCGGCCTCCCCCGGAGGACATCTCAGGCCCTGCCCCCCTGGCTAGAGCCGCTGTTACTGTGACCGTCATGGTCGCTTCCATGTCCACGGTCACCGTCGACTCCGAGGATGCAGGCAATCTCGCCACCTTCTGGGCCGCGGTCCTCGACTGGGAAGTCGGCCCTGGTGCCACGGCCGAGTTTGCGGCCATAGGGGGGGCGCGGCGGCCAAGGGATTCGCCGTCGCTCATGTTTGTGCGGGTGCCGGAGGCGAAAGCTGGCAGGAACCGCTGGCACCTGGACCTGAGCGTCGAAGATCTGGAAGGTGAGGTCGAGCGGTTGGTCGGCTTGGGCGCCCGCCTCCTGCACCGCAAGTCCGAAGATGGTGCAACATGGGTGACCCTTGGCGACCCTGAGGGCAACGAATTCTGCGTCGCCGCCCCTCACGAGCTTACTTCCGAAATCGAGTGACCCCGCCTGATCAGACCCCGCGGCAGGCGCTGCCGCACATTCACCTGTCGGTTCAACGTCGGACCGTCATGCAACGGCCTTGTGATAGCGCCCGTAGAGCCCTAGTTGTGACACCGACACTTACAACCCACCGCCACAAAGGCCCTGCTCGCGTCAGTTTGGACGTTGGCCCTCAGCGGCCGACGCGGATGTTCTCCGTGAACTTTCTATTACGGACGGCACCGACGGTGTTCGAAGTGCCAGACTGGGGCAATGAAGGCGATCGAGGTCATCACTAACCTGCACACGGTCGACGTTGAGCGTGCCAGGGCATTCTTCGGGTTCCTCGGCCTCACCGAGGAGGGCATGAACCAAGGGTGGGTTGCCCGCTTCACCTCCCCCGACTCAGACGCCTGCGTTCAAGTGGTCACCAAAGATGCGACAGCACCGCAGGACTCCGTGATGACGGTCAAGGTCGATGACGTCGATGCCGCATACGCAGATGCGCAGCGTCTTGGGTACGACATCGTGCACCCGCTCACCGACGAGCCCTGGGGTATTCGCAGGTTCTTCGTCCGCAGCCCCGATGGCCAGGTGGTCAACGTGGCCCAGTACAACGAGTGAGACGCTCGGGGTACATCAGGGGAACAGGTCATAGCCTCCCGACCGGAAGGATCGCCGCGGAGAACGTTAGCGGTCCCATGCTTCAAGCCAGGGGCGCTGCCCCACTCGGTTCCGCTTGCCCTGCCATCTCCCGCTGCAGCGCGCGCATAGCGACGATCCCGACCAGTGGACCGAGGGCGAGGAGCGTGAAAGTCCAACCCCAACCGACCCGTAGATACAGCACCGGCGTGAGCCAGACGACGGGGATGGTGACGACATAACCCAGCGCCATCTGGAGGGTCAGCGTGCTGCCTACATACCGCTGGTCCGCCACTTGCGTGATCAGCGCCGAGAACTGGGGCGAGTCAGGGATGACCCAGAATCCCCACACCAACGCGACCGCCACCACCAACCAGACAGGGCCGTCGGCCAGCCAGCCGATGAGCAAGGCGCACGGCCCGGAGATCCACATCGAGAGGGAGGCAACCCAGGCGCTACCGCGTCGCTCGGCAAGCCACCCACCCAGAAGGCAGCCCAGTGCACCTATGCCGATCACGAGGAACGCGATAAAGCTGGCGGTGCGACTGGCGGGCGGGCCTCCATCCGACGCGAGAACCGTGCCGATGAAGAGGCCAAACCACGACCACATGGCGTAGAGCTCCCACATGTGCCCGAAGTAGCCGACGGAGGTGAGCAGTACCGCCCGGGATGAGAATGCCTGACGCGCTTGCGTGAAGCTGAACTCGGCCAGGGGGAATGGATAGGGCCCATCCTTCGCCACCAAGGCCGCGACGAGACACGCCAACAGACTGAGCGTGCTGGTTCCCCACACAACGAAGGTCCAGCTAAGCCCACCGGCCGTCGCGACGAGGTGGGGCGAGGCGGAGCCGAGCGTCAAGGCCCCAAGCATCACGGCGATCGCGAACGCACGGGACGTTCGGTACCAGGTGGCGATGGCCTTTGTGGCAGGAGGGTAGACGGCGGCGAGACACGCGCCGGTCAAAATGCGGATGGCGATCACCTGCCATCCTTCTGTGGCCACCAGCAAGAGCAGGTTGACCAATCCCGCAGCCGCAGCCCCGAGCGCCATCAGCTGCCTGGGGCGGATTCGGTCCGCGATGCTGGTGATCGCCAGCGCGAGGGCGCCGATGACAAAGCCCACCTGCACCCCGAGCGTCAACCAGGCGGTCTGTGACTCGCCGAGCGAGAACTCGTCGACGAGTTGTGGAACTACCGCACCCGCGGAGAACCATGTGGCCATGCCAAGCAGCATGGCCGTCCCCAAGGACGCCAGAGCCCACCCGGCGCCCGGCGGTCGCCCTGCCGCCTCAGACACCACCCTCACCAAGCACTGCGGTGTACGTTACGGCCTCACCCTCAACACACACTTCGCCCTCCGCATTGACTACGACGGTTCGCAGGTTGCAGATGGGCTTGTCGTCGCGGGCCTTCTCAACCGTGACGGTTGCTGTCATCGTCTCCCCGAAGTAGGTAGGGCGGCGGAAGGACCAAGAAACAGATAGGAACACAGTTCCCGGGCCAGGCAACTGCTCGGCAACCACGGCATTAAGCAGCCCGGTCGTGATGCCACCCTGAGTAATGAGTCCTCCGAAGACGGACGCCTTGGCCGCCTTTTCATCGATGTGCAGCGGGTTTCGGTCCCCGCTGATCTCGGAGAACAGCTCGACGTCGCGTGGCCCGAACGTCCGGCTGATGCTCGCCGTAGCACCGACCTTCGGCTGCCCGAAGCGCGTGCCCGCCCAACCCTGCTGTGTAGTCGTCTCACTAGCCATGACATGTCTCCTTTATCGTGCGTTGACGTTTTCGATGAGGACGGCGGCGCCTTGGCCGCCCCCGCCGCACATGCTGGCGACGGCGTACCGGCCGCCACGGCGGCGCAGTTCGTGTGCGGCGGTGAGGACGAGCCGGAAACCGGTGCCGCCCAAGGGGTGGCCGAGTGCGATGGCGCCTCCGTTGACGTTGAGGACGTCCAAGGGAAGCGAAAGGGCACGACGGCTGGCCTCGACCACACTGGCGAAAGCTTCATTGATCTCGATAACCGATACGTCGGACAGACGGACGCCGGCCCGACGCAGGACTTCCTCAATGGCCGCAGCCGGTTTGAGATGAAGGCTGGCATCCGGCCCGGCGACCTCGGCGTAGCCGCGTACTATCGCAAGCGGCTCGACGCCCCATTCCTCCGCAACCGAGCGTGCGACGATCGCGCCCACGGAAGCGCCATCGCTCATCTGTGAGGCGTTGCCGGCCGTAACCGTCCCGTTTTTGTCAAACACAGGCCGCAGGCGGGCGAGAGACTCCAGACTGGTGTCGTCACGGATTCCCTCGTCATGCTCGATCACCAATGTCCCCACAGTGACCGGGGCGATCTCCTCGGCGAGGACACCGGAGTCCCGGGCTGCCCGAGCACGCTGATGGCTGCGCAACGCGATCTCGTCCTGGACCTCACGGCCGATGCCCAGGTCCTGGTTGACGCGATCCGACAGGACACCCATCGACTCATCGTCCAGGGAGCACCACAGTCCGTCCGTGGACAGAGTGTCGACGAAGCCCACTGCTGTCATCGAGGAGCCGTCGCGAAGGAGGCCCGCGTGTGGCGCCCGGCTCATTGAATCCATACCGCCCACGAGGTAGGTGCGTCCCTCCCCCAGCCGGATCCGCCGCGACGCGTCCGCCAGGGCCGACATCCCGCCGAGGCAGACGTTGTTGAGCGTAAGGGCAGGCACCCGCATCGAGAGGCCACCGTCCACGGACGCCTGACGTGCGGGGTTCTGACCCAGCCCGCCCTGGACGACCTGCGCGAGCAGGGCGCCGTCGCAGTCCGCCATCCGGGGCAGGCGTTCGACCAGTGCTGCCACTGCGTGTGCCCCGAGCTGGCGGGCGCTGAGGGAGCGCATGCTCTTGAGGTACCGGCCGTAGGGAGTGCGCACGCCGTCGAGCAGGACCGGCACGTCTGACGCGTTGAAGTCGTTCATGAGTTCTCCTTCACCGTAAACAATGGGAGGCGCGTCTCGCCTTGCATCCGCCAGGACACTTCCACTGAGGAGCCCAGGGTTGGCGTCGAGTCTGAGGCCTCGACGAGCCGGCTGAGCATTCGGAAGCCTTCCTCGAGGTCGACCAGTGCGAGGGTGTATGGGGTGAGGTCTGTGAACGCTGCGTGTCCGGGACGGTGCACCGCGGCGAAGGACGCGAGCGTGCCCCGTCCGGTGCTCTCCTGCCAAACGAGGTCTTGCGACCAGCACCCGGGACAGTGTCCGCGTGCTGGGAAGATGGCTCGCTCACAGGCGGAGCAGCGCTGGAACATCAGGCGCTCATCATCGACGCCCGCCCAGAAGGGCTCGCTGATCGGCGTGCTGGTCGGGCCGGGAAAGGGGGGTCTGCTCATCGTGATCTCCTGCCTCATGCGCCCCGGCGCAGGACGAGTGCGGTCGCCTCGCTCAGGGTCGCTCCGTTGCCTGTCACCAAAGCCGTCTCCGCGTCCCGCACCTGCCGCTCCCCAGCCTGCCTGCGCAACTGCACTACCGCCTCGGTGAGGTGCGACATGCCGCCGGCGAGGTCCGCCTGCCCAAAGGACAGCTGACCGCCGTGGGTGTTGAGCGGCTGCAGCCCCTGCCACGTCAGGTCGCGTTCGGCCATCCATTGACCACTCTGACCAGGGGGGCATACCCCTGCGTCCTCGAGGGTGATAGCGATGACGATGGAGTAGCAGTCGTAAAGTTGGAGCAGGTCCAGGTCTTCCGGTCCCACCCCGCTCTGACGGTAGGCGCGCGCTATGGCGTCCTTCAGCGGTCCGGACGTCAGGGATGGCGCCAGCGACATAGCCCTGTGGGTGATTTTCTCGCCCGCTCCGGCGATGCTCACGACTGGCTGAGCTAAATCGCGCGCACGCTCCTCGCTGGTCACCACGAAGGCCGCCGCGCCGGCACAAGGCATGACGATCTCGAGCAGGCGAAGAGGGTCGACGACCATCGGAGAGGAAAGAATGTCCTCGACGGTCAGCGGCGTGCCGTGAAAGATCGCCTTGGGATTTAACTGCGCATTCGCGCGCTGGGCGACGATCGGCGCCGCCAGTTGCTCTGGCGTGGTGCCATACTCCTCCATGTGCCGACGCGCCAGAAACGCATAGGACGTATTGGCGCCCGACGCACCGAACGGGACGTCGAACTCTCGGATCGGGTTTCGATTCGGCGACCGGGCTACCCTGCCGCGCTCGTTGATGTTGCCAAGGACGCAGAGCACGGTGTCGCACATTCCGGCCTCGATCGCCGCCGCGGCGCGCCAGGCCATTCCCGCGCCGGTAGCACCCCCCAGGTCGACCACGTTCGCCATTTCCGGGCGCAGGCCCAGGTACTCGGCCACAGTTGCCGGCACGTGCTGGGGCGTCTCCCCGACCTGCGGGCCAACGAGCAGCCCGTCCACGTCCTCCTTCTCCAGGCCGGCATCGTGGACGGCCTGGATGGACGCTGCAGCGATCATGCTGAGTGTGGTCTCGCCGCTGGAGTAGCGTTGCGGCGCAAGCTCGCCGATCCCGACTATTGCTCCCTTGGTCATGCTTTCACCTCACGGACCAACAGACCCTCGACAGCAAACAAGTCCAGACAGTCGGGGTTGCTCAACGAGTCTCGATTGGCGACTGGCCGACCGGTCACTGCCTTGAGGACGGCGCCCTCGACCTTCTTGCCGGCCAGGTTGTAGGGGATCTCCGGCACGGAAAAAACTCTGGACGGCACATGGCGCGGAGACGCCTCGGCACGCAGGGCTCGGCGGATCCGCTGGACATCGACGACGGCATTTCCGTCCGGGATTACGAAGAGCCAGATCTCCATATCACCTTCGATCGGGTAGCCGATCACCAATGAATCTCGCACTCCCGGGATCTGCTCCACGACCCGGTAAATCTCGCTGGTTCCGATGCGAACCCCGCCCGGTTTAAGCGTGGTGTCTGTCCGGCCGGAGATCACTACTCCGGTGGGACGGAACTCCGCGAGGTCCCCGTGGTACCAGACCTCATCCTTGGTCGAGAAGTAGGCCTGCCGGTAGCGCTCGTCTCCATTCTCACCCCAAAAGGTCAAAGGCATGCTCGGGAAAGGCTCGGTGCACACGAGATCGCCTGGCCGGCCCAGCACCGGGACCTGACGCTCGTCAAGCGCTGCGACAGCCATTCCCAAGGCAGGTCCCTGGATCTCGCCGCTGTGTACGGACAACAACGGGTTACCGAGCACGAAGCAGCCGAGGATCTCGGTCCCGCCGGAGATCGATGCCAGCATCAGCTCGGACTTGACCTCCCCGTAGACCCAGTCGAAGTTGTCGTCGGTCAACGGGGCACCCGCGGACAGGATGCACCGCAGCGCGACCAGGTCGAGATCACGGTTCGGCCGGATACCGAGCTTGGCCATCATGGAAAGGTACTTCGGGCTAGTCCCAAAGTGGGTTACACCGAGCTCATCGATTAACTGCCAGAGGACGTCCTGCCGCGCTGTGGGGATGGCCGCTCCGTCGTACAGCACCACCGATGCTCCGCATCCCAGCGCGGCGATCGACCAGTGGTACATCATCCACGCCGTGTTCGTGAAGTAGAGCATGCGATCGCCGCGCTGGACGTCACCGTGGAGCAGGTGTTCCTTGAGCAGGTTGAGCAGGATCCCACCGGTACGGTGGACGATCGACTTCGGCAGACCGGTGGTGCCGGAGGTGTAGACAATGTAGGCCGGATGGTCGAAGGGCAGCGGCATGAATTGGGGCGTAGAATCAGATTCGTCGACCAGGTCGGCGATCTGGTGGACCACAGCGTCGCCCGCCCGGTCCGCGGCTGCCTCACCGAGCACGAGCACGTGGCCCAGGCCCGGCAATTGCGTCGCGATGTCCAGGCCCTTGGCCACCAAGGAGTGCCGCTTTCCGTTGTAGACGTAGTCCTCGGCCACCACGAGGACTGACGGCGAGACCTGCCCGAATCTGTCGAGAACTCCTGTGGGGCCGAACTCCGGTGCACACGAGGTCCACACCGCGCCGATGGACAGTGCGCCGAGGGTGAGCGCAAGTGCCGCCGCCGTGTTCGGCACGATGCCCGCAACTCGGTCTCCCGCCTCGACCCCCAGCCTGAGCAGCACCTGCTGAGCGCGTGCGACCTCCGTGCGGAGCTCGCCACGGGTGAGCTGCACCCGCACGCCGCTTTCGTCCGCCTCCACGACGACCACGTCGCCCGCTTCCCCCTGTAGGAGGTTCTCCGCCAGGTTGACGCTGGCGTGGGGGAAGAAGCGCGAGCCCGTCATGGGCTGCTGCTCGTGGCGGACGAAGGCCAGGTCTCCAGGGTCTCCGACGATCCCTGCGTACTGCCACAGTGCCGACCAGAAGTCCGCTGGACGTGCGACCGACCATCGGTGCAACGCTTCGTACCGCTCGAAGCCGTTCTCCGTCATGAAGGCGTGCATATGCGTCCGCGCAGCACCTTCGGGTGTTGGCGACCACATTATTTCGGGAGTGTGCGACATACGTTTTCCTTAATCTGGCGCGACTTAGAGGAAGAGGTTTGCGGTGAACAGGATGCCAGCGAAGAAGACTCCGGAGACGAGGAAGGTGATGGTGGTGTAGCCCATGATGTCCCTGATCTTCAGCCCCGCGATCGCCAAGAGGGGCAGCGCCCAGAACGGCTGGATCATGTTCGTCCATTGGTCGCCGTACGCGACCGCCATGATGGCAATGGCGGGATCGACGCCGAGGGCCTGGGCCGCGTCGAGGACAATTGGTCCCTGCACCGCGAACTGCGCGCCACCCGAGGGCACGAAAATGTTGACAAGGCCGGCGGAGAAGAGGCCGATGATTGGGAAGGTGGCTTCGGTGGAGATCATCACCATCTTCTGTGTCAGCCACTCCATTAGGCCGGTGGAGGCCATGATCCCGAGGATTCCCGCGTAGAGCGGGTACTGGAAGACCACGTCTCCGACATTGCTGGCCGAGCTGCGGACCAGGGCGAGCATCTCGCTGGAGTTGGCGACGAGCAGGAGGATGAGCATCATGAACGACCAGTTGACAATGTCCAGCGTCAACGTGCCGCCGTTGGCGAAGTGCATGATGATGTAGGCCGCGAGCGCGAGGCCGAGGAGCAGCGTGGGCCAGCGGCTGGCATCCAGCCGGTCGGCCGGGGTGTTGATGTCTTCCTTGACGTAAGCCGCGGCTTCCTGCTTCGGGTCGAACTCGATGATCTTGGAGGCGGACCGGGGCCGCACGAAGTACATCGCCGCGGCGACCCCGATCACCGTGAGGACGGCGCCGACCATGTTCCAGATGCTGAATGTGGTCTCGGACATTGGGATCACCTGGCCGGTGAGCTCGGTCACGAAGGACCCCTCCGTCGCGGCCGCGAGCGGCCCAGATCCGGAGTAGCCCATGTGCCAGACGACCCAGCCCGAGTAACCCGCAGCGACCAGGAGCGGGAAGTGCAGGCGCAGACCCTTGGTCTTGCCCTGGCGCGCGACCTCCTTCGCAATGACTGCACCTACGACGAGCCCGAGACCCCAGGTGATCAGCGAGGCGACCGCGGTCACGACGACCACGAAGATGTAGGCCTGTCCCTCGCTGCGGGGCACGGAGCCGAGTTTGACCAGTAGACGGTGGACGGGCCCGGTGTGGGCAAGCATGTAACCGAGGAGCAGAATCAGCACCATCTGCATGGTGAAGGCGAGCAGGCCCGATAACCCGTCGCCCCACCCGTTGACGACCTCCGCCGGTCCGGAGTCGGTCACGATCAACGCCGCGACCGCCACGACCGCGGTGAGCGCGACCGCGAAGAGGAACGCGCTGGGCATGTACCTCTCAACCACCGCGTTTAGGGGACCCATCAGTGCGTCCATTGAGCGCCGTTCGTGGTTCGGGCGCTTTATGGGGGACTTGGTTTCGAGGTCGTCAGCCATCGTTGTCTCCTTGGGTCTGCCGCTTCCCCACGCTGGGAAGAGGATCTTGTACCGACCGATCAGTCTAGTAGACCGATCGGTCGGTACAGTACAGTAATCAAGCCAGTCTGTAAACAGTCGAAACAGGCCCGTTGACGAGGGGATGAGATGGAGCGAAGGCACAGCAGCCGGGAAACGTTGTTCCGCGGCGCAGCCGAGCTGTTCGCCGTGAACGGGTTTCATGGGACTGGTATGGCCGATCTGGAGCGCGCTACCGGCCTGAGCCGAGGCAGCATCTACCACCATGTGACGAGCAAAGATGACCTACTCTTCGGGATCACGACGGAGTACCTGTGCCGCCTCATTGAGTCTGGCGACGAGTTGCTCGGGCAGGACCTGCCGGCGCAGCAGCGTCTACGCCTGTTCTCACGCAGGGTGCTCCAGGAGATCATGGACCACCTGCCCGAGATGACGGTCTGCTTCCGCGACCTACACGCAGTCCAGGACGATCGCCGCGAACAGGTGCTCGACCTGCACCGGAAGTACGAGCAGGTCTGGGCCGACATGCTCCACCGTGGGGCGGAAGAGGGCGTCTTCGACCCTTCGCTGGTCAGCCCACTCGCCGTGAAGGCACTGCTTGGGCTACACCACTATGCCTACATCTGGGCTCGACCCAACGGACCGATGTCTCCCGACGCGATTGGCGACGTCTTCACCGACCTTGTCCTCAATGGACTGCTTCCCCGCCTCGAGGCGCGTTAAGCCGAGGTCGATAGTCCTGCCGACCAGCTCACTACCGATCTCATCGTCTGAGGACGCTATGGCCGCTCAGCGTGAGGAAACTATGGGCAATGCACCCACCGGCCCGCGGCGTGGAGTCCTGACCAAAGTATTTGTGTGTGCTGCTGACTCCTGCACGGTGTCGCTGCACGGCGGGTCCCCGAGTTGTCACAGCGGGCTGGCCGAGCACTCCGCCGTCGCTGCCGAACGAGCCATAGCTCACACAGCCCTCACGTTCAGGCGGTGAACGTCAATGACGTGCCGGGGAAAGGCGACCTTTTCGCCCGCACGGCTCGCTCGGGCTTGTGGGGGCGGGGCTGGCCAAAGGAGTTCCTTCGCGTCTGAGACCCGAGGGGGATCTGCTCCACTTGGGGTCATGGGTACCTTTAGTCAGGCAGATGCACTAACAACTCCACCGTTGGCCAGTTCGAGTCACTGGCGCGAGCAAGTCGAGCGCACGGGTCTGCGCGCACGGAAACTTCGTTGGCGCGTCGGCGCCCGCAGCCTGCCGCCTTCGCAGCGGGCGCCGACGCGCAGTCACTCCCCCATGCTCTCAGCCGTCGACACCTCCGCCGCCGAAC
This sequence comes from Ornithinimicrobium sp., assembly GCF_030537745.1. Lineage (GTDB taxonomy): Bacteria > Actinomycetota > Actinomycetes > Actinomycetales > Dermatophilaceae > Ornithinicoccus. The sequence goes on along the minus strand of NZ_JAUNVI010000033.1, from coordinate 365 downwards.
CCTGCCCCTGCTTCTCGTTCTCGTCACCGGCATCTAGAGCCCGGATCAGCCGATACACCTCCCGCCGCGTCAACGTGTCATCACCGCACCACGCCAACGCCTCCTGTGTGCTCAGCCCTTCCTCCTGGACCAGCGACCGCAGCGCCCGCCCCGCTCGCTGCTCGCAGTCGCTGACCGCTGCGTCCCGCTCAGCCAGCGCCACCGCCACCGCCTCGCCGCAACTGGCCCACCGACGCTCCCGCTGCACCCGTTCCTGTCGCACTTTAGCCCGAGCCTCCCGCGCCCGCGCCCTCGCCTGCTGCCTCACCGCCTGCTTCCGCACCTTGCGCACTTCCTTCGATCTATGAAGAATTCCTGATGTCGAC
>NZ_JAUNVI010000113.1 GCF_030537745.1 Ornithinimicrobium sp. | reverse complement strand
TGACGGGGGGGTCGGGGCAGGAGTGGTCGGGGCCGGGCCGGTCGGACTCGGCGCCGGCAGGGGCGGGGACCCAGTCGGCAGCGGTGGATTGGTCAACGGTGGGGTGGGCAGCGCCGGGACGGGAGCCGGCGCTGCGGGCGGGAGGAGAAGGTCGACCGGGGGTGCGGATTCATTGGGTGCCACGGACGCGTCCTCTGCCACGCCCGTCGTCTCCGAAGTGCTCGGATCCTGAGCAGAGGTTGGTGAGGACGTGGCCGAGTCCAGCGCCTGTCTCGTCGCGGTCTGCTGATCCACCTCAGGGGGCTGCACCGGCAGCGCCGGCGTCGTGATCCACGGCCTCTCGGGGACGGTAGCCGGGGTGTCACCGCTCAAGGCGCCGGACAGGTAGAGCGCCACCGCGGCGACGGCAGCGGCCGTCAGCCCTCCTCCCACGAGCAAAGCGACCGGCGCGCGACGATCCTGCGCCGCGACCGGGGCTGGGCTCGCTTCCGGCGGCACCAGCGCGACCCGTCCGGGCGCCGCTTGCTCTAGGACCTCGAGGCCCCCCATCACGGCGGCCAGCTCCGGATCCACGACTGCCCGCGTGTCTCGGGAGAATTCCTGCTCGAGCGTGCGCCGCAGGCCCGGGTCAAGCGCGCCTCCTCCCACCAGCAGGATCCGGCTGACTCGTGCGCCGCCGTCCTCCTGGATCGCGAGCGCCGAGGCGGTCGTGGTGATGATGTCGGCGTCAGTGGCACCCTGCACGGCACCGCCATGGCCGACACCCTCGGACCCGACGTCAAGGATGAGGGTTCCGTCGTCGTGCTCAGTGCCCAGGATCGAGCCAAGTGCCTCAACGTCAGCGATCCGCACCATGCCGATTACTGCCGCGGGGCACACGTCCTCGACCACCTGGTTGAGCACGCGTGCCGCGGCGTCCTGCTGGAGTGCCGACCAACGGTGCGGCACGACGAGACCGAAAGTCACGAGGTCGATCTGTGCAGGGTCAACGCCGAGACCGTGAATGGCCTCCCGGATTGGGCTCTCCACGAGGAGCGCCAACACGCCCGCGGCGGTGAACCCCAGGTCCGGATCTTCGATCCCGCCGAGCAGCCGAAAGGAGAAGAGCCGATCCATCCAGCCGACCAGTAGGTGCTCAGGCTCCTCCTTGGCGGCGCGCTCGGCCTCATACCCCACCAGTAGCCCTTCCCCGGGGCGCTGCCAGGCCACGCTCGGGACCTTCGTCACCGACGCAGGCTCAACCGTCGGGACGCAGACCGCAGCGACCTTGACGCAGTGGCGGCCAGGGTCAACCGCGATCCTGACCTGCACCCTGGCTCACCCCCCACTCTCCGCGTGGACCTGCCGCATCGCGACGGAGGCCAGCTATCGTCCTCGTGGGCTCTCGCATCCGCACCTGCCTCTCGCTGAGCTTGCCCGCAGCGACCGTCGCAGCGGGGCGTCGATCAGCCTACGGCGTGCGATCGTGGCGAGGTCAACACCGTGACGCCCTGTTGGCGCCTCATGGATGTGCGCACGGGTCAACGCGTCGCAGACGCGCAGCTCACAAGTGCCGGTAGGAGACTCCGGCGGTGCGACGTTCGCCGTGCCGCGACGGGGCCGCGTCAGGTCCCCCACCATCGCGCTGCCGTACGGCCATCAGCAGCAGATGCAGCAACTCGGAACGCGATGCTGCCCCACTGCGCCGTCGGATCCGCGCCACATGGTGCTCGATGGTCTTCGGCGAGAGGTAGAGGATTTCCCCCACCTGCTTGTAGGTCCGCCCAGAGACCACCAGTTCGGCGACCTGCCACTCGCGCTGGGTGAGTTGGAGACCGACGTCGGCCTCAGTCTCCACACCGTGCGAGACGCCGTGCGGGACCTCGCTGGCGGTCACGACGCTACGCGGCAGAGTGTTGCGGGCGCACTCGAGCAGCCGGGCGCTCGCGTGGCGGTCCGTGGTCGCGGCCGCGCCGTGGGCGGCGAGCCGGGCGGCATCCCAGGCCAGGCCACCCACGCTCATGCGCCGCACCGTCCGCTCGACCTCGTCCGGGTCCACGTCGCGGGCGCGCACTCGGACCCAGGTCCGAGCGGCGGCGGACAGCACGGCCGCATGTTCCCATTTCTGCGCCGCCCGCGCGAGAACTGACGCATGCGGCGCCAATGCCCGCGGGTCATCCTGCTGCAGGGCGACCTGCACCCCATACCAGTGGAAGGGGGTCGCCCACAGCGGTGGCTCACCCAGGTCCCTGAGCAGCGCGAGTGCGTCTCCCCACTGCGCGCGGACGAGGTCGAAGTCGCGCATGCGGGCAGCCACGAGCCCGAGCTCGCCAAGTGGCAGAAGCTGCCCCAGCGAGGCGGGATGGCGCAGGACTACCTCCCGTGCCGCCGCCCACGCCGAGCGCAACGCCAACGGGTCGTCGGCGCGCCGGGCCAGGCCGACGCGAAGTGCAGTGAGCCACACCCGGTCCCGTGGAGCTACGTCGCCGACATCGGAGATCGCGGACTCCGCCTCCTCGAGCCGGCCAGAGCTCATGGCCGCCCAGGCAGACAAGAGGCAGAGCCGTTGCCGGGCAATCTTCCCGAGCGCCCCCTGGTGCTGAGCGGAGCGGATGACGGAATGGACGAGCGGTAGGTCACCGGCGTGCAGCCCCCATAACGCCACCAACCCCACGGCTGAGTCCGTGAGCGAGGTGGACCCGGCGCTGCTCGCTTCAACTGCGAGCACCAATTGGGGCAGGGAGGCCGTGGCATCCTCGATCGAGGTGCGCACCCCCTGCGCCAGCAGCTGACTATAACCGTCCACCGAATCCTGCCGGACGTCCGCCCGATCGAGAATGGCGTCCGCGCCGCGGCGGTCCCCGACTGCATACCGGCTGATGGCGACCGCGGGATGGGCTGCTGCCTTCGGGTCCCGGGCCGCGACCCAGCGGATGAGGTCGGCCGCCCGGTGCGGCAGGTCCTGTGCGCAGGCAATCTCCAGCCCGAGGGGCACCAGTCCAGGAGGAACTGTCACCTCACCAGACAGGAGGATCTGATCGATCGCCCGTGCGGCTCCCCCGATGTCGCCGGTGACCAACCCAAGGTGGGCGAGTGCGAGTTGGACCCGCGGATCGCGGTCGCGCACGCTCAGGCAGAGTTGGAGGAGCCGCGCGGCGTGCTCATGATCTGGCGACTGCGCGTCCACCGCACGGACCGCCCGCTCGACCAGCGCTTGGACGACGCGGGGGTCTCGCACCCCCTGCGCAACCAGGTCGGCGGCCACCGCACCCAGATCCTCCCCAGTGCGGACCATGTCCTCGATGAGCTGCTCCCGCCATCGCTGTAGGCGGTGCGGCGGTGCATACCGGATGAGGCAGTCGCGAATGAGTGGCGGCAGCGTGCCATCCGCACCGAGCAGACCGGCGCTGTCGACGGAGCGCACCAGAAGTTCCTGCGCGGCGGCATCGTCCGCGGGTGCACCAGGCAGCGCCGGATGACCAGCGACGGGGTAGCCCACCGCGATCGCGAGCGCCGTGTCAGCGACGGCAGGCGAGCACCCGTCCAGGAGTCCCAGCACGAAGGCGGTGACCTCGGCGCCATCGAGGGCATCCCTCCCGGCAATCGCCTGCTCCGCCTCGGCGCTGGGCCCTAGGTGCTGGATGAGCCACGGCAGCCCCCCGGTCAGCTCCACCACCTGTTCGGCGTCGCGATCACCGAGCCCGCTGGCGTCCAGGATCGAACGGACGACGTCCACGCTCCAAGGCCGCAGGACACACTTGAGTGCTTCATAGGATTGGCCCGCATCCAGGACTGCGTCCCAGCGGGGGTCGTCCGGGCAGACGAGGAGGAAAAAGCGCTCGGCAGCCGTGACAGCCTCTATCGAGGCCTGCACGGCCTTGGCGTCCGCACAGTGCCGTGCGTCAATCACAACGACGTCAACTGCCACGTCAGCGTCCCCATCGAGGCGCGTGGCGTAACCGCGAGCGTGAGGGCCTCCGGTGCCGGCTCCATCGGAGTGGGGCTGGTGATCGCGATGATCGTGGTGATCATGGCTATGCCCTGGTGCCACCCTGACGGCATGGACCTGGCAACCGTTGTCTGCCAGGTGGCGTTTTACCCTCACCAGCGCCTGCCCGACGCCGCAACCCCGAGCACCGGTGAGGATCGCATGGCCGCGTCCGCTGTCAAGGTGCCGCGTCAAACGGTCGAGCACCTCAAGACGCGCCAGTCCTGCCCAGCCTGGCCACGAGGGGGAGTCCGCCCCGTCGGTCACCGCGTCGCCGTCATGGAGTTGCTCCGGATCCCTCCGTGGAGGTCGGGCCCGGGTCCCCTGCAGGGTCGCTAGGGTCCGGCGTCGAACCGGGGCCGGTCGGTTCGGGCTCCGTCGGCCCAGGATCCGTGACAGCAGGTTCGGTCGGTTCGGGCTCCGTGGGTCCAGGATCTGTGGGCCCTGGGTCGGTCGGGGTGGGGTCCGTCGGCGGCGGGGTCGTGGGC
>NZ_JAUNVI010000112.1 GCF_030537745.1 Ornithinimicrobium sp. | reverse complement strand
CCGCCAGCTGGGCGTGCGGTGGCGCACCGTGTGGTCCGCGATCAAGCCGATACTCACAGCCGCGGCCGCCGATGAGTCCCGCTTCGCCGGCATGGTCGACCTCACCGTCGATGAGAACGGGCAGGTCAGAGCACGTCTGCTCGACCTGGTCCAGGGCCGCACCAAGGCCGCCTACGCCGACTGGCTCACCCAGCGCGGCGAAGAGTTCACCGCCGGAGTGGACGTGGCCACCCTCGACCCGTTCCAGGGGTACAAGACCGCGATCGATGAGGAGCTCGCCGATGCCACCGCAGTCCTGGACGCCTTCCACGTCGTGGCCCTGGGGACCAAGTGCGTCGATGAGGTCCGCCGGCGGGTGCAGCAGGACACCACCGGGCACCGCGCCCGCTTGGGCGACCCCCTGTACGGGATACAGAACATCCTGCGGGCCGGGCAGGAGAACCTCACCGACAAGCAGCGGGCCCGGATCGAGCGGGCGTTCGCCGCGCGCGAGGAGCACGAGGCGGTCGACCTGACCTGGCAGTGCGCACAGCAGCTGCGCGCGGCCTACAAGCAGGCCGACAAGACCGAGGGCCGCAAGATCGCCGAGCGCATCGTCGACTCCTTCCCCTCCTGCCCGACTCCCTTCAGATCGCCCGCCTGGGCCGGACCCTGCGCAAGTGGAAGGAGGCGTTCCTGGCCTACTTCCACACCGGCGCCACCAACGGCGGCACCGAGGCGATCAACGGCCTCATCTGTGCTCCACCGCCGCATCGCCCGAGGACTCACAAACTTCGAGAACTACCGCCTCCGGATGCTCCTCATCGGCGGAGGGCTGAACCTATGACCCCACCCTCAAAGACGAAGAGCCGCTTTACGGGACCATCGGTGCCCTCGTGCTGCGCGGCGTCTTCATCGCCTTGGGCGCCGCGGCACTCTCTGCGTTCGACTGGGTGTTCCTCCTCTTCGGCCTGGTGCTGGTGGCGACTGGCGCCAAGTTGTTACGCGACGCGATGAAGCAGCGCCACCACGAGATCGCCGCGGCCGACATGCGCATCGTGCGGCTTGTTCGTCGGCTGATGCCGGTCACCGATACCTACGAGGGCTCCAAACTCATCACCCGGGTGCAGGTCGGCACCGCGACCAAACGCGCGCTGACGCCGTTCGCCCTGGTCGTCATCGCCGTGTTTGCCACCGACGTCATCTTCGCCATCGACTCGGTGCCGGCGGTCTACGGCATCACCGGCGACCCCTACCTCGTCTTCGCCACGAACGCCTACGCGCTGCTCGGGCTTCGCGCCCTGTACTTCGTCCTCCAGGGGGCACTGGCCAAACTGGTGCACCTCAGTTACGGCCTGGCCGCGATCCTCGCCTTCATCGGCATCAACTTGCACTGCACTGGGCACACCTGCAGTGGACGGCAGTTCCGGAAATCCCGACCCTGGCCTCGTTGGCCGTCATCATCGCCATCCTGGCCCTTACCGTGACGACCTCGCTGATCGCGGCGAAACGTGCCACACGGAGGGAATCCACCGACGCTGCGGCCCGAGAGGTGCGAGAGGGCGCATCCGCGGGTGACAAGTAGCTACCATCGGCGACTGGTCGCCGCCCCGGACAGCCGCTGGTCGGCAACACTGGGCTGTGGGGTAGCCCACAGCTGCCTAGTTGCGCAGCGCGCGGACGATCCGCCCGCAGGTCGGACATCGTGCGATGCGAGATGCCTCCACCTCGATCACCTCCAGCGCTTGGTGCGGCGACGACGGGCTGGTCGCAGCGAGGGCGCGCCCTGGCCGTGGACGGCGATGGCAGAGACGGGGGCCAACCTGTCGTGCAGTTCCCGGGCCAACCGGACCCGCTCCTCCGACTCCACCTGCTCCATCCGCCCTTCCCGGGCACCCGCAGGCGCGTCTGCCAACCGTCGGAAAGTATCAAAGTGCTCACCCAGATCCCGGTCCAAGACCGGCCCTGACCCGCTAAAGCACAGTCAGGGCCGGTCTCCTCCGCCGGGGTGGACGGCCCAACTCACGCCTCGATGACCACCGGGACCACCAGCGGGTTGCGCCGGTGCTTGCGGAAGGCCCACTGGGACACGGCCCTGGCGATGCGCTTCTCGAGCTCCTGGGAGTCGCCGATGCCCTGCGACGCCGCCTCAGCGAGGGCGGCCTCGATTGCGGGGACGGACGCCGCAAACATCTTCTCGTCGGTGCCCAGCCCCCGGGCCAGGAAGTCCGGCGGCTCGGCCAGCCGACCGGTGTCCGCGTCGACGAGTGCCACGACGGTGACCGTGCCCTGCTGGCTCAGCGTGAGCCGGTCGCGCAGCTCGTCCTCGGTGACGTCGCCGACGCTGCCCGCCGAGACATAGACGTAGCCCGCGCGAACCTTGCCGGTGACCGCGACCCGCCCGTCGATGAGGTCGACGACCATGCCGTCGTCGACGACGATGACCCGGTCGGGATCGATGCCGGTGGAGATCGCCAGGTCGGCGTTGGCGCGCAGGTGCCGCCACTCGCCGTGCACCGGCATCACGTTGCGCGGCTGGATGATGTTGTAGCAGTAGACGAGCTCGCCGGCGCTGGCGTGACCGGAGACGTGCACCTTGGCGTTGCCCTGGTGGACAACCTTGGCACCCCAGCGGGTCAGCCCGTTGATGATCCGGGAGACCGCATTCTCGTTGCCAGGGATGAGCGAGCTGGCCAGCAGCACGGTGTCGCCCTCGCCGATGTGGATCTGGTGGTCGCGGTTGGCCATCCTCGACAGCGCCGCCATTGGCTCACCCTGGGAGCCGGTGCAAATCAGCGTCACCTTCTCAGGCGGGAGGTCATCCAGCGCCTTGGGGTCCACGATGAGCCCGCGCGGCACCTTTAGATATCCCAGGTCCTGGGCGATCTTCATGTTGCGCACCATCGAGCGGCCGACGAAGGCCGCCTTGCGCTTGTGCGCGGCGGTGGCGTCCAGGACCTGCTGAATGCGGTGTATGTGGCTGGCGAAGCTGGAGACGACTATCCGCCCCGGCGCGGTCCGGAAGACGGTGTCGATCGCCGGCGCCAGGTCCTTCTCCGCCATGATGAAGCCGGGCACCTCGGCGTTGGTCGAGTCGACCATGAAGAGGTCCACGCCCTCCTCGCCGAGCCGGGCGAAGGCCCGCAGGTCGGTGATCCGGTCATCGAGGGGGAACTGGTCCATCTTGAAGTCACCGGTATGCAGCACCGTGCCGGCCGACGTGCGCACGAACACGGCCAGGCCGTCGGGGATGGAGTGGTTGACCGCGACAAACTCGCAGTCGAAGGGCCCGAGCGTCAGCCGGTCACCCTCAGCGACCTGCGTGGTCCTGGGCTTGATCCGGTGTTCTTTGAGTTTGGCCGAAAGAAACGCCAGGGTGAGCCGGGAGCCGATGACGGGGATGTCGCCGCGCTCCTTGAGCAGGTAAGGCACCGCACCGATGTGGTCCTCGTGCCCGTGGGTGAGGACGACGCCCACCACGTCCTGCAGCCGGCCCCGGAGGAAGGAGAAATCCGGCAGAATGACGTCGACGCCGGGCTGGTTCTCCTCGGGGAAGAGCACCCCGCAGTCGATGATCAAGAGCTTGCCGCGGTGCTCGAGCACGGCCATGTTGCGGCCCACCTCCCCCAGGCCGCCGAGCGCCACCACCCGCAGGCCGTTGCGCGGCAGGGACGGCGGTGGCTTCAGTTCGGGATGCGGATGGCTCATGGGACTCCTCTGGTCGGGGACGTGCGGACTCTTACGGTCTACGGTATGCGGTGCGTCGTGGGCGGATAGACAACGGTTGCGGTGGCGCCTAGGGATCGGACTACCAGTTGCCCTAATTACTGGTAACACCTCATGTCAGCTTGCTCAGGAGCGACGACGCAACTTAGCGTCATTCTGACTAGGTGGTGTCGGCGATGTCACGGTCACCTTCGAGGGCGCAGCAACTGACGTTCACATCGTGCGTCTTCGGGGTTAACGGGTCCCGACGAGCGCTGAGTAGCTCGGTCTGCGGGACCGGGGCACCCATCCTCCTCGTCGAGTTCCTCTCCGTCGATCTGGGGCAGGGTGCTTGCGTCAGTCCGCGACAACAGGGGCCACCGTGACGAACTCGACGTGGGGCCCGCTCTCGACCGCGAGGTCGAAGCCGTCGCCTTGGCGCCCCCGCACGACCGTTCCCTGCGCCGTCAGCCGAGCAGCCGCGGCCTCCACCTGACGCTCGCGAATGCGCAGGGCTGCGGCATCCCCTGTCCCCCGGACAGCCGCCACGGCCACGGTCGATTCGTCTAGGGCCTGGAGCTCCTGTGCCAGCGCGGTCGCCCAGCTTGTCTTCACCTCCGCGTCCGGGAGCAGGTCCAACGAGGCGTCGACGGCCACCTCGACGCGCCCGCCGCCAACGTCATACCGCCACGTCCGGGGGTAGCCGTCCTCAACACTGGTCACCAAGAGGTAGTCGCTCGCCGACCTCGGGTCTCCCAGCACGACGCCGTCACACAGCGTGTCGCGCAGATCGTG
>NZ_JAUNVI010000032.1:242-34613 GCF_030537745.1 Ornithinimicrobium sp. | reverse complement strand
GCTGCGGTCATCGTCACTGCGGTCGTCGGACACCCCGTTGCGGACCAACGGCAGATATCGCTCGCCGTGCACCACAAAATAGTCATGGACCACCACCGCGACGGGCGACAACTTCGAGTGCAACTGCGCCAGGAGCTCCCGCGCCACGACGTCGTCCACGTCGAGGGCGAAAGCATGCAGCAGCGCGATGGTCGGCCCGCAGCGCCCTTTCTCGGACCCGTTCCCAACGACACTGCCACTTCGACTTCCGCTGATCGCACGCCGCACTGGCTCTACGAGCGCTGCCACCAACTCGGCACCTCCCCCTGGCGGCGGCAGGTCCACGCGGACGGTCATCGCCACCCGCGCCGATCTCGACCCGACGGACCCGGGGCGCCTGGCATCCTCGAGCAGGGTGAGGACCAACACCAATGAGTGGTCGGGTCGATAGCCGATCAGATAGGGCAGGGTCGCGAGCAGCTGCGCAGCGCCCCGCAAGGCTGGAGCCGAGGTCTGGTTGTTCGTCATACCTCCACAGTGCCGCGAGCGGACCCGATGATGCCGGGCCCGCTCGCTCAACCTGTGGATAACCCCGGAGGGCCTGCGTCACTACTCGGCGATAGCCGTCGACTCCTCGCCGGGCACACGCGCGGCGAATTCGGTGCGGGCATGGTCGGCGATCCGCTTCATCAGCAGTCCGTCCAGACCGGCACCGACGATGCCGCCCGCGACCGGGACAAACCGGATGAACCGGCTCAGCGCCTTGCCACCGACGCTGGTCAGCAGCCGGAAACCGACGGCCTTGTTGATCATCATCCCGGCAGCCTTGGGCATCTTGGTGACCGCCAGGCGTGCCAGGCGGCCCGAGCCGGTGAGATTGGCCGCAGACAGTCCGGCCTTGGCGATGAGGTCGTCAGCGTCCGCGCCGACGAGCGTCAGGAGGACCGCCGCGCGGGCCCCCTCGCTCTTGACCTCGTAGCCGCGCAGTTCGGCGATCGAGGCCACCATGCGGGTGGCGATCGTATAGAACTCGAGGACATTGGCGGGCAGCGACACCGGCATGGTCACCAAGCCCCCGAAGCCGGTCAGGAAGCCACCTACCCCAGCCGCCTTGACGTGGTCGCTGACGACCTCTTGGATCGCCTTGTCGACGTTGTCGCCGTGCTTCTTGCGCGCCTTGGCCACGACCTCGGCGGCCGAATCGACCGGCCCGATGCCGTCGATCCCAAAGTTCATCAGCCGCCCGATAAAGGCTTGCGCCATTTTGTCGAGCGCGCCGTCCGGCTGCGGCGCCGGGGCCGAAGTAGTAGTGACGGGACGGTCGTCCTTGGAGTCGAAAAGACCCACGAGTGTCCTCCTGGTGGACTGGTCAGAAGTAGCAATTCTCGCACGGGAAGCGCGAGTTTTCGCGTCGTGCGCACTCGGGCAGAGGGCGCCGGAGTGCAGCGTGTCCTACTCCTCGCCCGGCTCCGTAGCGTGCGTGTCGGGCGCGTCTGTCCCGGTGCTCTCGGCCTCGCGAAGGAAGGCCTCCAGGGCCTCGCCAATCTCGTCCGCGCTGGGCAAGTTGGCCTCCTTGGAGGCGAGCAGGCTGCGCTGACGCTGGCCCTCGATGAACCGGTCATAGCCCTGCTCAAGGTTGGCGACCACCTCACGAGCCTCGTCGTTGTGCGACAGTTCCTCCTCGATCCGGCTGCGCGTCAGCGCCGCCATCTCGACCAGGTCCGTGGTGGGGAGCACGAGTCCCGTGAGCTCCATGACCGCGTCCAGGGCCGCCACCGCCGCATCGCCGAACTGCGTGTCGGCCAGGTAGTGGGGGACGTGCACGGCCACCCCCATCGTCGCCAACCCCGACTCGCCAAGGCGCAGGTGCAGGAGGGAGTCCGCGCTGCTCGGCACCTTCATCTGGCCGAAGATCGGGGTGAAGTCCCCCAGCAGAGCACGGTCGCTGCTGAAGCGAGTGGTCCCGACCGGACGCGTGTGCGGGACGGCCATCGGTATGCCGTGCGCACTCACGACACGGCGCACCCCGAAGGCCAGGCCGAGCTGGCGGACGGCGTCGATGAAGGCTTCCCAACGGAAGTCCGGCTCGATGCCGTGCAGCAACAGGAAGGGCTCGCCAGCGGCGTCGGCCATCCGGTAGAGGATGAGGGACGGGTCGTCGTAGTCGGAGTAGTGGTCGGAGTCGAAGGTCATGAACGGCCGGCGCGAGCGGTAGTCGATCAATTCGTCGACGTCGAAACTCGCGACCACCTCGTGCTCGAGGGTGTTGAGCAGGTGCTCGGCCAGGGTGGAGCGCACGTGACCGGCGTCCAGGAAGCCCTCCAGCGACACCATAAGCAGGGGTGCGGGCTGGGGCTGGCGTTCGGCGTCGGCCTCCAACCGGAACAGTGGCGAGTGCGTCGGCATGTCGTTCTCCTCTCGTCGTCGTTGGTGCAACGCCCAGGTCAGTCGCTGGATTCCGAGGACGCCAGATTACCGTACCGACGGACGCTGACGCAGGGCGCTCGCCTGCGGGTGATAAGAAGAAGCCCATGACCGCACCTGTGTCCGCGTTCCACGACCTCGACCACTATGTCGCCCTCCCTCGCGTGTCCGGGTCGGCCCTCTCCCCCGACGGCAGCCGTCTCGTCACGACCGTGGCGACCCTGAACCGCAAGGGCACGGCATACGCCACTGCGCTGTGGGAGGTCGACCCTTCCGGAAGCCAGCCAGCCCATCGGCTCACCCGCAGCACCAAGGGCGAGGCGGGGGCCGCCTTCGCGGCCAACGGCGACCTGTACTTCAGTTCCTCACGCCCCGCACCGGACAGCGACGACGACGAGCCGCGCTCTGCGCTCTGGCTGATTCCGGCCCGGGGTGGTGAAGCTCGCGTCGTGCTGAGCCGACCGGGCGGGATCGCGGGGGTCGTCACGGCTCGGGAGGCCGACCGTGTCCTGGTCGTGGCGGGGCGACTGCCCGGCGCCCAGGACGAGAAGCAGCATGCCGCCCTGTCGAAGGCACGCAAGGAGGGCGGGGTCGATGCGATCCTGCACTCCGGCTATCCGGTCCGGTTCTGGGACCACGACCTGGGGCCGGAGACGCCGCAGGTCTTCGCGGTCGAGCATGGCGCCGACCCGGTCGCCGATCTGGACGACCACGAGGCGGAGGCTGCGCCGCCACTGCCCGGCACCACCGACCGCTCGCCGGAGCTGTGGCTGCGTCACCTGACCAAGGATCTGCCGACCCCGCTCCACGAGCCAGCGCCCGTCGTCTCCCCCGACGGCACCTTTGCGTTGCTCGCGATCGACATCCCGCAGGCCCGCGCCGACCGACGCTCCGCCCTAGTGCGCCTCGACCTGGCCACCGACGAACGCCATACCCTCCTGGACCGCGATGCGACCGACGTCGAGGCCGGCCCGATCAGCCCCGACGGCACCCGTGCGGTCATCACACTCGGCCCGATCTCAAGCCCGACCACGGCGCCGAACCCCCAGCTGTTCGTGATCGACACGACCACCGGGGAGCTGACGCCCCTCGCGCACGGCTGGGACCGGTGGGCCCAACCGGTCGCGTGGGCGCCGGACGGCAAGAGCATCCTGGCGCTGGCCGACAGCGACGGGCGTCGACCGGTCTTCCGGATCGAGGTGGCCTCCGGCGAGGTCACCCAGGTCACGCACGACGACGCGGCCTGGAGCGACCTGGTGCTCGCCCCGGACGGCACGACGGCCTACGGCGTGCGCAGCTCCTACCTCTTCCCCCCCGAGGTGGTGCGGCTCGACCTCACCACCGGCGAGGTCGACACACTGCCCGGACCGGTCGAGCGCCCGCAGCTGCCCGGCACCCTCGAGGAAGTCGAGACGACGGCCCCGGACGGCTCCCGCGTGCGCGGCTGGCTGGCGCTGCCGGCCGATCGCCGCGACGGTGGGCATCCCCTGCTGTTGTGGATCCACGGCGGACCGTTGGGCTCGTGGAATGCCTGGAGCTGGCGCTGGAACCCGTGGCTGCTGGTGTCCCAGGGGTATGCCGTGCTGCTGCCAGATCCCGCGTTGTCGACGGGCTATGGACAGGACTTCATCCAGCGCGGCTGGGGCGCCTGGGGCGCTGCGCCCTACACCGACCTGATGGCGATCACCGACGCGGTCGAGGCCCGCGAGGACATCGACGCGACGCGGACCGCCGCCATGGGCGGGTCCTTCGGCGGCTACATGGCCAACTGGGTGGCGGGTCACACCGACCGCTTCAAGGCGATCGTGACGCACGCGTCCTTGTGGGCCCTTGACGGCTTCGGGCCGACGACGGACGCGGCCTACTACTGGCAGCGGGAGATGACGAGCGAGATGGGTGAGGCCAACAGCCCGCACCATTTTGTGGAAGACATCGTCACGCCGATGTTGGTCATCCATGGCGACCGTGACTATCGCGTGCCGATCGGCGAAGGGCTGCGGTTGTGGTACGAGCTGTTGTCCAGGTCCGGGCTCCCGGCCGCGGCCGATGGGAGCACCGTCCACCGCTTCCTGTACTTCCCCAAGGAGAACCACTGGATCCTCGCCCCTCAGCACGCCAAGGTCTGGTATGCCGTGGTCGAGGGCTTCCTGGCCGAGCACGTCCGGGGCGAGGAGGCGCCGGAGCTGCCGCAGGAGCTTGGCCTGAGCGTGCCGACACAGACGGAGTAGACAAGGGGTATGGAAAACTCACGACTCACCGATTTTGACGCCAGCTCAGCGGCCGACCTCACTGACTGGCGGGTGCTGCTCGGAAAATTGAGCGCGCGCTTTGCCACCGGCGACTTTGTCACGGGTGCGCGACTGGTTGCCGACATCACGAAGATCGCGGAGTCGCTGAACCATCACCCGGACGTCGACCTGCGCTATCCGCACCTGAGCGTCACCACGGTCAGCCATGACGTGGGACACCTGACCGACCGCGACCGGGAGTTGGCGCGCCGGATCAGCGCGGCGGCGGCAGCGCTGGGCGTGTCTGCGCTGCCGGCGCAGGTCAGCAGTCTGGAGATCGCGCTGGACGTGCGCGACGCCGACGCGGTGCGGCCATTCTGGGCGGCCGTGCTGGGGCTGGACACCGACGAGGACGGTGACCTCTTCGACCCGGCAGGTCGCGCGCCCGCCCTGTGGTTCCAGCAGATGGAGGAGCCCCGGACCGAGCGCAACCGTTTTCACCTGGACCTCACGCTCGCGCACGACATGGCCACACCGCGGATCGAGGCGGCGCTAGCTGCGGGCGGCACGCTCGTCTCGGACGATGCTGCGCCCTCGTTTTGGGTGCTGGCCGATGCGGAGGGCAACGAGGTGTGCGTGTGCACCTGGCAGAGCCGTGAGGGCAGCGGAGAGCCGAGCGCGGCCGACGAGGGCGAATAGTCGCCCGCTGCCGTCAGCGAGCAGCAGGCTGGTCGGGCAGCGCCTGGCGCCACGCCGGTGAAGAGAGCGGGTGCACGTGGCAATGGACCACTCGGCCGGGGTCGGCCGTAGCGATCATCCGCTCGGGCCAGCCGCTCAGGTGGTCGACACTCGATGGCTCGGGCTCCTGCGCCACTTCGTGCGCGCCGTCGTCCCACCCTTCCTCCAGCAGCAGCAGGCCACGCCGCCGCAGTCGGTCCCGGACCTCGGGCAGGTCCAGCACCGCTACGTCAGGCACCACCACCTGCAGCTCAAGGACGTCCATGGCGACCTGCCCTGGCGCGCGGGCGCTGCGTAGGTGATCCCCACGGAGGCTGTCCCCGAGGGCCTGCCGCACCCGCTCCAGCACCCGAGCCGCATCCCCCGCCACGCGTGTCGACGACTCGACGGCGAGCGCTCCGCTCGAGTGCGACGCGGCGTCACTACGCAGCGCCACCTCGAAGGGCACCAGCCGCTCGTGCCATAGCCGATCTACGCGCGTGTGCAGGTCCGGGCGGGTGCCCTCGTTGTCGAGCAGGACGTCGGCGGCAGCGATCCGCTGCTCATCGGTGGCCTGGGCAGCGATCCGGGCGCGGGCGGCCTGCGGGTCGATCCCGCGCGTCTGCACCAGCCGCCGCAGCCTTTCCTGCTCGGAGACGGAGACGATCACCGTCAGGGCATAGTCGGCTGCTCGGCCCAGCTCGACGAGCAGCGGGATGTCGTGCACGACGACGGCGTCCTCGGGAGCCGCGTCGAGCAGCTCCCTGGTCCGTCCGAGGATCCACGGATGCGTGATCGCCTCCAGGTCACGGCGCGCCTGCCGGTCACCGAAGACGATGCTCCCTAACGCCGCCCGGTCCAGCCCCCCCGACGGCGCACGCACCTGCGCACCGAATCGTTGCAGGATCTCCTGCAGCGCAGGCCTTCCTGGCTCGACGACCTCACGCGCGATCAGGTCCGCATCGATGACGAGGGCACCACGTCGGGCCAGGCGCGCTGACACCGTCGACTTTCCCGACCCGATCCCGCCGGACAGACCAACCCAGAGCATGGCGACAGGCTATGCGGTGCTCTAGGGCGTGGCGGCGTCGGCGGCATCCATCGCCGCATAGATGCGCTTGGCGGACACCGGCCCGGCGGTGCCAAGCCGCTGGGCGAAGAGGGAGACCCGCAGCTCCTGCAGCGACCACACGATGTCGCTCACGTCAGGGTCATGCCGGCGATGAGGGGGCAAGCGGGCCAGGAAGGTCTCCAGCTCCTCACCGACCACCGCCATGGTCTCCATGCGTTGGCGATCGCGGGGCAGATCTTGGACCCCCTTGTCGAGCCGCTCGACCATTGCCCGCAGCCAGATGACCATCCGCGGCAGGCGCGCCCAACCGACCTCGGTGACAAAGCCGGGCCGGACCAGCTCATCGAGCGTGCGGCGCAGGTCGAGCGCCAGGTCGCTGGCAGCCGGTGCCGTCAGCCGCTGCAACCGCAACGAGACTTCCCGTGCACTGTCCAGGATCGGGACCAACGCCTCGACGATCTCCAACACTCGCGGCATGCTCTGGGACCGGACCGCGACCAGCGCCTGCTCGAACTGTGCCGGGGTGCGCACGGTCGCCCCCGGCAGCCCTGCGACCACCGAGTCCAGCGCCGCCGCGAGGGCGTCGTCGAGCAGCGCCGGCACGGACCCGTGCGGGTTATGGCCGAGCGAGAGCTTCTGCGCGTTGGTCAGCAGGGCCAGGAGCCGCTTCCACGGCGGGGTGGTGTTGAGCAGCAGTAACCGGCGCAGGCCTCTTCGGGTCGCTCGGTCCGCCTCCGACCGGGTCGCCAGCACCCGCACGTCCACGGCGGCCCCGGTGTCGACCAGCGCGGGGAAACCCTGCAGCACCCGAGAGCCGACCTGCTGGGAGAAATGCTCCGGCAACGGATCGAGGTCGGCCGGCCAGGATGTCAGGCCGACCCGTTCGACCCCCGCCGCTGCAGCGGCCATCGTGGTCCGGACCGCTCCGGCCAGGCTGGCCTTGAGCTGCGCCAGGTCCTTGCTCTCGCCCAGCATCTGCGCCCTGCCGCGGCTGGTGGCGCGCTCCACCCGGAAAGTCATCTTGAGGTGGTCCGGGACCCGCTCCCACTGCACGTCCGAGGCGTGCACCCGCACCAGGCCGCGTCGCGTCAGCTCCTCAGCGAGCGCCTCACGGACGGGCACGACACCCACAGTGCCAGCGGTCTGCATACCCACCAGTGCAGCCCGCGCATGATCAGGTGCCGGGACGAAGTTGCGCCGCAGATCCTTGGGCAGGGCCTTCACGAGCGCAGTCACTAGCTCCTCACGCAGGCCCGGGACCAACCAGTCGAAGGCTTCCTCCTCGACCTGGTTGAGCACTTCGACGGGCAGGTGCACCGTCACCCCGTCAGCACCGGCCCCTGGCCCAAACTGATAGGTCAGGCGCAAGGTCAGCTCCCCCTGCGTCCAGCTCGTGGGGAAGTCGCCCTGGTCGACGGAGTCGGCGTCACCGGCGATCAGCAGCTCCTCGGTGAAGGTCAAGAGCGTCGGATCAGCTCGCCGAGCCCCCTTCCACCAGGTGTCGAAGTGGGTGCCGGAGACCACCTCCGCCGGTATCCGCTGGTCGTAGAAGTCCACGAGCGTGTCGTCGTCGACGAGGATGTCGCGGCGTCGGGCGCGCTCCTCGAGCTGACCGACCTCTCGGAGCAGGCGCCGGTTGGCGTGGAAGAACTCGTGTCGGGTGTCCCAGTCCCCCTCGACCAGTGCGGTCCGGATGAAGAGGTCACGCGCGGTCTGCGGGTCGATGCGACCCAGCGGGACCGGCCGCCCGGCCACCAGGGGTATGCCGTAGAGCGTCACCCTCTCGTCGGCGACCGCGCCTCCGGCCGAGCGCGACCAGCGCGGCTCGGAGTAGCTGCGCTTGACCAGGTGCGCAGCGGCACGCTCGACCCAGGCGGGGTCGATCGCCGCGTTGGTGCGGGCCCACAACCGCGAGGTCTCCACGAGCTGCGCGGTCATCACCCAGTCGGGGTTGCGGCGGTGCAGGACCGAGCCGGGCTGGAGGACGAAGTGGGCATTACGGGCCCCGAGGTAGTCACGCTTCTCCCGCTCGTAGAGCCCGACGTGGGAGAGCAGCCCGGGCAGGATGGACTCGTGGATCTGGTCCGCAGTGGCCGGGTGCTCGTTGAGCTCGAGACCGAGGTTGCGGGTGGCTGCCCTGAGCTGGGTATGCAGATCCTGCCACTCGCGGACGCGCAGGTAATGAAGGTACTCGGCCTTGCAGAGGCGGCGGAAGGCACTGCCGGAGAGGTCCTTCTGCTGACGCTGCACATATCGCCACAGGTTGAGCAGGACCAGGAAGTCGGAGTCGACGAGATCAGCCTTGGGTCCCTGCTGGCCGGTGCCACCCTTGCCACCCTTGGCGCCCTTGGCGCCCTTGCCACGGCGCCGGTCTGCCGGTCCGGCACCGTGCGCGCCCTGAACCCGGACCGGCTCCGCGTCGGCGGCGCGGTGCTGCTGAGCGCCGTCATCCCGCGGCGCCCCACCGACGTGCCGAAACCTGGCGTGCAGCTGATCCGCCTGCGCCTGATTGTCCACCGGCCGTTCGCGCACGTCCTGGATCGAGAGGGCTGCCACGATGACGAGCGCCTCCTTGAGCGCGCTGTGCCGCTCTGCCTCGACGAGCATCCTGGCCAGTCGCGGATCGACCGGCAGCGCCACGATCGCCCGTCCGTAGGGCGTGATTCGCTCGCGCGGCAGGTGCGCCGGTGCTGCCGGGTCGATGGCCTGCAGCTCGGTGAGCAGCCGCACGCCGTCGGTCACCTGGCGTGAGTCCGGTGGCTCGATGAAGGGAAACTTCTCGATCTCGCCCAGCCCAAGGTTGGTCATCGCCAGGATGACGCTGGCCAGGTTGGTCCGCAGGATCTCGGGGTCGGTGAACTCCGGACGGCCCAGGTAGTCCTCCTCGCTGTAGAGGCGGATCGCGATGCCGTCGGAGAGTCGTCCGCAGCGGCCCGAGCGTTGGTTGGCACTGGCCTGGCTGATGGGCTCGATCGGGAGCCGCTGGACCTTGAGCCGCTGGCTGTAGCGACTGATCCGCGCTGTGCCGGTGTCGATGACATAGCGGATCCCCGGCACCGTCAGCGACGTCTCCGCGACGTTGGTCGACACCACGATCCGCCGCCCCCCGTGCCGGGAGAAGACGCGGTGCTGCTCGGCGGCCGACAACCGACCGTAGAGGGGCAGCACCTCGGTCCCGGGGAGCTTCATACCGGACAACGCGTCCGCGGCGTCGCGGATCTCCCGCTCGCCGGAGCAGAAGACGAGGATGTCCTCTCCTGCACCATCACGCCCCGTGCTCTCGGTCCACAGCTCCTCGACCGCCTCGCAGATCCCGGTGACCTGATCGACCTCGACCTCGGTCGCCTGGCCCGCCTTGGTGGGCGGCCCCTCTCGCAGCAGCGGACGGTAGCGGACCTGCACCGGATAGGTGCGGCCCGAGACCTCGATGATCGGCGCGGGGCGGCCGTCGGCGTCGGCGAAATGCGCAGCAAAACGATTCACGTCGATGGTCGCGGAGGTGATGATCACCTTGAGGTCGGGACGACGGGGCAACAGTTGGCGCAGGTAGCCCAGGATGAAGTCAATGTTGAGGCTGCGCTCGTGCGCCTCGTCGATGATGAGCGTGTCATAACGGCGCAGCATCCGGTCGCGCTGCAGCTCGGCGAGCAGGATGCCGTCGGTCATCACCTTGATCAGGGTGTCCGCGCGCGACTCGTCGGTGAACCGCACCTGGTAGCCGACGAGGGCGCCCAGCGTGCTGCCCAGCTCCTCGCTCAGTCGCTCCGCGACCGATCTGGCCGCGATGCGGCGGGGTTGGGTGTGGCCGATCATGCCGTCGACGCCGCGACCCAGCTGTAAACAGATCTTGGGCAACTGCGTCGTCTTGCCAGAGCCGGTCTCGCCGGCGACGATCACCACCTGGTGGTCACGGATCGTGGCGAGGATCTCCGCGCGCCGCTCGCTGACCGGAAGTTCGGCGGGGAAGGTGATGGCCTGCGGGCTCGGTAGGGCCGCCCGTCGCGCGTCGCGGTGGCGCAGTTGGCCCTCCCCCCGCTGCCGTGGGTCGTTGTTGCCGCGGCGGCGGGGGCGGCTCTGCCCTCGGGGGCGCCGGCTGGTTTCGGGCACGCCTTCCACTGTACGAGTCGGCGCAACCCGATTCGGCTGCGGGAACAGGCAGCGGTGGACGGCATACTGCTCGACATGCAGCGCAACCTGGTCATCGGCGCAGTGATCGCAGTGATCCTCGCCGCGATCGCCGTTCCTTCGTTGCTCGACGAGGGACCCGACCCGGTCCAGCCCCCCACCACCCCCGATGCGGTCGCTAGCCAGAGCGCCGACACCCCGGTGGAGCCTGCCGTGCAGGCCCTGGCGCAGGACAGCCTGCGTGGGCCGCTCACCGGGGAGCGCTTCTACTTCGCGCTTCCGGACCGGTTCGCTAACGGCGACCCGACCAACGACACCGCTGGTGTCGAGGGCGGCCGGCGTGAGCACGGCTTCGACCCCACCGACTCAGGTTTTTATCACGGCGGCGACCTCGCGGGAGTCACCGAGCAACTCGACTACCTCCAAGGTCTGGGGATCACCGCGATCTGGCTCACGCCGGTCATGACCAACCAGTGGGTGCAGGGAGGGCAGGGCCAGGAGAGCGCCAGCTACCACG
Source organism: Ornithinimicrobium sp. (assembly GCF_030537745.1). Classification (GTDB taxonomy): domain Bacteria; phylum Actinomycetota; class Actinomycetes; order Actinomycetales; family Dermatophilaceae; genus Ornithinicoccus. The sequence goes on along the minus strand of NZ_JAUNVI010000032.1, from coordinate 23,551 downwards.
GCTATTGGATCACCGACTTCACTTCGGTCGACCCGCACCTAGGCACCGACGAGGATCTGGCGACCCTGGTCGAGGAGGCGCACGACCGTGACCTCAAGGTCTTTCTGGACATCATCACCAACCACACCGCGGACGTCATCGACTACGAGGAGGGACAATACTCCTACCGTCCCCTCGGCGAGGCCCCCTACACCCCCTTCCTCGCACCCGGCGATGAGACGGTCAAGGTCCCTGACTGGCTCAACGACCCGCAGCGCTACCACAACCGAGGCAACAGCACCTTTGAGGGCGAGTCCTCCCTCTACGGCGACTTCTTCGGGCTGGATGACCTGGCGACCGAGCAGGCCGAGGTGGTCGAGGGGATGATCGACATCTACTCACGCTGGGTCGACACCGGCGTCGACGGCTTCCGGATCGACACCACCAAGCACGTCAACATCGAGTTCTGGGAGGACTTCGGACCAGCGATCCTGGAGTATGCGGCCGCCCAGGGCAACGACGACTTCTTCATGTTCGGCGAGGTCTATGACGCCAACCCCGTCGTGATGAGCAGCTACACCACGACCGGCCGGCTGCCCGCCACGCTGGACTTCGGCTTCCAGTCCAGCGCCACGGCCTACGCCAGTGGTGAGTCGGCGGCGGCGCTCGCCGACTTCTATGCCCAGGACGACTGGTACACCGACGCCGACTCCAACGCCTACGCACTTCCGACGTTTGTGGGCAACCATGACATGGGGCGCCTCTCGTCGTTCCTGCAGGGTCCCGCGCTGATCCACGACGACCTTCTCGAGCGGGTCGAGTTTGGGCACACCCTGATGTTCCTGACCCGTGGCCAGCCCGTGGTCTACTACGGCGACGAGCAGGGGCTGATCGGCCGCGGCGGCGACAAAGATGCGCGCCAGGACCTGTTCGCGACCCAGGTCGAGCAGTATGCCGAGGAGGAGCTCGTCCTCGGGGAGCCGGGCGCGCGCGATCGCTTCGATACCACCGCGCCGCTCTATCAGCACCTCGTCGAACTCTCTGCGCTGCGCCAGGAGCACCCCGCGCTGGCCGACGGCGCCCAGATCCATCGGGGTGCCGCGCAGGGGGCGGGCGTCTTCGCCTTCAGCCGCCTGCTGCCGCAGGACGGCATCGAGTATCTCGTCGCGGTCAACAACGACGTGACGCCTGCGGAGACGACGTTCACTACCTTCAGCGCGGACACGCAGTTCGAGCCGGTTTACGGCGCGGCGGTGGGGATCACCTCTGGGTCCGACATGCAGGTCAGCATCAAGGTGCCGCCGCTGTCGGCGGTGGTCTACCGCGCGACGTCGGCCGCGCCCGGTGTCGACGCTCCGCTAGAGATCGCGATCACCTCAGCCGAGTTGACGGGCCGCGCGGAGATCTCCGCCCAGGTCACCACGGAGGGCAGTGCGGAGGGCACTGCGATGGCCGACGTGGGTATGCCGTTCGTGCAGGTGACCTTCGCTGCTCGCGCAGTGGGTGCAGAGCAGTGGCAGGTGCTGGGCACTGACGACCAGCCTCCGTTCCGCGTCTTCCCCGATGCGGCGGCCCTGCCCGAGGGGCAGATCGAGCTGGTCGCGGTCGCCAAGCCGCTGTCCGGACCGGTCGCGTCCGCCACCACGACATCGACGGTGGTGCGGCCACCATAGGCGGCCGCCGGCGAGCCGCGAGGGTGAGGCCACCCAGGCGCACCACGAGTCAGCGCATTCCCCACTCAGCTGGCGGCGGTGAGACCGAGCCGCTCGCTGAGCCACGGCAGCTGGTCACGCAACGCCCCCGCCCACAGGGTCCACGCATGGCCACCGTCGTACTCCCGCATCTGCACCTGCATCCCGGCCGCGCGTGCTCGTCGGTAGACCTCGTGCTGCGAAGCACGGTAGACCGCGTCGTTGCGCCCGACGGACACGATCCCGGCCACTTGCGGGTAGGACCGCCGCTCCATCAGGGTGAACGGGTCGTTGGCTGCCTGGAGCTGCGGGTCCCCGTCGAAGCCGCGCGCAAGGGTGCGAGCGGCAGGACCAAGGGTCGGGTGGGGCTCGCCCGAGAGGTCCAGGAAGCTCGGATAGACCTCCGGTGCACGGGTCACCACCTGCATCGTGCAGGTCCCGCCGTTGGAGATCCCGCCGATCGCCCAGTGCTGGTGGTCGGGATCGACCTGGAGCGTTGTCGTGATCCAGTCCGGGACATCGCGCTGCAGGTAGGTCGCGACGTCACCGTGGGAGGTATCCGAGCAGAGCGGATTGGCCAGGGTGCTCCCGATCGGATCAGGGACGATGACCACCGGGGCCAGCCCGTCGTGAGCGGCCGCAAACTGGTCCATCGTCGCTCGGAGTTGCCCGCCGGTGAGCCAGTCGCGCGGCTGCCCAGGCACGCCCGCGAGCAGCACCAGCACCGGCAGGAGCGGACGATGCTCCGTGAAGTAGGCAGGTGGTAGGTAGATATACGCCTCACGCGGAGTGAAAGCCGGGCCACCAGCGTCCGTCGAGGCCCGGCCGGTGGCCGGGATCGCCGCCGTGACGACGGTGCCGCGCTCGGCCATCCCCGCCGGGGCTCGCCACCCTTGATCGAGCGGACCGTCCACCACCGTCGGTGCCGACACCGGCCCCAGGTCCACCGCCGACAGCGGGACCGCATCGATGTTCCAACCGAGGGCGTCGGCGACGGTCGGGTAGGTGCGGAAGTGTGCATTGACAGCCGCGGTCGCCACCAGGACCATCACGAGGATGGCGACCAGGCCCGCCACCAGGCCGAGCCAACCCCTGCCGCGCCACGGCCCGACGAAGACCTGCAAGGTCACGAGCACGATCACCCCGACCCAGGTCCAGGTAAAGACACCGACGCCGTCGGCCACCGGGATCCATACATGGTCCACGAGCCACCAGCACAGGACCGCGGCGACGACCGCGACCGTGGCCAGGAGCAGCTGGGGCGGCAGCGCCAACAGCCTCGTGCGGGTCGACCACAGCGCCCCGACGAGCACGACCGCGGCGATCCAGCAGGCCACGACCGTGCCGCTCATCAGCAGCGGGATCGCGCCGAGGGCCTGTCTCACGACGGTCCTCGGACCAGGGTGCGGCCGACCCGAAGCAGCCCGGAAAGGGACATCTCTGGCAGGTAGGCCTGGGCCACCGCGCGTCCGACCACAGCGAGGTCCGCGGGATCGGGGAAGCAGAGGTACATCGGCGCGTACGTCGGCCCAAACTTTGCCTTGAAGGCGTGCAGCGAGCGGAAACCGTAGGCGGGCTCAAGGATGCGACCCAGCAGGTCCAGCAACTGCACCAGCGTCTCGTCCTCCGGGGCCACGGGGGCAGCCTCTGGCGGCTGCTCCGGCCCGGGCGGGTCGACATCGGCCTGCGGTGCGCGCGCCAGTGGCGCCCCGGACAGGGACAGCACCCGTAGCCCGTCTGCCTTCGCGTCCAGCGCCGCACGCGCGATAAGAAACTCCATGACTGGCCGGAAGCCACCCTCCCGGCGCCGCATGAAGTCCAGCGTCAGACCGGTCTTGGCGCCGTCGGCATAGATGGGCAGCCAGGAGGTCACCCCCTGCACCACTGCGTCGGCGTCCTGGGCCAGGAGCAGCCGGACCTCGGGGTCGTCGAGTTCGGCGAGCCCGCCGAGAGTGAACTCCATCTCGGGAAGCGCTTTGTCGGCCACCCATTCCTCAGAGATCGCGCTGATCTGCGCCCGGGTCCGCAGCGACGCCTCCGCCCAAGTCGTCCAGGTTGACGTGACCCCCTCCTTGGTCGCCCGGTTCATGGCGGTGCGGACGTCCTGGAAGGCCTTACCCGAAAAGGTCAGGTTCGTCAGTTCCAGGACGGTCTCCTCGGCCACCTGGACACGGAACCAACCCAGCGCCTCGGTCTGGTCGGCGGTGGGCGCGTGCACCGAGTAGAGCGCGGGGACCCAGGAGTGCTCGGCGCAGAACTGGGCAAATTCGCGGACCACCTGCGCTAGGTCCTGCTCCGCGCACACCGGGTCGGCAACAGTGAGCGCGACTCCTCCGTGGGCTTGGTATGCAACGGCAGCACGGCACGTCGGAGACGTCCAAATCCGCCTGCCCTGCCAACTGCCGATCCAGGCGAGGGTGGCGGTGCGCGGGGCGACCGCGCGCACCAGCTCTCGATAGTGCTCCCTGCTCTCGGTGCGCGCCGACACGGTCCGCTGAGCACTGAAGAGGAGAACTGCGGCCACCAGCCACGGGATGATCGGCAGCCATTCCAACAGCACCTTGGCGATCTCACCCTCGGGCAGCAGCAACGGCGTCAGGACGGTCAGCGCCGGCGAGGGCAGGAGCGCCACAAGCCCATCTCCGAGGAGCCCGGAGAAGGTCGCTCTCGGCACGAACTGGTCTGCCACCACCGCGCCGCCCAGCACGATGGCCAGCAGGACTGCCAGGACGGACAGGCCCACCCGCCACCAGAACCGCAGGTAGGTCCCTGGTGCGGCACGCACCCGGAACGCCCGCCGGTTGAGCAAAACGAGCAGGACGAGCAGCGCGGGGACGAGGATCGGCACCCCCAGGCGTGCGCCCGGCCAGGGGCTCAGATCCAGGTCGAGGTGGCGTCCAAGGATCCACGGCTCCTGGTGCCAGGAGAGGAGGGCTGCGTGCGCGGCCGCGAGTCCGGCCAGCAGGAGGTTGAGCGCCACCGTCCCGACCATCGCGGCCCACCGTCCTCGCCGCAGTCCCTCCGCCAGCACCAACTGGATCAGAAGAGGCAGCATGGCGAGCACCAGGGCGCCGACACCCGCGCTCTTGAGGACATAGGTCGCGCGGACGCACTCCCGCCCCCGGTTCGCGTCCGCGCAGATGGCAGCCACCTGGTTAGCGTCGTAACTGGCCTGGGCGAAGACGAACCTGGTCGCCGACAGCGGCCCGACCAGATGGGTGGAACCCAGCGACAGCACCGTGCCCACGACGACGCCGGCGACGGCCGTGGCGATCAGGACGCGGACCTCGCTGCGGCTGCCCACCACCGGCCCTCGTCGCACCCGATCTGGCCATTGGAGCGCCCCCGCGAGGAGTCCAAGCAGCGCGCTGACGAGCGCGGCCAGGTCTCCCGGCTCCCCCGCAAAGAGCACGACGACACCGAGCACGACGAAGATCGCGGCCCAGGCCCGGCGGCGCCACATCGTGGGCAGCCGCACCGAGGCCGCCAGTCCCGTGACGGCCAGCCACACCCAGGGCGAGCCCATCGGCGCGGTGAGGAGGTGCTGGCCCCACCCTGGATCGAGGCGCGCGATGCCGTGGCACAACGCCACGGTGACGAGCATCGAGGTGACGCTGCCGAGGAGGCCGGTCACGGCATACCGAAGAGTTCCCATCGCACGTTCGGCGGCGATCCCCACGGTGAGCAAGGCGATGACGGCGAGCGCTGCGGACCACGCGTTGGAGGAGGACAGTAGGGAGGTGACCACTTCCGGCCCGGTCAGGCCCAGATCTTGCACGACGGCCGGTTCGAGCCACTCGCTGGCCCGGGCACCGAGCAGGGCGACCACGGTCACGAGCACGGCCAGCCCGACGGAGACGGGCGCCCGCACGACGGCGTGGCCGGCGCGGGCAGGCCACGCCCATCGCGCTGGTGTCAACGGCTCTGACTCCGGAGGTATGGCGGCCCGCCCGGATCGCTCTGGCACGTCACCACTTCCCTCGACTGACCTCCGTCTGCGGGTCATGTGCTTTCAGACTGACACAGATCCGGGGATCTGGTGATGGGGGCCGGCGAGCCGCTGCACCCCGGGCGCCTCATGGTGGGGTCCAGGACCATCGCATGGTCGCAGTATGGCGACCCCGACGGCGTCCCCGCGTTCTACTTCCACGGGGTGCCCGGGTCGCGCACGGAGGCGGCCTTGCTCGGGCCGGCAGCACATCGGGCCGGGGTGCGGATCATCAGTCTGGATCGCCCAGGGATGGGTCGCTCGCCCCACCGGGAGGAGCGGACGGTCGCCGACTGGCCGCAGACAGTGGCCGAGTGTGCAGACCAGCTCGGGCTTGGACGTTTCGCGCTCCTGGGCTGGTCAGGCGGCGGACCCTATGTCGTGGCGTGCCTGGCCGCCTGGCCGGGACGGATCACGGCGGCCGCCCTGGTCGCACCGGCCGCGCTGGTGACGGAGAGCCCTCGGACGGATGCATCGGACCACGGCGGTGTCAGGCTCACCGCGAGGGAGCTGTGGTGGCGCCGCATCCTGCTACCCGTTGTGACCTGGGTCGCGCGGCTGCCGGGGCTGGACCGTGCTGCCGGGGCTGCGGTCTCTTTGGTGCACCCGCTCATGAGGCAGATACCAGCGTTGCGCCATCAGGTGCCGACTCCGGGGGTCGTGCGCACCCTGGCGCGGGCGTGGCAGCACGCGGTGGCACCCGGACCCCAGGGGTGGGCGCACGACGACAAGCTGCTGGCCACCGACTGGAGCCCGTCGCTGGACCGGGCGGCTGCGGCGCTGCGACGGGCCGAGTCTGCGGGCACGGACCGAGCCGGCCGGCCGCAGGTCCAGGTCTGGCACGGGACGCGAGATCGCACCGTCGCCGTAGAGTCCGGCCGGTCCCTGGCGCACCGGTTGGGGGTCCCGCTGGTAGAGGACACGGAGGCGGGCCACCTGGGCATCCTGCTGCGACACACCTCCGAGATCGTGTCGTTCCTGGCCCAGGCCGGGCGCTAGGCGGCCCCGGTGCCACGGACCAGCTCTGGGGCCACCGGAAGGCACGAGATCGAAGTGCGGGTCACGACATACATGCCGAGCAAGGTGATCCCCACCCCCCGGCACACCTCGATCGCCTGCTGGTGCGCTCGGCGGTCCCCGTCGCACACCGCTCCCCAGGGACGCACGATGGCCATCACGGCGCCGGCGACCGGCGGCATTTCCACGGTCGCGCGGCCCAGGCTGACCAGGGCGTCCAGCAGTCCTTGCTCGTCGGGGATGTCGCCCACGAAGACCGGCTGAGCAAGAGTGTCATCGCGGCGGCAGAAGAGCACCGCGAGGCCGCCGGCGGTGCGGTCCTGGTCGCTGACACACAGGTCCAGCACATCGGCGGTGAAGTCCGGGTCGCGGAGCGGACGGCTCGGCCAGTCGCGGGGAAGATCGTCAAAACTCATAGCTGGGAGCGTGCCCCGAAAGGCCACCTGTCCGCTGGAGTTATCCACAGGAGCGCCGCCAGTGGGCGGCGTCAGCGCTCAGAGGAACGTGGAGACCACGTGGATGATCAGTCCGACCAGCGCGCCCACGATCGTGCCGTTGAGCCGGATAAACTGCAGGTCACGTCCGACGTGCAGCTCGATCTTGTCGGAGGCCTCGTCGGCATCCCAGCGCTTGATGGTCGAGGAGATGACCGAAGTGATCTCGGGGCCGTAGCGCGTGACCAGGCTGACGACCAGGTCAGCGCTCCACGCGTCCAGCCGAGCGCGCAGGGTGTCGTCCAGGACGACCTTGGTGCCGAGGTCGGCCAGCTCAGTCGCCATCTTCGTGCGCAGATGCCCAGAGGGGTCGTCGAGGGCATCCAGCACCGCCGAGCGCAGGGTCTCCCCGAGCCGCACGCCGGTCTGGCTGACCTGGGGATGATCGAGGAGACGCTCCTTGAGGGACTCGAAGCGCTCCATCGTGCGCTGATCCTTCTGCAGGTCCCTGCCCATCTCCGCGAGGTAGTCGTCTACGGCGATCCGCAGTTGGTGCTCCGGGTTGTCCCTGACGTCGCTGGCCCAGCGCAAGGTCTCGGTGTAGACCCGGCGGGTGACCTGGTCGTTGACCCAGGTGGGAGCCCAGACCGGAGCGCGGGACCGGACGATGGCCTCGACCTGGTCCTGGTGGAGCGCCAGCCAAGCGTGCAGCTCCCGGATGGCGAGGTCGACGAGGCCATGGTGTGACCCGTCCTCGACGACGCGCTCGAGCAGGTGACCGGCAAGGGGCGACAACGGCTCTCGACGCACGCGCGGGATGACGAGCTCGTCGACCAGCACGCGGAGCTCCTCTTCGTCGATCCGCTCGATGCCGCGACGGAGAAAGGGGACCGCCTCGGAGACGATCCGCTCGGCGTTCTCGGGTTGGCGCAGCCAGTCGGCGAGACGCCGCACGACCTGCGCGTCGAGGAACTTCTCACGCATGACCTGCGGCGTCAAAAAGTTGTCGGTGACGAACTGCTCCAGGCTCGCCCCCAGCTCGTCCTTGCGTCGGCGCACGAGCGCGGTGTGCGGGATCGGGATGCCTAGGGGGTGCCGAAAGAGCGCCGTGACGGCAAACCAGTCTGCGAAGGCGCCGACCATCCCGGCCTCGGAGGCGGCGTTGACGTAAGCCCAGGCGCCGTCGCGGCCGTGGGTGAGCACGTAGACGATGGCCATCAGCACGAGAAGGCCGGTGGCGACGAAACGCATCTGCCGTAAACCCGCGCGGCGGGTCTCGTCGGTAATGCGGGGTGCGGTCTGTGCCACGTGGATGCTCCTGGTGCTGAGGCGTGCGGCCAGCAGAGGCAAGCCTGCGAGGACCCGGACTATTCCGCAGCGCGGACGGTCCTGAGCCTACGTCTGGGTCAGCCGGCCGCTGAACGGCTGCAGCGACCGCCCGGTGTGGCAGGGCCGACCGTCCGGTCAGCTCTCGTCCCAGACGCCGGTGTCCCACGCCCGTTCCAGCACCCGCCGATACGGCCTCAGGTCCCACTGCCGATCGACCACCCAGTCGTCGCAGCAGTAGGTGTCGACGTAGCGGCTGCCGTCATCGCAGAGCAGGGTCACGATCGAGCCTGGCGTGCCCTCTGCTCGCATCTCGCACGCCAGCCGCAGCACCGCATACAGCGAGGTGCCCGTCGAGGGGCCCGCCGAGAGTCCGACCTGGGTCTTCAGGAAGTTCATCGCCGCGATCGAGGCCGCGTCCGGCACGCCGCACATCCGGTCCACGACACCCGGCACAAAGCTCGGCTCGACACGCTGCCGACCGATCCCCTCGATCGCCGACCCGCACGGCTCGAAGCCGTCCGATTCTCCGGCGAATGCTGGGAGGAAGGCAGACCCCTCCGGATCCACCACGCACAACCGCGTCGGGTGACCTTTGTAGCGGACGTAGCGTCCGACCGTCGCGGAGGTTCCTCCGGTGCCCGCGCCGACCACGACCCACGCCGGCACCGGGTGCGGCTCCAGGGCGAGCTGCTCGAAGATCGACTCCGCGATGTTGTTGTTACCGCGCCAGTCCGTGGCCCGCTCCGCATAGGTGAACTGGTCCATGAAGTAGCCGTCGTAGCGCTCGGCCAGCTCCCGGCTCACGTCATACACCGCCGCCGCATCATCGACGAGATGGCACGAGCCCCCCTCCCGCTCGATCAGCGCGATCTTCTCCAGGCTCGTGTCCCGGTGCATCACCGCGATGAAAGGCAGCCCTAGCCTTCGGGCGAAGTAGGCCTCGCTGACCGCAGTCGACCCCGAGCTCGCCTCGATGACCGTCGTGCCCTCGCGGATGACGCCGTTGCACAGCGCGTAGAGGAAGAGCGAGCGCGCGAGCCGATGTTTCAGGCTGCCGGTCGGGTGCGTCGACTCGTCCTTGAGATAGACGTCGACGTCCCACCCTGCCGGCATGCGCAACTTGATCAGGTGCGTGTCGGCGCTGCGGTTGGCATCGGCGCGCAACCGCCGCACGGCCTCGTCGGTCCACGACCGGTCCGTCGGACGGGGAGGCAGCCGGTCGATGAGTCCGGTCGGCCTCGTCCGAAGAAGGGTCTCCTGCGTCGCTTCGTCATCGGGCACGCTCAGACACTATCGCTCACCTCCGAGCCGCCCCCCGATTGAGGACGACAGCTGTCCGCGACTGCCGCTAGCGTCGACGCCATGGAGGAGACAGACCTCGATCTGACGTTCAGCGGAGAGATCATCGAGTGGCGCGGCCCCGCACCGTTTCACTTCGTGATCCTTCCGCCGGAGGAGGCGGCGTGGGTGCAGGGGGTCGCGCGTGAGGTCACCTACGGCTGGGGCATGATCCCGGTGACCGTCCGGATCGGGTCCACCGACTTCAGCACGTCGCTGTGGCCCCGCGAGGGATCCTTCTTCGTGCCCGTCAAGGACAAGGTGAGGGCCGCCGAAGGGATCGAGCTTGGCGACGAGGTCTCCGTCGGCTTGTCGCTGCGCCGATGAGCACCCCGCCCGGCGCTATCGTGCCAGCGTGATCATCCGCAGCGCTTCGACCGACGACTACGGCGCGATCGGCGACCTGCTCGTCCGGGCCTACGCCCCGAGCCGGATGGCCCCCGAAGCTCCCTACTGGGCAGCCTTGCGCGACAGCGCCGGTCGGGCTGTCGACGCCGAGGTCTGGGTGGCGGAGATGGACGGGCAGATCGTGGGGACAGTGACCTGGGCGGGGATCGGCTCGGGTCAGCGTGAGGTTTCCAGGCAAGGTGAGGCGGAGTTTCGGATGCTGGCCGTGGACCCGCCAGCCCAGGGCCGCGGCGTCGGCTCCGCCCTGGTGCAGGCAGTTATCGAGCGTAGCGAGCGGGAGGCCTACCAGGCAGTCGTGCTCTGCAGCGCAGAGTGGATGACCAGCGCGCACCGTCTCTATGAGACCTGCGGCTTCCACCGGGTCCCGGAACTCGACTGGACCCCCGTCCCCGGCATCAACCTGCTCGGCTACCGCCTACTGCTCTGAGACGGCGCTCTTCCACCTGGGGAGTGCCTTCGTCCCAGGACCCGGGGGATGTCCCCCTGTGCTTCTCGGAGCAACTCAAGACACAATGGGCCAGTCAGAGCAGAGGCAGTGTCCTGATGGGGGCCTCTGCCGCGCGAACCGAGGAGAATCAGATGTCCGACCAGCCACAGCAGCTCGCGGCCCCGGAGCCGACGGGAGCGACTCCCTTGGTGCTGACCGCGCCCGCGCCGAGCCAGCCCGTCGCCGACACGGCCGCGCCCAGGATGGCGCCGCAGGTCTCCGCCGAAGCGATCCCCGTCCTCGATGCGAAGGTGCAGGAGTATCTGCACGGCCTGACTCAGACCGAGACCAAGTCGCCGGAGTTCGCCAAGCGCGCCGCTGACGTCCGCACCATGGGCGATACCGAGATCCGCTCGGCCGCCGAGACGTCCAACCGTCTGCTGAAGTCACCGGTGCGGGCGCTCAACGAGGGCGGGATCTCCAAGGAGTCCAAGGTCGGTCGCACCCTGATGGAGCTGCGCCGGACAGTGGAGGACCTCGACCCTGGCCAGGCCAAGGGCACCAAGAAAGTCCTGGGGATGATCCCGTTCGGCGACCGGCTGCGCGACTACTTCCGCAAGTACGAGTCGGCCGAGAAGCACCTCGACGGCATCCTGCACGCGCTGCGCAGCGGCCAGGACGAGCTGAGCAAGGACAATGCCGCGCTCAACATGGAGAAGCAGCAGCTCTGGGAGACCATGGGCCGCCTCAACCAGTACGTCTACATCGCTGAGCAGCTCGACACCTCAGTTTCCGCGCACGTCGCGACGCTTGAGGAGACCGACCCGGAGACCGCCAAGGCCATGCGTGAGGACGTCCTCTTCTACGTCCGACAGAAGCACCAGGACCTGCTCACCCAGCTCGCCGTGTCGATCCAGAACTACCTCGCGATCGACATCATCATGAAGAACAACATTGAGCTCATCAAGGGGGTCGACCGCGCCTCTACGACGACCGTCAGCGCCCTGCGCACTGCCGTCCTGGTCGCCCAAGCCCTCAACAACCAGCGCCTCGTGCTGGACCAGATCACCGCCCTCAACGCGACGACCTCAGACATGATCCAGCGCACCTCGGAGATGCTGCGCGACAACTCGGTCGCCATCCAGCAGCAGGCGGCCTCCGCCACGCTCGGCCTGGACCAGCTGCAGGCCGCCTTCGCCAACATCTACGAGACGATGGACGCGATCGACAACTTCCGCTCCCAGGCGCTGGACTCGATGTCCCAGACCATCGGCGTGCTCGAGGGCGAGGTCGAGAAGTCCCGCGAATACCTCGACCGCACCAAGCGAACCGACGCACGGCTCATGGGCGGCTCTCTGGACCTGGGTGACGCCTCCCCCACCGGAGGCTGAGCGTGGGGTTTGGCGACCTCCTGGACCGGATGCTGGGTCGGGCTCCAGCGACCCCCGACACCGAGCGGATGGTCCTGCCGGCGCCGCCGACCGCCGAGGACGTGTATGCCGCCCTCGACCAGACCCAGGGCCTGCTCACCTCCAGCGCCCTGCCCTCCGTCGTGGTCGCTCGCGCGATGCGGGTCATCGACACGGCCCGCGACACCGTGCCCCGCCTCAAGCGGATCAGCGGCAGCGACCTCGGCTACACGGTGATGGCCACGGCCACCGACTACCTGCCCGAGGCGATCGGCAGCTATCAGCGACTCCCTCGCAGGTATGCCGACACCCGCCCCGTCGATGGAGCCAAGACCTCGCTCATGGTGCTCGTCGACCAGCTTGACCTGCTCGGCCTGGCCCTCGACCGGGTTTTTGACGCGGTCTATCGAGACGACGCCCGCGAGCTCGTCGCGCAGGGGAGGTTCATCGCCGAGAAGTTCGGCAGCGCAGGCTCCGGTGGCGCGCTGCGCATCGACGCGGAGGCCTCTCCGCTGCCGTCGATGCCGCAGGTCGACGACCCGACCGGCGCGATCTCGCCGCTCACCCCACCGCACGCCTCGCCGCATACCCCGCCGCCAGGGGCCACCCCATTGACCCCACCGCAAGGAATCTGATGAACACCCAGCCGCTGCGTGACGCGGTCGACATCCTCGCCCGGATCGGTCGCGAAGCCGGCCTCGACGAAGGCACCGTCCGCGCTGAGGGGATGGCGTTGGCCGCCTCGGTGATGGAGTCCTCCGTGGGCGCCAGCGAGCTCGCGCGCTCCTGGGGCAGCACCTTCGGCAGGCCGGCCAGCGACTTCTTCGGCATGGTCTCCAAAGGCCGCCGCTACGGCGCGATCCCGACGGTCAATCTGCAGACCCTGGTCGAGGAGTCCAGTGCCCACGCCCGAGGGTATGCCGAGGCGCTGGCCTCCGTGGCCACCTCCGCCTGCACGGTGCCCGGCGTCGCGTCCATCAGCGTGGGGCGGGCCACCTCGGCCGCCCATGTCCAGCTGGGCGCGGTCGGCGGCGCGGCGGGCCTGCCCACGCTCTCCGAGCGCGCACCGGGCATCGTCGTCACGCCCCCTGCCGGCGAGCTCAGTCCTGCACCTGCCGCGCCGACGAGCAGCGCACCGGTGGACCTGCGTGGCTGGTCCAGCGAGCTCCTCCGCCGCGCCCAGGAACAGTCTGAAAGGGTCCGCGCGATGCTGGGACACCTCGGTGAGCCCACCGGCGCAGGCATCCCCGGCACGGGCCTTCCCCCGATGCAGGACCCGTGGGTGGGGATGCCGGGGGCCATGCCTCCGACGATCCCGGGTGCGGACCAGGCTGACGCGCAGGACCCCGCGACGGGCACGGCATACCCGCCGCAGCCAATGGCGACCCAGGAGGACCCGTCGGCACCGCCGACCCCGCCGGAGCCGGAACCCCAGCAGCCTGAGCACACGGTCGAGGAGCTACTCGCCGAGCTCGACGAACTCATCGGCCTGGAGCGTGTCAAGGCCGAAATCCACCGTCAGGTCGCCGTGCTCAAGATGGAAGCGCGGCGCCAGGAGGCCGGGCTGAAGGTCGCGACCCTGACGCGGCACCTCGTCTTCGTCGGCAACCCAGGCACCGGCAAGACCACGGTCGCCCGGCTGATCGGCGGCATCTACCGGGCGTTGGAGCTGCTGTCCAAGGGGCAGCTCGTCGAGGTGGACCGCAGCGAGCTGGTCGCTGGTTATCTCGGGCAGACCGCGGCCAAGACGGCCGAGGTCGTCAGTTCGGCGCTCGGTGGCGTGCTGTTCATTGACGAGGCCTACAGCCTCAACAGCGACCAGTACGGCAAGGAGACCATCGACACCCTCGTGAAGGAGATGGAGGACCACCGCGACGAGCTCGTGGTGATCGTGGCCGGCTATCCGGCTCCGATGGCCGAGTTCATCTCGATGAACCCCGGGCTGGAGAGCCGTTTTCGCACCATCATCGAGTTCGACGACTACTCCGACGACGAGCTCGTCGCGATCCAGCACTCGCTCGCGGACAAGATGGACTACGACCTCTCCCCGGAGGCGACCGAACGCTTCCGGGAGCTGCTCGCCGCGACACCGCGAGGACCGAGCTTCGGCAACGGGCGCTTCTCACGCAACCTCCTAGAAGCCGCGATCGGGCGGCAGGCCTGGCGCCTTCGGGACGCAGACCACGTGGACGTGGAGGCCCTTCGGACGCTGGAGCGCGGCGACTTCGAGGACCGGGACGCGATCGACCTGTCGACGACGAGGTGCGAGGGCAGCACCGACGAGGGCCTGATCGACGGACGCACGACGGACGGGGATGACGTGGTCGCGCCCGCACCCGGGGAGGTCGAATGAGCACGCCCGATCCTGCGCAGGGCCAGCCACCATCGACGCCCCAGGTCAAGGGTCAGGTGGCCCCACCTGGCGCTCACCACGCCTATGCCCCGCCCGGGGCACCTGCGAGCCAGACCCAGCCGGCCACCGCCGTCCAGACTGCCGCCGTCCAGCCCGCATCGGGCCTCCAACCCACCGCCCAGGCCAGCCCCGCCCCGCAGCCGACGCGCTCCGCCACGACGTCGCGTCTGCGCCTGGCCCGCGGTCTGGCCACCGCGGCGGCCCTGCTCACCGGCGTCGTCGCGACCGGCACCTTCGACACCAGCGGCGTCAACGCCACGCCCAACGTCATCGCCGCCCAGTGGGTCGCCGCTGAGCGCACCGGCGTCGAGGTGTCCGAGGCGGACCTCATCGTCGCGCAGTCGGTCGCTGAGTCCGTCGTGGGAGTGGACGGCGTCGGCAGCGTGGACGCCACCACACAGTCGCCGTCGTTTGCCGAGCATCTCCGCAGTGCCGCGACGCAGAACGCGCGCTCGGGCAGCGAGGGGGCCCACGCGAGCGTGGCCGAGGACATCGTCGACGCCGGGCTCCTGGCCCAGTCCGCCGTCCAACGGTCCGGCACCGATCGCGACGCCGCGACCAAGGACTACGCCGCCAGCTCGGAGGCCGCGCGTCGGGCGGTCAGCACCAGCGACACGATCGCCGCCGATGCGGCGACGAGCCTCAACACCGGCTCCCGCTCTGGCCTGACCGCCGCCGTCGGTGGCGTGGCCACCCTGGTGCTGATCGGCATCCTGATCTGGCTCGCGCTGATGACCCGCAGGATCGTCAACGTCCGGCTGCTGATCGCGACCGCGATCACCGGCTGGCTCACCTATGTCTCGCTCAACCCGGCAGCGCTCCCGGTGAACTACGACCAGGCGGTCGGCGACGCGTCCCAGACTGCGACCGCCCTCGAGGACGTGCTGCAGGCCAGATCGGCACAGTATGCCGTGGCGCTGGGGCTGGAGGACCGCGTCACCGACGCGGTGGACCGGGCCACGAAATCGGTCAACGCTCTCGGCCAGTCCACGACCAGCAGCTCCTGGCGCTCGGCGACCACGGGCGTGGACACCCTCGTCACGACCGAGGGCGCCAAGGCTCGGCTCGAGGTGATCGCCGGGACGCAAGACGCTTTCACCCAGACGGCACAGAGCCTTCGCACCCGCCTCGACGAGCAACTCTCCCCCTCGGTCAGCGGTGTGGGCACGACCGCGACCATCACTGCCGGCGTCGCGCTCCTCCTCGGGCTGGTGGCCGCCGCCCTGGCCTGGACCGGCCTTTCCCAGCGTCTGAAGGACTACCGATGAACGATCGCGATCGCCAAGACGGACCGCAGCCACCCCCGATGCTGATCCTGGGCCGGGATCAGCCCGACGTCGAGGACACCACTCCGGAGCAGGTGCGCCGGCAGCAGGAACAGGCGCAGCGCGAGATCGAGCAGCAGCAGCTCCTGGCCAAGGAGGAGATTGAGCGCGACCGCGCGCGGACGGAGCGGGAGCTGAACCGGCAGCAGGCCGAGATCGATCGGGCCCAGCGCGAGCTCGATAAGCACGAGCGTCACCTCCGCAAGAAGATGAGTCAGCAAGGCCTGGCCCAAGCCGGCGTGCCGCTGGTCCGGGTCTCCACACCGCCCAGGGTGCGCTCGACCTTCGGCAACAGCACCATGGCCAGGGTCCTCACCGGCGCGGCCGTTGTGAGCGTCCTGGTCACTGGAGTCCTCGCCGGACAGGTCGATGGCGACCCCGAGGCCGTCGCGTCGTTCGTCGCCGCGGACGAGGAACGCGCCGCGTGGCAACAGATCGGCCTCCAGCTGGACGAGGACACCTCCGCGCACCTGGCCGGTCAGAAAGTCGACCTCATCGACGGCGTGCCCGCGACCCTGGCCCTTGTCGACGCCGCGGCGACCGCCTATCCGCTGCAGAACAGTTACTACGCCGACAGTCTTCGCGACGGTGTCACGCTCGTGCTCCAGGACGGTGTCAACCCGGTCAACGCCCTGACCACGTGGACCAGCCTGCGTGACGGGACGGACTATGCCGTGTCCCGAAGGGACGTCGAAAGGCTGCGTGACACCGCGCTGGCCACCTCGCCTCTGGCTCCGATCGCCGGGACCATCGCGCTCGGCGCATTGCTGCTGCTGCTGATCCTGGCCTGGCGTGCGCGCGCCTGGAGCTCCCTTGCCCTCGTCGTCGCGGCCGCCGCCTGTGGGATCGCCCTGGTGGCGCAGCTCGGGGCGTCAACGCCGGTAAAGGTCGCCGCGCAGGCGCATCAGAGTGCCCTGTCTGCAGCAGGCGACGCCACCGACCTCATCCAGCGTGATCTGGAGACCGCCTACCGACTGCGCAACAGCTATCGCAGCGACACCGGCTACTGGACCGATGCCCAGCGCCTCGAAGACCTGGGGGAATCGTCCGGGCGCACCGCCTACGTGCAGGCTCGCACTGAGCTCGGGGAGGCGATCGACACCCCCCAGGTCTATGCAGCCGGCGTCGCCGTCTCGCGGGCCGGGCAGGTCGTCATGGACGAACGCGCGGCGACGGTGGCGGCAGCGCGCGCCGATGTCGTCAGCAGCCTGGACCGGGCCAGCCTCTCCCCCCTCAGCCTGGCGTTGGGTGCGCTGTCGGCGCTGCTGGCCGCCAGCGCACTCGCCGTCGACACAGTTCGCCGACGGCGCGAGAAGGACACAGCATGAACACCGCGTATGCCGTCGCGCCGCAGGCCCCGGGAGCGCTGGGGACCGACGTCGACCAACGCGAGATCCTGCGCTATCTCGACGCCCTGATCACCTGGAAGGACCGCCGACGCACCGAGCTCGACGCCCTCGACCAGGCAGCGATGGGGCTGACCACACCGCTGGAGCAGCACGCCGTCACCGCGGACGTGACCCTGTCGATGACGCTGTGGCAAGCGGTCTGCGAGCGCCTCGAGCTGCTCACCGCCACCTGGGATAGCGGTCGCGTGGGCGAGAGCGAACGCCGCCGCATCACCACCCTGATCTGGGGAAGCCTCGAGCAGGTCGGCTCCCGCGGAAGTGGGCAGGCCTTGGCAGTCTCGCTGCCCGAGGCCTGCCGGCTCTCTGACTCCCTGGCCTCCTCGTTGCGGTCACGGCTGCGGCTGGACGGCACCGACCCTGACGTCACCGGACGGCTGCGCTCGCTGCGCCAGACCGTCGAGCGGGTCGCGGACCAGGTGGCGCTCATCCCCGCAGGGCGTCGGGATTCCGCGGCGCAGGTCTATCTCGCCCTGGACGCCCGTCTCGACGACATCACCGAGCGGGTCCAGCGCGGAGCCGACGTCGGAGGCCTCATCGCACCGCTGGAGGCACGGGCCGCGATGACCGAGCGCGATCTGATCGTCGCCGCCTCCGCACGCGCGCACGCGAGGGTCGACCACGCTCGCGCCACCCGTGAGGCCAACGAGCTCTCCGCCAGGGGGTTGGCGGTCCGGGCCCTGGCCGAGCGCGCACGCCAGGCCCTCTCCCCCGCACCGACACTCGGCATCCCCGACGTCACCGCGCTGGGTGCCATCCCTGCCGACCCCGACGAGCTCACCGCCTACCTGTCCAAGCTCGAGCGCGTCGACCGGGCACTGAGCATGGCCCAGTCGACCTATGCCGCAGCCCTGGCCCGACGAGAAGACCTCATCACCCGTGCCGGCAGGCTCCGCGACGCCTTGCGCGAGGGCAGCGACGCCCGCGCTGCGATGTCGGGGCTGGTCGCGCAGTCGCAGGTGCTGATCGACACGAGCCCGACCGACCTGACCCAGCTCGAGGCACTCGTCCAGGCCCAGGAAACCTTCGCTCGGACGATGGGGGTGAGCCTGTGAACCGGTGTGTTGAGCCGGGCTGCACCGGCTCCTACGAGGACGGCTGGTGCAACGTCTGCGGCGCCCCCGAGCCGTCCCAGGCGCCGGTGGCGACGCCTATCTCGAGTTTCTCTCACGATCCCCAGGCCGGACCCACCGGGGCGGAGTCCGCGTCAGTGTCCGCCTCGGCTCCATCTGTTGCGGACGGCGGCCTCCCGGGGGACGGTGCAGGGGAAGAGCCCAGTCCGGGACCCCAAGCCTCCGGCAGCGCCGGACAGGTCGCCACTCCGGCACCGGGTCAGACTCGTCAGGCAGTGCGGGCAGCGACGGTCCGTCGTCAGCGCGCGCACGCGGCTGTCCGGCGCTCCAAGCTCGGCATGGGCCTGACGCAAGTGCCGCCGGTGCCGACCGCCGACCCAGCGGCATCGGTGATGACCGACGCCCAGGTGCCCGAGGACCGGCGCGTGTGCCCCAACTGCGGCGCCGACGTCGGTCGTTCGGCAGGCGAGGCCCAGGGCCGGCAGCAGGGCTTCTGCCCCCAGTGCCGTGCCCCTTACTCGTTCACCCCCAAGTTGGCCCCCGGCGAGCTCGTCGCTGGCCAGTACGCCGTGGTCGGTGCCCTCGCCCATGGCGGCATGGGCTGGATCTACCTCGCGCGCGACAAGAATGTCTCCGACCGTTGGGTGGTGCTCAAGGGCCTGCTCAACACCGGCGACAGCGACGCCCTCGACGCCGCGGTGGCCGAGCAACAGTTCCTCGCCCAGGTCAAGCACCCGCTCATCGTCGAGATCTACAACGTGGTCACCCACGACGGCGACGCCTACACGGTGATGGAGTACGTCGGTGGCACCAGCCTGAAGCAGATGCTCAAGCAGCGGATGGCCGCCTCCGGACGCTACGCCCCCTTCCCCGTGGACCAAGCGCTCGCCTTCGTGCTCGAGGTGCTGCCGGCCCTGGCCCACCTGCACGATCTCGGGCTGCTGTACTGCGACTTTAAGCCGGACAACCTCATCCAGGAGGGTGATGGCGTCAAGCTCATCGACCTCGGCGGCGTGCGTCGACAGGATGACCTGGAGACCGCAATCTTCGGGACAGTCGGCTACCAGGCTCCTGAGGTGGCTGAGATCGGCCCGTCCATCGCATCCGACATCTACACGATCGGCCGCACGTTGTGCGTGCTCACCTTCGAATTTCGCGGCTATCAGTCGGAGTATGTCGCCTCCCTGCCGCCCACCAGCCAGGTGCCACCCTTCGTCGAGCACGACGCCTTCTATCGCCTCGTAGCCAGGTGCTGCGCGGCCGATCCCAACGACCGCTTCCTGACGATCGACGAGCTGCGCACCCAGATGATCGGCGTGCTGCGCCAGGTCGTGGCCGCTCCGAGCGACCACGCGGCGACGATGAGCGCCCACTCCACGGCGTTCGAGGCGCCGGCCTCCACCGGAGAGACACTGTCGTGGTGGGAGCTGCCGCAGCTGCAGCGCGATGACACCGACCCGATGCTCGACTGGATCTCCTCGCTGCCAGTGACCGATCCTGCGACCTTGCACCAGGAGCTGCTCGGCGCCTTGGAGCAGACGCCCGAGGTGCTCCTCGCTCGCGCTCGCACGGGGATCGCGATGGGGCAGCAGCAGTGGGTCGACGACGCGGTCCGCGGACTGATCACTGAGGACCCTTGGGACTGGCGAGCCTCCTGGATGCGGGGGTTGTGGTCCCTGTCGCAGGTCGGGGACGACCCGGCTCATGTGACCGCGGTCGGCCAGTCCGCGGCGGGGCATTTCGCCGCGGTCCGAGATGCGCTGCCGGGCGAGATCGCGCCGCGCCTGGCGCTCGCGCTGTCCAGTGAGCTGGGTGGCTACAGCAAGGCGGCCGAGCTCGACTACGCACGCGCGTGGCGGACGGATGCTGGGTATGTTGCGCCCGCTGCCTTCGGTCTGCACCGCGTCCGGCTCAGCCGCGACGACGAGTCGGGCGCGATCGCGGCGCTCGACTCGGTCCCCGCCAACAGCCGCGCCCATCCGCGCGCCCGCTGGTTGCGGGCCGAGTTGTTGCGCAGCCGCGGCACCCTGGCCGACCTCCGCGAGAGCGTCCACGCCGTCTCCCGACTGACTCTGGATCCGCGCCAGCGAGCGCAGTTCAATGTCACCATCTACGAGCAGGCGCTCGAGCAGATCGCCCAGCACGGCGAGAAGCCGGACTGGCGTCTCGGCGAGGTACCGGTAACCAGTGACGCTCTTCGTCGCGCGGTCGAGACGGAATACCACTTCCTCGCCGACTACACCCCCGACCCGCAGGAACGCGCTGCCCTCATCGACCGTGCTAACGCCATCCGCCCCTGGAGCTGGACATGACCGACACGACCGACCCCATCGAGCCGCTGCAGCCCCCCGACCCTGTTGAGCCGCTGCAGCCTCCCGACCCCATCGAGCCCCCCGAGCCAGAGCCGGAGCCCTTCTCGCAGGGCCCGCCTCCGCTGCCCACCCCGATGCTCGTCCTCGGCGGCGATCTGCCTCCGGCCTCCGAGCCGGAGCCGGTCGAAGTGGTCGACCACGGCACCTGCCGGTGTGGCGGCAAGTTCGACGCCGACGGCTGGTGCACCGAGTGCGGCCAGCGCCGCCCGGATCCCCGCCATCACTTTTCCGCCCGGCCCTCGCCCTGGGTCGGGGCGGTCTGTGACCGCGGTCTTCGGCACACCGACAACGAAGACGCCATGGCGGTGTGGGCGCAGGAGGACGACCCGACCCGCGTGGCGCTGGTCGTCTGCGATGGCGTCACCACTGCCACCCGATCTGCGGAGGCAAGCCTCGCTGCGGCGTTCGCCGCGATCGAGGTCCTGAGCACCAGCGACGATGAGCCGACTTCCCGACTGAGCACGGCCACGGCAGCGGCGGCGAGGGCCGTCGAACAGGTGGGCGAGGAGTTCCCCGACTCGGCGCCCTCGTGCACCTATGTCGCGGCGGTCATCGAGGACGGCACCGCGACGGTGGGCACCATCGGTGACAGCCGGGCCTACTGGATGCCAGACGAGGGTGGACCCGTGCTGCTCACCCGCGACGACTCCTTGGCCCAAGAGCAGATCGAGAGCGGGGTGGACCGTGTCTCCGCAGAGTCGGGTCCTCTCGGCCACACCATCACCCGCTGGCTCGGCCTCGACTCCCCCGACCAGGAACCGTCGCTCGTGACCCAGGACGTCCGAGCACCGGGGTGGCTCCTGCTCTGCTCAGACGGCCTGTGGAACTACGCTTCCGAGCCGGACGACCTGCTCGCTGTCCTCCGCGCTGCCGAGCGCGTCGGCCCCGACCCGCTGACCGTCGCCCAGGCCCTCATCGACTGGGCCAACGACCAGGGTGGCGGGGACAACATCACCGCCGCGCTCCTGCGGACCGGGGACACCGCATACCCCCAGGACGCCCGGGCCGAAGAGCCCACCGGCGCCACCCACCAGAGCCCCGCAGAGCTGCCCGACGTGAGTGTGGCGGCCGACTCGGGGCAAGATGGAAACCATGGCTGACTTCACCTCGACGGTCCACCAGAACGAGTTCCTCCCCGATGGGGGCACCGACGTCCACGCGATCGTGTCGCTGACCTGCACGGGGGCCGGCACCGTCACAGCGATGAGCTCGGCCTCTGGCGAGACCGGCGAGATCATCATCGTGGACGTGTCGGGATCGATGGACGTCCAGGGCGTGCAGGCGGCGGCGTATGCCGCGTCGGCGGCACTTGACCAGATCGTCGACGGCGTGTGGTTTGCGGTCGTGGCCGGCAATCACGAGGCCTCCCTGTGCTACCCCAACGGGACCAACGCGGCGATGGCACGGATGTCGGCACAGACCCGGCTGGAGGCCAAGCGATCACTGCAGCAGCTGGCGCCCGGCGGTGGCACCGCGATGGGTCGGTGGCTGCTTGCTGCGGGACAGCTCTTCGGCACCGTGCCGAGCCTGTCGAAGCGGCACGCCATCCTGCTCACCGACGGCGCCAACCAGCACGAGACCCCCGATGAGTTGTCCTGGGCGATCGAGCAGGTGCGGGGGCGCTACCAGGCCGACTGCCGGGGGCTCGGCGCGGCCTGGCAGGTGGCTGAGGTCCGGCGGATCGCGGAAGCTCTGATGGGCACCGTCGAGTTGATCCGGACCTGGGACGGGTTGCCGCAGGACTTTGCGCAGCTGATGGAGCAGTCGATGGGTCGCGGCGTGAGCGACACCCAGCTGCGGGTGTGGGCACCGCAGGGCGCCGAGGTGCTCTTCGTCAAGCAGGTCTCACCAACGCTGGAGGACTTGTCGGCACGTCGCGTCCACCTCAACCCGCTCACCGGTGGATATGACACGGGTGCCTGGGGCGACGAGACGCGCGACTACCACGTGGCCGTGCGTCTGGCCCCCAAGGCGATCGGTCAGGAACAGCTGGCCGCGCGCGTCCAGCTCGCCGTCGCCGACGACGTCCAGGCTCAGGGTCTGGTCAAGGCGAAGTGGTCCTCAGACAGCTTGCTGACCGCTCAGATCAGTCCGGAGGTAGCCCACTACACCGGCCAGACCGAGCTCGCGTCGGCGATCCAGGACGGTTTACGCGCCAAAGCGATCGGCGACGACGCGACGGCGACGTCGATGCTGGGCCGTGCGGTCCAGCTGGCGCAGGAGACCGGTGACGACGCGGCCACCTCGCGGCTGGCCAGGGTGGTCGACATCCAGGACGCTGCGACCGGACGGGTCAAGCTCCGTCGCCACGTGGACAAGCTCGACGAGATGGAGCTGGACACCGCCTCGACGAAGACGACACGGGTCCGACCCTCGTGAGTCTGCTGTGCCCAGAGGGACACCGGAGCGAATCGGAAGACTATTGCGACACCTGTGGTGCGCCGATCGGTGCTGATGCCTCGGACGGAGGACAGGCGACCGCGACACCGACCGCGCCCGAAGTGCCCTCGCTCGGGACCGACGAGCAACCTCTCGACCTCTCCGCGACCCAGACCTGCCCGTTCTGCGGTGGCCTCAATGTCCAGGACGCCCTGTTTTGCGAAGAGTGCGGCTACGACTTCACCACGGGCACCCCACCGATGGGCTCGGAGCCGGAGCTAGTTGTGGCGATGGGCGAGATTGAGGCGGTCGAAGCGGTCG
>NZ_JAUNVI010000032.1:0-232 GCF_030537745.1 Ornithinimicrobium sp. | reverse complement strand
AGACCGACGTCCCAGAGAATGAAGCGAAGGATGGAGCCGACGCAGGGGCGGACGCTGTGCCCGACGCAGAGGTGGTGGACCGGCCGGCAGACGCAGAGGTAGACCCGCTGGCAGACGCAGAGACTGAGCCAGAGGCCGATGCCACGTCGGACGCTACGGCCGGCACGGATGCAGAGGGCGAGGCGGAAGCAGAGGGCGTCGCAGAGCCAGACGCAGCCGCTGCGGACGAGCC
>NZ_JAUNVI010000031.1:4068-34697 GCF_030537745.1 Ornithinimicrobium sp. | reverse complement strand
CTTGCCGCACCGGACGGTCGCCCTTGCCGTCACGACACGACCAAGTCTGAGCAGACGCCATACCGGAGAGCAACTCGACGCCAGTAGCGTTGCCCCATGCCAAGGACAAACGGGGGAATGTCATGAATGACGTCGTGCTGGACGTGCAAGGCCTGGTCAAGAGGTTCGGCAAGCACCTCGCCGTCGACGACGTCAGCTTTCAGATCGCGCCTGCCGAGACGTTCGGTCTGATCGGACCGAACGGCGCCGGCAAGACGACCACCATCTCGATGATCGCCGGACTGCTCCAGCCGGATGAGGGTTCGGTGATCGTCGCTGGCCAGACCGTCTCGCGGACCTCGATCAAGCCCAAGCGGCACATCGGGCTCGTCCCGCAGGACCTGGCGATCTATCCAGAGCTCAGCGCCCGCGAGAACCTTCGCTTCTTCGGGCGGCTCCAGGGCCTGCGCGGCAAGGAGCTGCGCTCGCGGGTGCAGGAGGTGCTCGAGCTGATCGGACTCGCCGACCGCGCCAAGGAGCAGAGCAAGAAGTTTAGCGGCGGTATGAAGCGGCGGCTCAACATCGGCGTCGGCCTGCTGCACCGGCCGGACCTGCTCATCCTGGACGAGCCGACCGTCGGGGTCGACCCTCAGTCACGCAACTCGATCCTGGAGTCCGTCGAGGCGTTGACGACCGTGGGGATGGCGGTGCTCTACACGACGCACTACATGGAGGAGGCCGAGCGACTCTGCGACCGGATCGCGATCATCGACTCCGGAAAGATCCAGGCCAGCGGCACGCAGAGCGAGCTCATCGACCTCACCGGTGGCGTCGACACGATCCGGCTCCGTGGTGGTGGCGAAGTGGCCGCAGCCGAGGTCGGGCTGCGGGACCTGTCGGCCGTCCAGCACGTGCATCGGGAGCGTGGCGAGC
Organism: Ornithinimicrobium sp.; assembly: GCF_030537745.1. Lineage (GTDB taxonomy): Bacteria > Actinomycetota > Actinomycetes > Actinomycetales > Dermatophilaceae > Ornithinicoccus. The sequence goes on along the minus strand of NZ_JAUNVI010000031.1, from coordinate 33,785 downwards.
TCGTGCTTTCGGTGCACGGTGCGCCGACCGCCATCGCGCCGATCGTCAACGTGGCGACCGGGGCGGGTATGACGTTGTCAGACGTGGAGATCACCCGCCCGGACCTGGAGTCGGTCTTCTTGGCGCTGACCGGCAAAGCGTTGCGGGACTGACATGCGTCAGCTTCTGGTCATGGTCGTCTCCGACCTGTCGCAACGGATCCGGGATGCCTCGGTCATCATCTTCGCCATCGTGGTGCCGCTGACGTTGATCTTCGTGATGAACCTCGTCTTCTCCGGCGTCTCGAGCCAGGACCTCAAGCCGGTGACGGTGGCGGTCTCGGTGCCCGAGGGTGACCAACTCGCGGCGGCCGTGCCTGCAGCTCTGGGGCAGGTCAGCGGTGATGGCCTGGACGTCACCGTGAAGCAGGTCGATGCGCAGGAGGCCAAGTCCTTGGTCGATTCCGGTGTCGCAGGGATGGCGGTCGTGGTCCCGCAAGGGTTCATGGCCGACCTGCTCGCCGGGGACGGGCCGCAGGTGCGGGTGATCGAGGGTGAGGGGGTCGGGCTGGAGGGCGCGATCGTCACCAGCGTGGTCAATGGGGTGCTCGCCCAGCTCAGCGCAGACACCGAGGCGCTCGACGCTGGCCGGCAGGCCGGGCTGGGACAGCAGGAGCTCGCGGCGCTCAGGGGTGCCGTGGAGACGAGTGGGTCCACGGTGAGCTGGACCCAGGGCACGGCAGCTGATGAGCAGCTCAGCCCGCAGGCCGCCTTGGTCGCCGGACAGGCCGGGTTGTTTCTGCTGTTCACCGTCGGTTTCGGGGTGCTCGGGCTCGTCCAGGAGCGGGAGAATGGCACGCTCGCGCGGCTGCTCTCGATGCCGATGCGGCCCGAGTTGGTCGTCATCGCCAAGGGTCTGGTCAGCTTCATTCTCGGGCTGGTCGCGACCGGCATCCTGCTGACTGCCGGGACCCTGCTCTTCGACAAGGTGGACTTCGGCCCCCTCCCGGTCGTGGCGCTACTCGTGGTGATGGTCGTGTTAGCGACCACCGCCATCATGTTCGTCATCGCCAAGGTTGCGCGGACCGCCGAGCAGGCAGGGATCGCGCAGGCGATCGTCGCGATCGTGCTCGGGATGTCCGGCGGGGCGTTCTTCCCGGTCACCAACACGGGTGCCGTCGGTGCGTTGCTCCAGCTCAACCCGGTCGGTGCGTTCACCCGCGGGCTGGGGATCACCTCGGGCGGCGGCGGGGTTGTCGACCTTGGGTCGGTCAGCGTGACCCTGCTCGCCTTCACGGCCGTCTGTCTCTTGCTCGCCTGGCTGTTGCCCGGACGGAAGGATGCGCTGTGAACCTTCGAGCAGTCCTCGCGATCGCCGCCACCGAGATCCGCAGGTTTTCGGCGGACCGGTCCAACATCTTCTTCGTCTTCATCTTCCCGCTGGCCCTCGTCTTCGTCCTCGGCTCCCAGTTCGGCGGCGTGGGCAACCAGGGCACGGTGGCCCTCGTCGGAGGCGACAGCGCTCTCCATACCGCTCTGGTCGACAAGCTTGAGGGTGCTCACCTGGACGTGAGCACTGAAGACCTGGCCGGTATGCAGCAGGCCGTCGCCCGCGGCGGCGCGGACGTCGGGGTGGTGGTCAGTGACGCTGCAGTGGCGGCCTTCGCGGCGGGTCAGGACCTCGATCTGCAGCTCGTGGCGGGCAGCGGCTCCGGTGTGCCCGCCGTGATGCAGCTCGTGCAGACCGCGGGCTCGGACATCACGATGGCGTCGGGGCAGGAGGCCGCGCTGGTTGCGGCGGGAGTGCCGGCCCAGGAGGCACGGGGCGCCCTGGAGAAGGCTTCTGCGCAGATGGCACCCGCCACCCTCATGGTGGAGGACGAGAGCGGGCTCGCCAAGGAGTTCGCTGGGTTGGGGGGGATGTTCGACCTGGGTGCGGCCGCGCAGCTGCTGCTCTTCGTCTTCCTCACCACGCTCTCTGCCTCGGTGACGCTGGTGCAGGCGCGGCGCAACGGCGTCATCCGACGGGCCTTGGCGGCGCCGGTCACGGCGAGCCAGGCGATCACCGGGCTCGCGATCGGTCGGCTGGGGATCGGGCTGTTCCAGGGGCTTTACATCATGATCGCGACGAGGTTGTTGTTTGGGGTCGAGTGGGGAAACCTGTGGGCGATGGCGGTGATCCTGACGGTCTTTGGGCTGGTCGCGGCCGGCGCGGCGATGGTGATCGGCGTGCTCGTCGACAACGAGGGCGCCGCGACTGGTCTGGCGGTCGGTGGTGGTCTGATCCTCGCGGCGATCGGCGGCTGCATGCTGCCGCTGGAGCTCTTTCCCGACACGCTGCAGAAGGTCGCGCACCTGACCCCCCATGCCTGGGCCTACGACGCGATCGCCGAGGTCCAGCGGCGCTCCGGCGGGGTGATGGACGTGTTGCCCGAGCTCGGAGTGCTGGCCTTGATGGCGTTGGGGACGTTGGTGCTGGGCGCCGTGTTGCTGCGCCGGTCGCTCGAGCGCGCCATGTGACCCTTCGGACCGCCCGGTGTGGCAGGGGCGACCGTCCGGTCGGGGGTTAGTGGGCTGGTGGGGGTGCTCCCGGCGCGGGCTGGCCCGCACCCTGCTCATCGATATCGACGGCAGCGCCGCTGAACTGTGCGGAGTGCAGGCGGGCGTAGGCGCCGCCAGCCTCTAGGAGCTGCTCGTGGGCCGACATCGCCGGGCTGCTGCGGCCCTGCTCGACAATCTGGCCGTGCTCCATCACCAGGATCACGTCGGCGTCGCGGATCGTGGAGAGGCGGTGCGCGATGACGAAGCTAGTCCGGTCGGCGCGCAATCTGGCCATCGCCTCCTGGACCAGCAGCTCGGTGCGGGTGTCGACCGAGCTGGTCGCCTCGTCCAGGATCAGCAGCGAGGGCTGTGACACGAAGGCACGCGCGATCGTGATCAGCTGCTTCTCACCGACCGAGACGCTGCCGCCCTCGTCGTCCAGGACCGTGTCGTAGCCGTCGGGGAGGTGCTGGACGAAGCGGTCGACGTAGGCCGCTTCTGCCGCAGCCTGCACCTCCTCCTCGGTCGCCCCCGGCCGGCCGTAGGCGATGTTGTCGCGGATCGTGCCCTCGAAGAGCCACGCGTCCTGCAGCACCATGCCGATCTGCGCCCGGAGGTCGTGCCGGCTCATGGTGGTGATGTCGCGCCCGTCCAGGGTGATGCGCCCGCCGTCGAGCTCGTAGAACCGCATGATCAGGTTGACCAGGGTCGTCTTGCCGGCACCGGTCGGTCCCACGATCGCGACCGTCTGACCAGGCTCCGCGACCAGGCACAGGTCCTCGATCAGCGGCTCCTGGCCATACCTGAAGTCGACGTCCTCGAACTCGATCCGGCCGCTGTCCGCGCGGGCCGCGACGTCCTGCGCGTCCGCCGCGTCCGGTCGCTCCTGCGGGGCGTCGAGCAGCTCGAAGACCCGCTCGGCCGAAGCCACACCGGACTGCAGCATGTTGGCCATCGAGGCCACCTGGGTGACCGGCTGGGTGAACTGGCGGGAATACTGGATGAAGGCCTGCACGCTGCCCAACGACAGGTTGCCGTTGGCGACCTTCAGCCCGCCCACGACCGCGACCAGGACGTAGCCCAAGTTTCCGATGAAGAACATCGCCGGCATGATGATGCCGCTGATGAACTGCGCCCGCCAGGTCACGTCGTAGAGCTGCTCGTTGGTCTTGCGCATCTCCGCGCTGATCTCTTCACGACGGCCGAAGACGGTGACCAGCTCATGGCCGCTGAACGCTTCCTCCACCTGCCCGTTGAGGGTGCCGGTGTAGGCCCACTGCGCCTTGAACAGCTTCTGGCTGCGCTTGGCGATCGTGATAGTGACCAGCACGGACACGGGGATCGTGCCCAGCGCAATGAGGGTCAGCATCGGGCTGATCCACAGCATCATCGCCAGGATGACCACGACCGTGACGAGCGCGTTGAGCAACTGTCCCAGCGTCTGCTGCAGCGACTGCTGGAGGTTGTCGAGGTCGTTGGTGACGCGAGAGAGAATCTCACCGCGCGGCTGCTTGTCGAAGTATTTCAGCGGCAGCCGGTGCAGCTTGTCCTCAGCCTCCGAGCGCAGGTCGCGCACGGTCCACATCGAGACGCGGTTGACGATCCGGATCGAGGTCCACATCAGCAGGGCCCCCGCGACATAGAGGGCGATCACCTGCAGGACTACCACGATGAGGGCACTGAAGTCGATGCCCTGCCCCGGGACCAGGTATGGCGTGCCGGCGACCAGGTCGGCCAGGGTGCCCTGGCCCTTGGCGCGCAGCCCCGCCACGGCCTGGTCGACGGTGACCCCGGCCGGGAACTGCTTGCCGATGAAGCCGGCGAAGATGATGTCGGTCGCGCGGCCGAGCACCTTGGGGCCGAGGTTGCTGAGCACGACTCCGCTGATGGTCAGCCCGATGCTGAGCCAGATCAGGTGCCGGTAGGGCGCGAGGCGGTGCAGCAGGCGCTTGGCCGACCCGGCGAAGTCGGAGGCCTTCTGCACCGGTATGCCCGCACCGCCGGTCCCCGGTCCCCGGCGGGTAGGTATCCGCTCGACCTCCTTGAGGTCCGCCTCACCCTGAGGCTCGTCCCTAGGCTCCTCCTGCTCGGCGGTCCGCACGCCTCCACCTGTCCCGGCGCTCATGCCACTGCCTCCGCCTGCTCCTGAGACCTTGCGATCTCGCCATACTCCTGGCAGGTCTCCAGCAACTCGTCGTGGGTGCCGATCCCCACCACCGCGCCCTCGTCGATGACGACGATCTGCTCGGCGTCGATGATCGTGGAGATCCGTTGCGCGACCACGATCACGGTTGCTGAGCGGGTATGCGGTCGCAGCGCCGAGCGGAGGCGCGCGTCGGTCGCGAGGTCGAGGGCGGAGAAGCTGTCGTCGAAGAGATAGATCGCGGGCTTGGCGACGAGGGCCCGCGCGATGCACAGCCGCTGCCGCTGACCGCCAGAGACGTTGGTGCCGCCCTGAGCGATCGGGTGCTCCAGGCCTTCGGCGAAACCGCCGACGAAGTCACGCGCCTGCGCGACCCGCAACGCTTCCCACAGCTCGTCATCGGTCGCCCCCGGGTTGCCGAAGCGGAGGTTGGAAGCCACCGTGCCGGAGAACAGATAGGGCCGCTGGGGGACCAGACCGACCCTGGACCACAGGTCTTGCGGGGCGAGGTCTCGCACGTCCACGCCGTCGACGAGGATCTGACCGTCGCTCACGTCCGCTAGGCGCGGCAGGAGTCGCAGTAGGGTCGTCTTGCCCGATCCGGTGCCGCCCACGATCGCGGTGGTGGTGCCCGGCCGCGCGGTGAAGGAGATGTCCTTGAGCACCGGCGTCTCCGCGCCGGGATAGGCAAAGCCGACGTTGCGGAGCTCGACCACGCCCAACAGGTCGCCGGGGTGCACGGGCTTGCTCGGTGCGACGACGGTCGTGGACGTGTCGAGCACCTCGCCGATCCGGTCGGCCGACACCGAGGCCCGAGGGATCATCGTCGCGACCATCGTGGCCATCATGATCGACATCAGGATCTGGATGAGATAGCTGATGTAGGCCGTGAGCGCCCCGACCGCCATCTCTCCGGAATTGACCCGTTGCGCGCCGAACCAGAGCACCCCCACGGTCGAAAGGTTCATCACCAGCATGACGAATGGAAACATCAGGGCCATCAGGTCGCCGACGCTGATCCCGATCCCAGTCAGCCTGTCGTTGGTCTGGCGGAAACGCTCGGTCTCCTCGTTTTCGCGGGTGAAGGCGCGCACCACGCGGATGCCGGTGATCTGCTCGCGCAGGATCCGGTTGACCGCGTCCAGCTGTTTCTGCTGGGCCCGAAACAGCGGCACCATGCGGGCGATGATCAGGCCCATCCCGGCCAGCAGCACAACGACGGCGACCACGATCAGCCAGGACAGCCCGACGTCCTGCCGCATCGCCATGATGACCCCGCCGACCCCGGTGATGGGGGCCGCGACCAGCATCACCAGCATCATGAAGGACAAGGTCTGGACCTGTTGGACGTCGTTGGTGTTGCGGGTGATCAGCGTTGGCGCGCCGAACTGCCCCAGCTCCCGGCTGGAGAAGGTCAGGACCCGGTCAAAGATGTTGGCTCGCATGTCACGACCCAGGCCCATCGAGGTGCGCGCGGCCCCCCAGGTGGCGGTGATCTGCGCGGCGGCCTGCACGAGGCTGGCGACCAGCATGATCGCGCCCACCCGCCAGATGTAGGCCGTGTCACCCTTGGCGATGCCGTGGTCGATGATGTCCGCGTTGAGGGTGGGCAGCCACAGGCTGGCGACGGCCGCGACCAGTTGCAGGGTCAGGACCAGCGCGATCAGTGCGGCATACGGGCGCAAGTGGCTGCGCAAAAGACGGGTGAGCACCTCAACAGTGTGCGCCCTCACGTTGGGTGAGGGCGACTTCTCACGTCCCCTAGAGCTGCTCCAGCCCGTCCAGGTATGTCGACAGCCGTGCCAGTTGGTCAGGCGGCGAGTAGCCCGTCGCCATCACCTTGCTCAGGTTGAGCACGGATCCGGCCGGGCGGGGAGCGAGGAGGGCGCCGTGCTGCGCGGCATAGTCCGCGGTGGACGTGTCAGTGACGTCATCGGTTGAGCGCCCTCGATGCTCGAAGACAGCGCGGGCCAGGTCGGCCCAGGTCGTGGGATCGCCGCCGCTGGTCACGTGATAGGTGCCGAAAGCTGCCCGTGAATCCAGGAGATGGAGCGTCGCGGCCGCCAGGTCGGCCGTGAAGGTCAAGCGACCGGTCTGGTCGGCCACCACCGTGGGGCGCACGCCCTGGTCGGCGAGCCTGGCCATCGTCCGGACAAAGTTCTGGCCGTCGCCGACGACCCAAGAGGTGCGCAGGAGATAGTGGCGCGGGACCACCGACACCGCGAGGTCGCCAGCGGCCTTGGACTGTCCGTACACCCCCAGCGGTGCCAGCGGCGCGTCCTCGCCATACCCCTGGGGGGTGCCGGCGGAGAGGTCGTCGCCATACTCCTCGCCGTCGAAGACGTAGTCGCTGGAGTAGTGGACGAGCGTGAAGCCATGCTTGATCGCGGCCCGGGAAAGCGCAGCGACGCCGGTGGCGTTGACCGCCCAGGCACGACGTCGACCCTCGGGGGTCTCCGCGGCGTCGACCGCCGTGTCGGCAGCCGCGTTGATCACCGTGCCGACGCCAGAGAAGTCGAAGGAGTGGATCGACGCGGAGTCGGCCAGGTCGAGCTCCCCGCGCCCGACCGCGCGTGCGCCGGGGAGCAGGGCCAGCAGCGACTGGCCGAGCTGTCCGCCCGCACCGAGCACCAGCGTTTGGGCCGGCGCCATCGGCGCGACCTGCGCCAGCCTCGGGTGCGCCCGGTCCTTGTCGGAGAGGTGGGCCTGCGTCAACGGGATCGGCCACGGCACCGCGACGGACTCGTCGGCCAGGTTGAGCATTGTGTAGTCCGCGTGCGGGGACCAGTGGTCGTTGACCAGGTAGGAGTAGACGACATCGTCGACCAGCGCTTGATAGGAGTTGCCGACGCCGCGCGGCACGAAGACCGCGGTGTGCTCGTCCAGCTCCTCGGTGTGCAGCACCCCAAAGGTGTCCCCGGGCCGCAGGTCGACCCAGGCGCCGAAGATCCGACCGTGGGCCACCGAGACGAGCTTGTCCCACGGCTCGGCGTGGATGCCGCGGGTGACTCCGGCGGAGGCGTTGTAGGCGAGGGAGTGCTGGACCGGTCCGAAGTCGGGCAACCCGGCAGCCGTCATGGCGGATCGCTGCCAGTTCTCCTTGAACCAGCCGCGCGAGTCCCCGTGCACCGTGAGGTCGACGACCAGCAGGCCGGGGATCGCGGTCCCGCGGACCTTCAGCTCACCCAAGGCTCACTGCCCCTTCGCCGCATAGGTGGCCTCGGTCGCGGCCTTCTGGGGCGCCCACCAGTCACGGTGGTCGCGATACCAGTCGATCGTGCGCGCCAGTCCCTCCTCGAAAGCGCCGAACTGCGGCTTCCAGCCCAGCTCGGTGCGCAGCATGCTCGCGTCGATCGCGTAGCGCAGGTCGTGCCCGGCTCGGTCGGTGACGTGGTCGAAGTCGTCGGGGTCCTGCCCGAGCTGCTGCAGGATCAGCGCAATGACCTGCCGGTTGGACAGCTCACCGTCGGCCCCGATCAAGTAGGTCTGCCCGATGGAGCCCTCGTTGAGGATCGTCCAGACAGCGCTGGAGTGGTCGTCCGCGTGGATCCAGTCGCGGACGTTGCGGCCGGAGCCGTAGAGCTTGACCCGGCCGCCGTCGAGGAGGTTGGTGATCTGGCGCGGGATGAATTTCTCGATGTGCTGCCAGGGGCCGTAGTTATTGGAGCAGTTGCTCAGCGTCACCGGGACCCCGAAGGACCGGGCCCAGGCGCGCACCAGGTGGTCGGCACCCGCCTTGGACGCGGAGTATGGCGAGGACGGCCGGTAGGGAGTGGACTCGGTGAAGCGCTCCGGGTCGTCCAGTTCGAGGTCGCCATACACCTCGTCGGTGGAGATGTGGTGCATCCGGACGCCGTGGCGACGGACCGCCTCGAGCAGGGTGAAGGTGCCCACGATGTTGGTCGTGATGAAGGGCGAGGGGTCGTGCAGGCTGTTGTCGTTGTGCGACTCGGCGGCGTAGTGCACCAGGGCATCGCGCTCACCGCTCAGGCGGCTGACGAGCTGGTCCACCAAGACTGCGTCGCAGATGTCTCCGACGACCAGCTCGACCCGGTCAGCCGGCAGACCCGCCAGCGATTCCCGGGACGCGGCATAAGTCATCTTGTCCAGCACCGTGACATGGGCGTCGGAATGCTCCATCAGATAGCGGACAAAGTTGGAGCCGATGAAGCCAGCTCCGCCGGTCACGAGAAGTCGACGCATGCCGCCACCCTAGGCGGTGCCTGTGATCGTTATATAAACGTTACGCCAAGCTCCCCTTATCGACTTTGTGCGCCGTAGGCTCGAAAGGCCGTGGACCAACCGGTCCTCGCTGCGCGCAGTCAAGGGAGATATCGCGTGAATTCAGCACACCCGGGGTCTAGTCCTCGCCGTGCTCTCGTAGGTCTCGCCGCGTTGTCGATGGTGGGTGCGTTCTTCGCACCGATCGCCGCCAATGCTGCTGATGGCCCGATCGCGCCTGGTTCGCCAGCGCCCGAGAGCAAGATCCACGACAACATGCTCAGCGGGGTCGAGGCGACGCCACATGCCTACTTCGTCCAGTTCGCCGGCCAGTCCGTCGCGGAGGGCGGGTCGCTATCCTCCATCAAGGCGGAGCGCAACGCCTTCATGGCCGACGCTTCCGACGCGGGCCTCGACGTCGAGGTCCGCAGCGAGTTCGGCACCCTGTGGAACGGCGTCTCGGTCAATGTCGACGACTCCGGTCTGAGCGCGCTGGCTTCTTCGTCGGTGGTCGAGGCGATCTTCCCGGTCGGGATCATCGACGCACCCGACCTGCCGCAGGGCACCATCGACCCCGCGCTGTTCACCGCCATCTCCATGACTGGCGCCGACATCGTGCAGAGCGAGCTCGGTTTCACCGGCGCCGGCGTCAAGGTCGGCATCATCGACACCGGCATCGACATCGACCACCCCGACCTCGGCGGCAACGGCTCGCCGGGCTCCACCGCGTTCCCCACCGCCCGCGTCACCAAGGGCTATGACTTCGTCGGCGACGACTACAACGCCGACCCCAGCACCGCGGATTACCAGCCGCAGGCCAAGCCGGACCCCAACCCGGACGACTGCCAGGGCCACGGCACCCACGTCGCCGGCATCGTCGGCGCTGACGGTGAGGTCACCGGCGTGGCGCCGGGCGTGACCTTCGGCGCCTACCGCGTCTTCGGCTGCGAGGGCTCCACCGAGGCCGACATCATGCTGCACGCCATGGAGAAGGCGCTGGCCGACAAGATGGACGTGGTCAACCTGTCCATCGGCTCGGCGTTCTCCTCCTGGCAGGAGTACCCCACCTCCCAGGCCACCGACGCCCTCGCGCGTGAGGGCGTCATCGTCGCCGCCTCCATCGGCAACGAGGGCGAATACGGCCCCTACGCCGCCGGCTCGCCCGGTGTAGGAACCGACACCATCGGTGTCGGCTCGGTCGACAACCTCAACTACATGTCCGCAGTCGTCCTCGACGAGGACGGCAACGAGATCCCGATCGCCGAGGCCGCCGGCAGCACCGCTGCCTTGCCGACCTCCGGGACCGTCGAGCTCGTCGCCCTCGGTCAGCCAGGGACCGCAGAGGCCCGCGGCTGCGCCGTCACGGAGGCGCCCTACACGGACGCGCAGAAGGCGCTTATCGACGGCAACTGGGTGCTCGTGCAGCGTGGAGTCTGCTCGTTCTACGAGAAGGCCTACGAGGCGCAGGCTGCTGGTGCTCTCGGAGTCATCATCTACAACAACGCCCCAGGCGTCATCAGCCCCACCGTGGCAGGTGACCCACCCGTCACCATCCCGGTCGGGATGGTCTCCGACTCCGACGGCGCGGCACTGGTGAACGACTACTACACCGACGCGCCGACGACCATCACGTTCACTGACCAGATGGCGTCCATCCCGAACGCCACCGGTGGGCTGATGAGCGACTTCAGCTCCTTCGGTCCCACGGCGGACCTGACCATCAAGCCGGACGTCTCGGCCCCGGGTGGGTCGATCTACTCGACCTACCCGTTGGAGATGGGTGGACATGCCTCTCTCTCGGGCACGTCGATGGCATCCCCCCACGTGGCCGGTGCTGCCGCGTTGATGCTGGAGGCCGACCCGGGCCTGACCCCGCACGACGTGCGAGTCAAGCTGCAGAACTCGTCCGTCCAGCTGCCGCTGAACATTGCGCCGGCCGCCGGTCTGGAGGTCGTGCACCGTCAGGGTGCTGGCCTGATCCAGATCGACAAGTCGATCCTGGCGGACGTGCAGCTCGAGCCGGGTCTGATCCAGCTGGGTCAGCAGGCACCGGGCGTCAGCACGTCACACACGGTCACGCTGACCAACCTCACGGACACGGCGCAGACGTATGACGTCTCCACGGAGCCGGCCGTCGCGACCATGGGCACGGCCAACGACTGGGACTATGACTACGCCGACGCGGACGTCACCCTGAGTGCCCAGACCGTGACGGTCCCGGCCAGCGGCAGCGCCAGCGTCGATGTGTCGATCACCACGCCGAACTACCCCACGGCGGTCTACGGCGGCTACGTCTGGTTCACCAACGAGACCTCGGACTACGCGGTGGGTTACGGCGGCTACGCGGGCGACCTGCAGAGCGTCGAGGTGCTCGCCGACATGATCGACGCCCAGGGTGCGACCACCCTGGAGCTCCCGGTCCTGGTCAAGCTGGCTACCTGCCAGTTCTTCCTCGGCGTGGACTGCACGGACGCGGCAGGCGACTGGAACATCGTCGGTGAAGGTGTGACCTACACCATGGAGGACGGTGACGTCCCCAGCGCGGCGATCCACTTCGAGCACCAGGCCCGCAAGATGGTCTGGACAGCCTTTGCGGCCAACGCGGACGGCTCCAAGGGGCAGTCCCTGGGTGTTGTCAAGGAAGAGGACTACCTCGCCCGCAGCGCTACGCGCAACGGCATCGGTGTCTACACCTGGGACGGCAAGGTCGTGGACGCCAACGGCGCCCGCGTCCAGGTCCCCTCGGGCGACTACCTCATCCAGGTCGAGGTCACCAAGGCCAGTGCCTGGAACGACACCCGCACCGCGGGCGTCGAGTCCTGGACCAGCCCGTCCTTCGAGATTGCCTGGGCAGACACCAGCACCACCTCGATGGTGACCCGCTATCAGGGTCAGGACCGTTACTCCGTGGCGACAGAGATCGCCCTGGAGAACTTCCCGGATGGGTCGGACACTGTCTACATCGCCTCTGGTCTGGTCTTCCCCGATGCCCTCGCGGGCAGCGCGAAGGCTGGCTCAGACGGGCACCCCGTCCTGTTGACCCGCGGCACCGCGCTGCCGGCAGCGACCAGGATGGCGTTGCAGACCCTCGACCCGAGCAAGATCATCGTGCTCGGTGGCCCGGCCACCGTCTCGCCTGCCGTGATGACGGCGCTGGGTGAGTATGGCGCTGTCACCCGGGTGGGTGGCGCTGACCGCTACGAGGTGGCGGCCAATGTCGCGGCCTTCTTCCCGACCAACGTCGACACGGTCTTCCTCGCCAGCGGCGAGGTCTTCCCCGACGCGCTGTCGGCGGCCGCTCGTGCGGGCATGGAGGACTCACCGGTCCTGCTCACGCGGGGCACCTCGCTCCCGGCTGTGACCAAGGCTCAGCTCAAGCGGTTCACGCCGAAGACGATCGTCATCGTCGGTGGACCCGCTACGGTGTCTGCCTCGGTGAAGAACGCGCTGGGTGCCTACGCCGACAAGGTCGTGCGGATCGGTGGTGCTGACCGCTACGAAGTGGCGGCGAACCTGTCGAAGATGTATGACACGCCGACCGCGCAGGCCTGGATCGCCAAGGGCACGGACTACCCCGACGCCCTGACGGCGGCCCCGGTCGCGGCGATGAACAACAGCCCGGTGCTCCTCACCAGGCCCACCTCGCTGCCGGCATCCACGCTGGCCGCGCTGACCAGGCTCCAGCCCAACGAGATCCACATCGCTGGTGGACTCGTCTCGGTGAGCCTCCCCGTGGAGGACCAGTTGGCCTCGCTCGTCTACCCGTGAGGGTGACGGCAAGCTAGCCGGTCAGACACGCACACGCAGAACCCCCCGCATCCACCGGATGCGGGGGGTTCCTGCGCTCGGTGCACGAAGAGGTGAGCGCCGCCCCAGGGTGGGTCCGCCCTACTCGTTGCTCACCTGGATCTCGCCGATGTCGCTGCTCACGTCGATCGTGTAGGGCGAGGCGGGGTCCTGGCGGACCTTCGGCGTCGGTGTGGCCAGTTCGGAGCGGGCCTGCACGGCATAGGACACCGTGTCCGGCACGATCACGGTGATGTCCCCGATGTTGGTCTGCACGCGCACGGACTCCGCTGGTTCTCCCAGGTGTGCGGTCACGTCGCCGAGGGAGGTCTGCACGTCTAGGCTGGCCGGCGCGCCGGTGACGTCGACGTCACCGACGGACCCGGCGACGACCACGTCGCCCGTGAGATCTCGCAGGGCGATGTCACCGAAAGAGGAGCGCACCACCACCTTGGTGCCGCTGGGCACGATGATGTCCCAGTCACCGTTGCAGCGCCGCAGGAACCCGTTGCTGCAGTCCATGAAAACCTTGGTTACCCCATTGATCGAGTCGACCGTGGTCTTCGGCTCGTGGAAGGCCCACGTCTGCGTCAGCATGATCGACGGGTCCCCACCTTCGCGCACGCGCACCTCGCCGACGGCACCCTCGACCTGAAGCTCCACCGTGTCGGGCGCCCACCCAAGGTCTCGGAGTTGGGAGCTGGTGACCAGCTCCGGCAGCGCAGACGTCGCGCCCGCCAGCACGAGCAGCCCGGTCACACCCGCGCCGACTGCGCGGAGCACGCCATACCTGGTCCGGGGGGGCGGCGGCGGCGTAGCGGTCGGCAGCGGGGTGTCCATCACGGGGCTGCTCACGGGGTGCCCCCGTGCTCGAGCCACTGCAGGACGGCCAGCACGCGACGATGGTCGACGTCGGTCGGGACCAGGTCGAGCTTGCTGAAGATGGCGGAGACGTTCTTCTCGACCGCGCCCTCGCCGATGAACAGCTCCTTGCTGATCGCACTGTTGCTGCGCCCTTGCGCCATCAACGCCAGCACATCGTGCTCCCGGGGAGTAAGCCGGGCCAGGGGGTCCTGGTTGCGGGCCCGGGACATCAGCTGCGAGACGACCTCGGGATCGAGCGCGGTGCCCCCGCCCGCGACGGTGTGCAGCGCGTCGATGAAGTCCTGGGTGTCGGCGACACGGTCCTTGAGCAGATAGCCCACGCCCTTGGCACGGCCAGCGAGCAGCTCGGTGGCGTAGCGCTCCTCGACATACTGGCTCAGCACCAGCACGCTGGTCTCCGGCAACTCGGCCCGGACCTGGAGCGCGGCCTCGATGCCCTCGGAGGTAAACGTTGGCGGCATCCGCACGTCCACGACGACGAGGTCGGGGCGGTGCTCGCGGACGCTGGTGAGGAAGGTGACCGCGTCGGGACAGGCATCGACGACCTCCAGCCCTGCGGCCTGCAGGAGCCGGACCAGCCCGTCGCGCAGGAGCACGGAGTCCTCGGCCAGGATCACGCGCAACGGCGCCGTTGCCTCGTGCTCAGTGGCGTGCGGGTCAGATGGGGTGCCCTTGCTCATCGCGGCTCTCATCGCTGCTCGGCTCCGTGCTCGTCGTCGGTGGTCATGCGGATCGGCGGCCGCGCAGCGGCAGGGTGATCGAGACAGTGGTGCCGCCACCGACCGGGGACTGGACGTGCAGGTCGCCGTCGACGGAAGCGACCCGCTGGCGCAGGCCGGTCAGCCCGCTCCCGGCGCCCTCGATGGCCCCACCGCGGCCATCGTCGGTCACCGTGATGGCCAGGCGGTCGCCGATCAAAGCGCGGGCCACGCCGAGGTCGAGGCTGGCCCGGGTGGCGCCAGCGTGCTTGGCGATGTTGGTGAGGGACTCGGACACGCAGAAGTAGGCGATCGCCTCGATCGTCGGGTCGAGCCGGTCGTGGAGCCGGGTGGTCACGGCCACCGGGATGGGGCTGCGGTCGGCGAGCGCGGAGACCGCTGCGTCCAGGCCACGATCGGCCAGGATCGGCGGGACGATGCCGCGGGCCACCTGCCGCATCTCGGTGATCGCCTCTTTGCTCGACGCGTGCGCCTCGTCGATCAGCGCGCGGGCGGCGGCGGGGTCGGTGTCGAGCTGGGTCCTGGCCAGCCCGAGCGTCATCGCGATGGAGACAAGCCGCTGCTGCGGTCCGTCGTGCAGGTCTCGCTCGATGCGGCGCCTCTCGGCCTCGACTGAGTCGACGGTCTCCTCGCGCGTGGTCGTCAGGGTGCGCACCCGCTGGCTCATCTCGCGCAGCTGCCGTTGGGGGTCGACCCCCAGCAGCCATCGGCCCAGCGCGATGTCGACGCTGGCCAGACCCCGAGCGAGCCAGGGTGTGCCCACCACCAGGGCGAAGCCCACGAGCCAGGCGGCGGCATACCCGATGGGGCTGGAGACCGACATGACCAGCAGGTTGACCTCACCGTCAGGGGCCCATCCCGCCACGAGCGGGACGCTGAGCAGACTCACGCCTTCGGTGAGGATCACCAGGACCAGGACGCTGGCGAGCAGTCCCCAGAGGGCGTGCAGCCCGGCCCAGGCGAGGGCGGCCAGGCGCGGTTGGTCCAGGCCCAGGACGCGCCGCCACGTCTGCGTGGCGCCAGCGGGCGACGGCCCGATGTCCACGCCGGTGAACGCCAGGAGCAGGCGCCGCTGCCACCGCCCCAGACCCCAGGCACCCCAGAGCGCAGGGACGAGCAGGAGGAGCCCGGTGCCTACGGCTGGCAAGGAGAAGAAGCCCGCGACCGCCAGGCTGGCCAGGATCATCGCCGCGACGGCGAGGAAGAGCTCGGGGCCGCGCAGCGCCACGCTCCACCAGTTGCCCAGCCAGGTGTCGAACGCGCGCCGCGGTCGGCTGTGCTGCCTTGACTGGGTGGACTGGCGCGTCTGCCCGTCCGCATCGTCGCGTGGCGGCTGCGCCAGCGGGGGCAGGTCCCACGGACCGTCCGCGAGCGAGGAGAGCGTCATCATGGTTCAAACCTAGTGAGCCCGCGTCGTCGGGGACAGGGTGCACGCCGCCCGTCGAGCCGGGGGCTATCCCCCGGCTGGTCGCACCGACCCCGCCACGGAGACGTGTGCGACGCTGAGTCGGTGCACATCGACCTCAACGCAGACGTGGGTGAGTCCTTCGGCGCCTGGCGTCTGGGTGATGACGAGGCGATGCTCCAGGTGGTGACCAGCGCCAACGTCGCCTGCGGCTTTCACGCGGGCGACCCGCTCACGCTCAAGCACACCTGCGAGCAGGCGGCGCGACGAGGGGTCGCGATCGGCGCTCAGGTGGGCTACCGGGACCTCGTTGGCTTCGGACGTCGCTTCCTCGACGTCGCCTCCGATGAGCTCCAGGCCGACATCCTCTATCAGCTGGGCGCGCTCGATGCGATGTGTCGGGCGGCGGGCACCCGCCTTTCCTACGTCAGGCCGCACGGCGCGCTCTATCACGTGGTCGCGACCAACGACGGCCAGGCGCGGGCACTGCTCGAGGCCCTGTGCGCCTATGACGACTCCCTCGCCCTGCTGCACCAGGCCGGCTCGTTGGTGGCTCGCCGCGCGAGGCTGCGGGGGGTCCGGGTCGTCGCCGAGGCCTTCGCGGACCGTGCCTATCTGCCGGACGGTCGGTTGATTCCTCGTGGGCGGGAGGGAGCCGTTTGCCACGACCCCGAGGAGGCCGCAGCCCGGATGGTGCGGCTGGTCAGGGATGGTGTCATCACGGCTGTCGACGGCACCGACGTGCGCGTGGACGTCGAGTCGATCTGCACGACTGGGGACAACGCTGGAGCGGCTGCGCTGGCGCTCGCGGTCAGGTCTGCGTTGGAGGCGGAGGGCATCGAGGTCAACGCCTTCACCAAGACGACCTGAGCGGCACCGCATACCGGCCCGTCGTTGACAGAGTTCTAGGCGTGAACAAAGTTGTAGGGAGGGCGCGCCACGCCCGTGACGGCGGCACGCCCTCCCGTTGCGCGGGCGACCCTCTCCCGTCACCACGTGTGCAGGGGAAGCTCGGTGGTGACTTGGCCTACGACTTCCGACAACGGGCACAGGCGGGGTGAGATGTGGGCACCCGTCCCGATCCGCGTCGACATCTTCAACGTTAGCGAGACTTTGGTCTGGAGTGGGTATGGCGAAGGTATGGAGTTGATCAAGAAGGCGGCCACTCTGTCTTTGGCCTGGCCGTCGAGGTGAGAGCGGAAAACCCGTGACAACCGGGGTGGTCAGGTGTAGCGTCCGCTCATGGGGAAACTCGGGACGCTCATCGCTGCATTTGCCCTCGTGGCAGCCGGTCTTTCGGCACCTTCTGCTGCCGCACCGGGGAGCCCACCTGAAGCGCAGGCCGAGCAACTCGCTGCGGCTGGTCAGGCAGCGTCGACAGGGCGCATCGGGGGAGCCGACCGCTACGCGGTGGCGGTCAACATCTCTAAGTACAGATATGCCGATCCGGCCACCGCGAAGGTCGTCTACCTCACCCGCAGCGACACCTTCGCCGACGCGCTCACGGCTGGCACGCTCGAGGACGGGCCGGTCCTGCTGGTGCGTCCTGAGTGCGGCACCCTGCCGGCCGTCACGGCGACCGAAGTGGCCAGGATCAACCCGTCTCGGGTGATTGCCCTCGGTGGCACCACATCTGTCTGCGACAAAGTGCTGGCCCAGGCAGCGGGTGGCCGCGCCACGGGACGGCTGGGCGGGGTGGACAGGTTCGAGTCCTCGGCCAACATCGCGCGCGGCGCTTTCTCCGGCGGCTCCGCCACCGTTTATCTGACCAAGGGTGAGGTCACCCCGGACGCCGTCGTCGGCGGGTCGCTGCGTGATGGCCCGATCTTGCTGGTCTCCCGCGACGGACGCAGCGTGCCGGCTGCGACCGCCGCGGTCCTGGCCGAGCTCAACCCCACCAACGTGGTCGCCCTCGGCGGACCGGCCTCGGTCTCGGAGGCGGCGCTGACCGCGGCCGGCGCGGGACGGACCGTCTCGCGGGTCGGCGGAGCCAACCGTTACGAGGTGGCTGCCAACATCGCCAAGCGCGCCTACCCTTCGCGCACCAGCCGTGCCTACATCGCCCGGGGTGACGGCAACAACTTCGTCGATGCCGTGGTCTCCGGCATGCTCAAGGACGGGCCGGTCCTGCTGACCCCCGGCACCTGCGAGCCCGTCAACAGCCACACCAAGGCTTTCCTGCGGGCGCGGCACCCGTCCGCAGTCGTGGCGCTGGGCGGCACCTCCACGCTGTGCTCGTCCACCCTCGTCGGTGCCTCGATGGCGGCCAGGGCCAAGCCGGACTGCGCGGTGCTCAAGTGCGTTGCGATCACCTATGACGACGGGCCGGGCGCCGGCACGCCCACGCTGCTCAACACCTTGGCCAGCAAGCGGGTCCCGGCCACCTTCTTCGTGGTCGGCCAGATGGTCGATGGCAACCCTGCCCCGACCCGGCGGGCCTATGTCGAGGGGCACACGATCGGCAACCACACCTGGGACCACAAACAGCTGACGACGCTGACCAAGGCCCAGCAGCAGTGGGAGGTGGACGTGACTGACAACGAGCTGGGTCAACACGGCGTCAAGGCCACCACTCTGCTGCGCCCGCCCTACGGTTCCTACAACACCAACACCCGCAACCTCGGCTTCCCGCTCATCCTGTGGGATGTGGACCCCCGCGACTGGGACGGCCCACCGAGCTCGGCCACCACGCGTCAGAACGTCGTGAGCGCGGCC
This sequence comes from Ornithinimicrobium sp., assembly GCF_030537745.1. Lineage (GTDB taxonomy): Bacteria > Actinomycetota > Actinomycetes > Actinomycetales > Dermatophilaceae > Ornithinicoccus. The sequence continues at coordinate 15,392 of NZ_JAUNVI010000031.1, read as the reverse complement.
CGCAACGGCTCGATCATCCTGATGCACGACGTCCACTGGAACACCGTCAACGCGGCCCCCGGCATCATCGACGACCTGCACTCCCTGGGCTTCACCCTCGTCTCCCTGGACGAGCTTGTGCCCGGGATGAAGCCAGGCAACGTCGTCTATCGTCGCGGCTCGGTCACCGTGCAGGGCGTCCCGGCCGACTCGAGCGAGCTCGGCCCGGTCCTTGACGAGTCGGGAGTCCCCGGTCTCGCGCCGGACCGCTCGCCCCAGGAGATCCTGCAGGGAGCCGGCAACGGCGGCTGAGTTAGGTTTACCCGCATGCGCGGCATCCTCCTGGCTGGCGGCACCGGCTCCCGGCTGCACCCGATCACCCTCGGGATCAGCAAGCAGCTCGTGCCCGTCTACGACAAGCCGATGATCTACTACCCGCTGTCCACCCTCATGCTGGCCGGCATCCAGGACGTCCTGGTCATCACCACGCCGCACGATGCGGCACAGTTCCAGCGGCTGCTGGGCGACGGCTCGCAATTCGGCATCAATATCACCTACGTCCAGCAGCCCTCACCGGACGGCCTGGCCCAGGCGTTCATCCTCGGGGCCGACCACGTCGGCGAGGACACCTCGGCCCTCGTCCTGGGCGACAACATCTTTTACGGCCCTGGGCTGGGCACCCAGCTGCGTCGCCATACCGACCTGACTGGGGCGGCCGTCTTCGGCTATCGCGTAGCCAATCCCAGCGACTACGGGGTCGTCGAGTTCGACGCCTCTGGGCGGGCCATCTCGCTGGAGGAGAAGCCGGCCGCTCCTCGGAGCGCGTATGCGGTTCCCGGCCTCTACTTCTATGACCGGCGAGTCATCCAGTGGGCTCGGGAACTCACCCCCTCTCCTCGCGGTGAGCTCGAGATCACCGACCTCAACCGCCGCTACCTGGAGGCCGGCGAGCTGGAGGTCGAGGTCCTGCAGCGCGGCACCGCGTGGCTGGACACCGGCACTTTCGACTCGCTCAACGACGCCTCCAACTTTGTCCGCACCCTCGAGGCGCGCCAGGACCAGAAGATCGGCTGCCCCGAAGAGGTGGCTTGGCGGATGGGCTTTATCGACGACGCCGGCCTCGTCGAGCGGGCCGAACCCTTGGTCAAATCTGGCTACGGCGCCTATCTGCTCAGCCTGCTCGACGGCTAGCTCGGACAGGATGAGGTATGCAGCTTTCCCGGGTGATCGAGACCTCAGCCGCCGTGGCCGGGACCAGGTCGCGCACGGCCAAGACCGCGTTGCTCGCGCAGACCCTGCGGGAGGCCGCGGACAGGAGTGAGCTCGGGCCGGAGACGGTGGACGGGGGAGATGGCCGGGCACGGCTGGTGGCCGTGGTGGCCGACTACCTCGCGGGCACGCTCCCGCAGCGCACCGTCGGCGTGAGCTGGCGGGGGTTGCGCTCCCTTCCTGACCCGGCGCCCGCCCCCGTGCTGAGCGTCCTGGAGGTCGACGACGCCCTCAGCCACCTGCGCAGCCTCTCCGGCCAAGGCTCGGCCACGGCTCGTGGGGCCGAGGTGCAGGAGCTGTTTTCGCGCGCGACCGGCGACGAGCAACGCTGGCTAGTCGGTCTGATCACCGGTGAACTGCGTCAGGGGGCCGGCGACGGTGTGCTGCTCCCCGCGATCGCGCAGGCTGCCGAGGTGCCGGAGCCGTTGGTCCGGCGGGCGGTGATGCTGACGGGTTTCCCGGGGCCGGTCGCGGCCGCCGCCCTCCTGGCCGGCGCCGATGCGCTGGAAGCGCTGAGGCTGGAGGTCGGACGGCCACTGCGGCCGATGCTGGCCGGGTCGGCGCCGGAGGTGGCAATAGCTGTCGACGGCAGTCGTGAGGTCGCGGTCGAGTCCAAGCTCGACGGCATCCGCATCCAGGTCCACTTGGATCGCAGGGCCGAGGTCCCGGTCCGGCTCTACACGCGCAGCCTGGAGGAGATCACCGACCGCCTGCCCGAGGTGGTCACGGCCATCTGCGCCCTTCCCGCCCAGCAGGCGGTCCTGGACGGTGAAGTCATCGCGTTGGGTGCCGAGGGTCGCCCTGAGCCCTTCCAGGTGACCGGCGCCCGGACCGCCTCCAGCGCCGACCCGGGCGCGATGGCGCAGACGACCCCCGTCACGACCTACCTCTTTGACCTCCTGCACCTCGACGGCCAGGACCTGGTCGACCACCCCGCCGCGACGCGCTGGGCAGCGCTGCGCAAGCTGGCACCCGAACTCCTCGTCGACCGGCTGGTCACTGCCGACCCAGCCGCGGCGCAGGCGTTCTTTGAGGAGGTGCTCGCGCGTGGTCACGAGGGCGTCGTCGTCAAGGAGTGTGGCGCGCCCTACGCCGCCGGCCGACGCGGCGCCGGGTGGGTCAAGGTCAAACCGCGCCGCACGGCCGACCTGGTCGTGACCGCCGTCGAGTGGGGTAGTGGTCGGCGCAAGGGATGGCTGTCCAACATCCACCTGGCGGCGCGAGACCCGCAGACCGGTGCGTTGGTGATGGTCGGCAAGACGTTCAAGGGCATGACCGACGCGATGCTGACGTGGCAGACCGCACGCTTCCTGCAGCTGGAGACCAGTCGGGATGACGGGGTCGTCCACGTCAGTCCGCAGCAGGTGGTCGAGATCGCCTACGACGGCGTGCAGACCTCGCGCCGCTACCCCGGTGGCCTCGCGCTGCGCTTCGCCCGGGTGCTGCGTTACCGCGACGACAAGACCCCCGGCGAGGCCGACACCCTCGCCGACCTGCGCTCCACCTGACCAAGCCACCGGACGGTCGTTGGGGCCTCCAGGGGAGCGGCTAGCCCGGGCGGTCAGGTCTTACCCCTTGCGGGAGTGCGCGACCCTGCGCTACGGTCACACCACGATGTAAGCGCTTACATCACCTTGATCACACATCGCCGTGAAAGGTCATCGCATGGACCCCGTGCCCAGCCGAGGGCGCCCCACCGTTTACACGGTGGGGCAGCGCGCTGGCGTCTCGGTGGCGACCGTGTCCCGGGTGATCAGCCACCCGGAGCGGGTCAGGGAAGAGACGCGACGACGGGTCCACGAGGCGATCGCCGAGCTTGACTACGTGCCGCACAGCGCGGCGGCCTCGCTGGCCAGGAGGCGCTTCAACGCGCACGGCCTGGTGCTGCCCGAGCTCTCCGGCACCTACTACTCCGACCTCCTGATGGGCTATGAGTCGGTCGCTTCCGCCGCCGGCCAGAGCGTGCTCCTTCTCATCGTCGACGACCGGCCCGACATCGAGGTCAGCCTCCTGCGCCTGGCGGCGCGCGTCGACGGCATCGTGCTGATGGGCGGCGTCGAGGTGTCAGCCTCCGCCGTCAGGGCGGTCACCCACAAGATCCCGGTCATCGGGATCTCCGGCGCCGTTCATGACATTGAGAACTTCGTCACCCAGAGCAGCGGCAGCGTGACCGCGCTGACCCGCCACCTCGTCCACGACCACGGCCGTCGCCGGCTCGTCTTCGTCGGCGACCCCAGCCTCGCCTCCGACGTGCAGGACCGCTACGACGCGTTCTGCTCCGTCGCCGCCGACCTCGGCGAGCCCGCGCAACCCGTCCGGGTCCGCTACGAAGAAAGCGACGGACGTGCGGTCGCGGCCGCCTACCTGCGTGGCGAGATCGACGCCGACGCCCTCGTCTGCGCCAATGACGAGCTCGCCCTCGGCATCCTCGACCACCTCAGCCGCGCCGGCGTCGACCTGCCCGGCGCGCTCGCCGTCACCGGCTTCGACGACGTGCCCTCGGCCCGCCTAGTCCGCCCGGCCCTGACCACTGTCGCCCAGCCGGTCCGCCAGCTGGCCGCCCAGACCGCCATCCGCATGTGCGAGCTCACCGAGGATGCCGCGCGCGGCACCCACCAGCCCCCCGCCGACCCGGCGGATCAGCATCAGCTGCCCACCACCGTGGTGCTCCGCCAGTCGTGCGGCTGCACCACCGACCCCACACCCACACCCGACCCTGCACCAAGCGCTGAACCCCACCCAGAGGAGTTGTGAGATGAGACGCACCACGATGATGATCGCGTTTACCGCGAGTGCCGCCCTGGCGCTCTCCGGCTGCGGCCGTGACAGCGGCGACACCGGCAGCAGCGGCGACGCCCCCGCACAAACCGGAGCCGCGATCTCGACCGCGGACGCCTCCGGAGACCTCGACGTCTGGGCCATGGGCGCCGAGGGCGAGAAGCTCCCGGAGCTGGTCAAGGAGTTCACGGCCGCCTACCCCGACATCTTGGTCAACGTCACCGCCGTCCCCTGGGACTCGGCGCACGACAAGTTCGTCAACTCCATCACCGCCGGCACCACGCCGGACGTGGCGATGGTCGGCACCACCTGGATGGGCGAGTTCGCCGGGATGGACGCGCTCGACCCGACGCCCGGCTCGATCGACACCTCGAGCTTCTTCCCCGGCGCCCAGGGCACGACCGTCGTCGACGGCACGTCATACGGCGTCCCCTGGTATGTCGAGACCCGGATGGTCTACTACCGCACCGACGTCGCGACCAAGGCTGGCATGGACAAGGTGCCCGCCGACCAGGCTGGCTTCAAGGACATGGCCGCGGCGATGAAGGAGAAGGGCGGCGCCGACTGGGGCATCAGCCTGCAGCCCGGTGGCCAGGGCTCCTGGCAGACGGTGCTCCCGTTCGCGTGGTCGGCTGGCGCCTCCGTCGCCTCGGACAGCGCCTACACCTTCGACACCCCGGAGATGGTCAAGGCCGTCGACTACTACGGCAGCTTCTTTGCCGACAAGCTCGCCAACCCGAGCCCGCCCGAGGGCCAGACCGAGGCCGACTTCGTCAGCGGCGCGGTCCCGATGTTTATCTCCGGCCCGTGGATGATGGCCATCGTCGAGGACTTTGCCAAGGGTGACGGCGACGCCGACTTCGCCGGCAAATATGACGTGGCCCCGATCCCGGCTGCAGAAGGCGGCGAGTCCAGCTCCTTCATCGGCGGCTCCAACCTGGCCGTCTTCAAGTCCACCGAAAGCCGCGATGCGGCCTGGACGCTCGTGGAGTGGCTCTCCCAGCCCGAGACCCAGGTCAAGTGGTACGGCATGACCACCGACCTGCCCTCGGTCCAGAGCGCCTGGGAGGACCAGTCGCTGACCAAGGACGAGAAGCTGACCAAGTTTGGTGAGGCCCTCAAGACCGCCCAGGCTCCGCCGAGCTTCCCGAGCTGGGAAGAGGTCGCCACCTCCTTCGACGGCGAGATCGAGAAGGTCGCCAAGTCTGGTCTGTCCGCGGAGGAAGCCCTCAAGGCCGCCCAGGCCAAGGCTGACTCGATCGGCACCGGGCAGTAGTCATGTCGGCCCCGACCGCGACACCGCCGTCGCAGGCCACGGGTGCCGCTGCGCCACCGCTGAAGACCCGCTCCTCCGGCGCGCCAGGTGCCGCGCGGGAGGAGCGGGCCGGGTGGCTGCTCACCCTGCCCTTCCTGCTGCTCTTCCTCATCTTCACCGCCTGGCCGGTGCTCCAGTCGATCTTCATGTCCTTCACCGACATCCGCAACAAGGACCTGCGGACCCCGTTCTCGGTCAACTTCGTCGCGTTCGACCAATACACCAAGGCCTTCCAGGACCCGATCTTCCTGAAGGCCGCCTTCAACACCGGCTACTTCGTGGTGATTGGGGTGCCGTTGACGATGACGCTTGCGCTGGCGGCCGCGGTGGCGCTCAACACGGGGATCAGCAGGTTTCGCTCCTTCTTCCGGCTCGGCTTCTACACCCCGGTGATCACCTCGATCGTCGCGGTCGCGGTGGTATGGAGATTCCTCCTGCACCCCGACAGCGGGCTGGTCAACACGGTGCTGGCGTGGGTCGGTGTCGACGGGCCCAACTGGCTCGGCTCGACCACCTGGGCGATGCCCTCGCTCATCGCGATGGCGACCTGGCGCAACTTCGGCACCGCGATGATCATCTTCCTCGCCGGCCTGCAGGGCGTGCCCAAGGTGCTGCACGAGGCGGCCGCGATCGACGGCGCCAGCGCCTGGCAGCGGTTCCGGCACGTGACTATCCCGATCCTGCGGCCGACGATCCTCTTCGTCTCGGTCACCACCGCGATCGGCTATCTGCAGTTCTTTGAGGAACCGTTCGTGATGACCAGCGGCGGGCCTCTTGACAGCACGATCTCGGCGTCGATGTACACCTACAAGCAGTTCAGCTTCGGAAACTACGGGTATGCCGCCGCGATCAGCTATCTGATCTTCATCGTCATCGTGATCGTCACGGTGATCCAGTTTCGCTTCCTGGCTGAGAGGGAAGACTGATGACCTCAGAATCCAGCTTCCGCAGCCGGTGGTGGCTCTACCTACTGCTCACCTTTGCCCTGCTGCTCGTGATCACGCCGTTCGTCTGGATGGTGCTGGGCAGCGTCAAGACCACCGCCGAGCTGCGTCAGGTGCCGCCGACCTGGCTGCCGGAGTCACCGACCCTGGACAACTTCAAGGCGTTGTTCACCCGCCTCAACTTCGGCCGCTACTTCTTCAACTCCACGCTGGTCGCGGTGGTCGTGACGGTCGCCAACCTGCTGTTCTGCTCGATGGTCGGCTATGCCCTGGCGATGCTCAACTTCCGAGGCAAGAAGACCATCTTCGCGCTCATCATGGGCACCCTGATGATCCCTGGCGTGGTCACCTTCGTGCCGCTGTTTGTCCTGGTCGCCAACATGGGCCTGGTCAACACGCTGCCCGGACTGTTCCTGCCCTTCCTGGTCGGACCGTTCGGCGTGTTCTTGATGCGGCAGTTCATCATGGGCCTGCCCAAGGATCTGATCGAGGCAGCCCGCATCGACGGTGCCGGCGAGATCACGATCTTCATGCGCGTCGTGCTGCCACTGCTGACGCCGGCGCTGGCGACCCTGGGCATCCTCACCTTCCTGGGCAGCTGGAACAACTTCCTGTGGCCGCTGGTCGTGGCCCAGGGCGAGGAGAGCTACACCCTCCCCGTCGCGCTCGCGCTGGTCTCCACCGGGCAGAACCAGACCGACTACGGCCTGCTCCTGGCAGGCGCGACCGTCGTGGTCATGCCGGTGCTCCTGGTCTTCCTGTTCTTCCAACGGCACTTCATCCAGGGCATCGCCAGCACGGGCCTCAAATAGGCCTGTTCGGCGCAGCCCATCCACCGCACCAGCGACCGCACGCAACCCAAGGAGACTGGACATGATCGATCTACCCGACGCAGCGCACCCCGTGACCCGACGCACCGCCCTGGCCGGCGGGCTCGCGGCCGCCGCGCTCGCGGCATACCCGATGAGTGCCGAAGCCACCGCGCTCCCGACCGGTGTGGCACCGCATACGTCAGGGCGGCCGCCCAAGGGGGTGGACCACGCCACCCTGATGACCTGGGCGCGGGACACCTGGACCTCACTGGTCGCGATGACCGATCCCCGCACCGGGCTGGTCTCGGACAACATCACCGGCGACCTTGCGGCCCCGGGCGTCTACACCTCACCGACCAACATCGGCGGCTACCTCTGGAGCGCCGTCGTCGCGCGCGACCTGCGGATCATCACGCCGGCCGAGGCGAGCCGACGGATCGGGCAGACCCTGGAGACGTTGCAGGGTATGCAGCATCACACCGCGTCGGGTATGTATTACAACTGGTACGACCCGCGAGACGCGTCGGTGATCTACGACTGGCCCGACAACGGCGACCCCGTCGTGCCCTTTGTGTCCTCCGTCGACGCGGCCTGGCTGGGCGCGGCGCTGCTGGTGGTGCGCAACAGTGACCGAAGGAACGCCAAGGTGGCCGGGGCGATGTTTAAACGGATGCGCTTCGACGTCTTCGCCGACCCGACTTTCTCCAAGCCCTACCTCAACTACGGCGGCTTCTACCTGGAGGAGCCGACCCGGCTCAACGCGCCGCCACCGACGATCGCCCGCGATCTGATCGGCGCCGGTGAGCCGGTCTGGTACACCGCCGACCACCACTACGACACGGCCGTGTCCGAGACCCGCATCACCACCTACCTGGCGATCGCCAAGCAGCAGGTGCCCGCGAGCACCTACTACCAGACCTGGAGGACCTTCCCGCCGGAGTGGGACTGGCAGGAGCTCATCCCGGAGGGCAAGACCCGCACCTACCTGGGCGTGGACGTCTACGAAGGCGCCTATCACTACTACGACCGGTGGACCGTGCCCGGCTGGGGCGGCTCGATGTTTGAGGAGTTGATGCCGGACGTCTTCGTGCCCGAAGCCGATTGGGCTCCGCGGTCCTGGGGCCGCAACCACCCCAACCATGTCGCGGTCCAGCGCCAGCACGGCCTGGACGAATACGGCTACTGGGGCTTCTCGCCCGCCAGCCACCCGCTCGGCGGCTACAGCGAGTGGGGCGTGGACGCGCTCGGTCTCAAGCCGGACGGCTACTTCTCCGACATCGAGCACACTGACCACGACCGCAACGACACCGGCAAGGCCTTTGGCAACGGCGTCGTCACGCCGCACGCGTCCTTCCTGGCGATGATGCACGCGCCGCGCGAGGCCTTCGACAACCTGGTCAACATCAGGTCCGACTTCGATGCCTACGGCCCGGGCGGCTTCTACGACGCGATCGCCACCCAGACCGGCGACGTGGCCCGCCGCCATCTGTCGTTGGATCAGGCGATGATCATGGGCGCCTTGGGCAATGTCATGACGCGCGACAACCTGCGGCGCTATTTCAGCGCTGGTGAGGTCAAGCGCTATGTCCGGCCGGTGATCGCGCCGGAGATCTTCGGGCCCGGAGACTGACCGGGGATGCCGGCCACCTTCACCACCGGGCCTGACGGCCTGCCTTATCGAGACCTCAACCGCAACGGCGTGCTCGACCCCTTCGAGGACCCGCGGCGCAGCGTCACCGAACGCGTCGAGGACCTGCTCGGACGGCTCAGCCTCCCCGAGAAGGTCGGCCTGATGTTTCACACGGTCATCGAGGCCGGTGCGGACGGCTCGGTGGTGGAGGGCGCGGGCGCGATCAGCAAGTCCGGGACCTCGCACGTGGTGGGCACCAAGCTGCTCAACCACTTCAACGTGCACGTCCTGGGCGACCCGCGCCTGGCCGCCCGCTGGCACAACGCGGTCCAGGCGATCGCGGAGGCGACGCCGCACGGCATACCTGTCACGATCTCCACCGACCCCCGGCATGCCTTCGCCGAGAATGCCGGTGCGAGCTTTGCGGCCGGCCACTTCTCCCAGTGGCCCGAGATGCTTGGCCTGGCGGCGCTGCGTGACGCGGAGGCGGTGCGCGGCTTCGCCGAGATCGTGCGGCAGGAGTATGTCGCGGTCGGCATCCGGGCGGCGCTGCATCCCACGCTGGACCTGGCGACCGAGCCGCGGTGGGCGCGGCAGGCCCAGACCTTCGGACAGGACCCGGAACTGGTCACCGAGCTGGGTGTCGCCTACCTGGAAGGGCTGCAGGGCAGCACGCTCGGGCCCGGCAGCGTGGCGTGCTGCGCCAAGCATTTCCCCGGTGGCGGCTCGCAGCGAGGCGGTGAGGACTCACACTTCCCTTACGGCAAGGAGCAGGTCTATCCCAGCGGCAACCAGGACGCGCACCTGCAGCCGTTCCCGGCGGCGATCGCGGCCGGGGTGAGCGCGGTGATGCCCTACTACTCCAGGCCGGTCGGGCTGCGGCTGGGCGGGATGGACATCGAGCCGGTCGGCTTCGCCTACAGCACGACGGTGATCACCAGGCTGCTGCGTGACCAGCTGGGGTTTGAGGGCGTCGTGCTCTCGGACTGGGAGCTGATCAACGACAACTTCGTCGACGGCCAGGTGCTGCCGGCGCGCGCCTGGGGGGTGGAGCACCTGGATCCGCCGGCGCGGATGGAGCTGCTGCTGGAGGCCGGGTGCGACCAGTTTGGCGGCGAGGAATGCATCGAGGTGCTGACCGCGCTGGTCGAGCAGGGCCGGGTCAGTGAGACGAGGATCGATGAGTCGGCGCGGCGGCTGCTGGCCGTGAAGTTTCGGCTCGGGCTCTTTGACGATCCGTATGTCGATGAGGAGGGCGCCGGCGAGGTGGTCGGCCGTGAGGACTTCCGGGCGGCCGGGCTGCGGGCGCAGGCTGCGTCGGTCACCGTGCTCAAGGACGAGGGGCCGGAGGGCTCGCCGCTGCTGCCGCTGCGCGGATCACGACGGGTGTATGTCGAGGGCGTGGCGCCAGAGGTTGCGGCGCGGCTGGGGCAGGTGGTCGACCGTCCGGAGGATGCCGACCTGGCGCTGGTGCGTCTCGCTGCCCCCTTCGAGCCGCGCGGGGAGCTCTTCCTCGAGGCGTGGTTTCACCAGGGCTCGCTCGACTTCGAGCCGGGCCTGGCGATCCGGCTGGCCCGGATCGCGCAGTCGTGCCCGCTGCTGGTCGATGTCTTCCTGGATCGCCCTGCCGTGCTGACCCCGCTGGTGGGGGTCGCTTCGACGCTAGTCGCGAACTATGGCACCAGTGATGACGCGCTGATCGACGCGCTCACCGGGCGGGTGAGCCCGCGTGGACGGTTGCCCTTCGACCTGCCGCGCAGCATGCAGGATGTGCGCGATCACCCCGAGGATCAGCCCGGCTTTGACGACCCGCTGTTTCGGTGCGGCCATCGTGCCGCGACGAGCGCGTGAGGCCGCCTCGACCGGGCGGTCGCTTTGGCCACACCGCGCGTGGGTTGTGGCGCTCATATGGCGCCGGGACGGGCGGCGGGCCGCGCGCCTGAGATCACCACATGTGTTACGTTTTGTCGTATGAGCACGCTGACAATTCGCACTGACGCTGAGGTGGAGCGCGCCCTCGAAACGTTGACCCGTGAGGGCATGTCGAGGTCGGAGGCGGCCAGGGCGGCAATCCTCGAGGCTGAACGGGCGCATCGCCGGCGGCGACTGCGCGCCGAGGCCGAGTCGCTGCGCGACGATCCAGAGGATGTCGCCGCCTCGCGCGAGCTCGCGCTGGAGATGGACGCCATCCGTGCGCGGTGATCTCTACCGGCTTCGAGGAGCCAAGGACGCCCGTGGGCACGAGCAGGCCGGGAAGCGGTTTGCGGTGGTGGTGCAGTCCGATGACCTCCCGCTGTCGACCTGGCTTGTCGCGCTGACCTCCACCGGAAGGCGCGGGGCATCCTTCCGACCAGAGATCGAGATCGACGGGGCCAAGACGCGGGTCATGGTCGAGCAGTTGACCGTGGTCGATCCGGAGATCCGGTTGGGAGAGTTCGCGGGGCGGTTGGCCGCGTCAGAACTGCGTGCTGTGGACGCAGCACTGCTGACGGTGCTGGACCTGGACTGACCTCTCTTGCCAGGGTCACGGTCGCCCGTTCGGTCCGGCAAGAACGACCGCCCGGTGTGGCCGCGCGGGCCGTTCGGTGTGGCAGGGG
>NZ_JAUNVI010000031.1:0-3968 GCF_030537745.1 Ornithinimicrobium sp. | reverse complement strand
GGTCAGCGGTCGGTGCGGCGGAGCCAACCCTGGGCAGCGCGTTCGCCGCTGGCCATCGCGCCTTGGATGGAGGCGTGGTCGACCCAGTCGCCGGCCACGATGAGGCCGGGATCGATCTCCATGTCGCGTTCGGGCACGAAGGGCGCGGGCTGCACGGGCAGCGCGTAGGGGATGTCGTCGCGGCGGATCAGCTCCCAGGACGCCGGTGAGGTGTCGACGCTATAGATCCCCTTCAGGTGCGCCCGGACCTCCTCGTCGCTGACCGGCGTGCCGCCCGCCCGCAGGAGGCTGCTCGCCTGCACCAGATGCCGACCGGCCGGCGCATAGTCGGGCGCGACATGACTCATCACCGCGGTGCTGACGACCGGACCGTGGGGCTCGCCGCGGGCGTCCACGATCACCATCGGCAGGTCAGTCGGGGCCTCATCGACGGCAAACCAGTGTGTGGTCACGCCCTTGCCGGGGGGCACGGCCGCCCCGGTCAGGGCGGCCGCAGCCTCCGGTCCCGCAGCCACGACGACGAGGTCGGCGCTCAGCTCCGCACCGCCCTCGGTGCGGACCTTCCCCGGCCCGACCTCGACGACACGCGTCCCGAGCTCGACCGGCCGGAGCAGCTTGTCGGCGAGCTGCTCGGGCAACGCCTGCATGCCACCGGTCGGCAACCCCGGCCGGCCCTTGCTGAAGTAGCGCACCATCATCCGGGTGAAGGCGGTGGAGGAGCTGCCGTCGTCCTCGAGGAGCACACCCTCCAGGAACCGGTCGATGAGACCGCGCAGCGGCCCGACGAGACTGACCTGGTCCATCGACTCACCTCTAGGCAGGTCGTCGCTGGTCACCTTCTCGATCGCCCAGTCCGGCACGAGTGCCGGCCCCAGCCACCGAGCGAGCGCGGCGACGCTGGAAGGGTGCAGCTTGCCCGAGCGGATGGTGCGCGCCAACAATTGCGGCTCGCGCCGGGGGTCGGCCACGACCTGCAACTCCTCGAAGCGGGGCGAGCGCAGCCCCAGCCCCGCGCCAAACGAGCGCATCTCGAGCGCGTCCAGATCGGCATAGTGGCGCACCCGCGGATAGGCCGGGTTGAGCACCTGGAAGCCTCGGTCCAGCAGGAAGCCGTCGACCCGGTCGGTGCGGATCCGGCCGCCGACGGCCTCACCCGCCTCCAGGACGTGCGCGTGCACTCCGGCGGACTCGAGGGCGAGCGCGCAGGTCAGTCCCGCAACGCCCGCGCCGACAATCAGGACTTCCGCAGCAGCTGGCATGTTTTCGAGCGTATGACGTGTCCGCCAACTTGTCCTGTTGCGGCCGAGCGCGACCGAGCGCGACCGACAGGCCGACCGCGGATTCGCTGGCGACCAGTGTCAGTCAGCGGCGCGTGGACCGGCGGGCGACCAGACCGGCAGGCGGGACCTGCACCGAGCGGGGCGCGTTGACCTCGCCCTGGAGGTGGCGCAACAGCAGGTCGATTGCCGCGGTGGCGACCGCGGGCAGGTCCAGGTCGAGCGCGGTCAGCGGTGGCTCGGACAGCTTGGCCCGCAGCCCGTCATAGCGGGTGGCGACCAGGACGTCCTGCGGCACCCGGCGGCCGGCCTCCGCCAGCGCGGCCAGGGCCCCGGTCGCGAAGGCGTCGACCACGACGCACACCGCGTCGATCTGCGGGTGCTTGAGGAGGAGGCGGGCGGTCTCGCCATACCCGCCGTCCTCGCCGAGCTCTTCCGCGGCGAGCCCGACGTAGGGGGCCTGCCCGGTGCGGTGGCAGAACGCGTCGTAGGCGGCGAACGTGTCGAGATAGGAGCGGCGCTTGCTCGTGGCAGCGACCAGCGCGACCGCCTGGGCGCCCCGGTCGTGCAGGTGATCGAGCAGCAGCGTGGCCCCTTGCCCCCCGGCCATGTCGACGTGCGGCACGTCCGCGCCGGGCTGGCGTCCGACGGCGACGTAGGGCAGGTGGCGGGATCGCAGCTCGTGGGCCAACGGGTCGCCTGCGCTCGGCTCGACGAGGATGACGCCGTCCACGTCGAGGTGGGAGAGCGGGTTGAGCGAGGTCTCGGTGGGCGGGACCAGCACGAGGCTGTAGCCGTGCAGCAGCGCACTCTCGGCAGCCGCCGCCGCCACCTCGGTGAAGAAGCCCAGGCGTGAGCTGCCGGCAGAGACCGCGGTCGGCATCGAAGACATCAGCGCGATGGAGCGGGTCTTGCCCGAGCGCAGGCGCTGGGCGCGGACGCTGGGGCGATAGCCCAGCCGGTCCGCCGCGTCGATGACCCGCGCCCTGGTGCCCGCCTGGACCTGCCCCATCCCGCGCAACGCGTGGGAGACCGTGGTCGGGGAGACCCCGGCCTCGCGCGCGACGTCGCTGATCGTCGGGCGGGGAGAGGACATGCCGCAGTTTCTCACAGCCTGTTCGTGGCACGATGGGGATTGCCGCCACGGCCAGCCCGTCACCTCAGGAGCAGAAGTCAACGATGACTAACCTCGCGCACAACCTCGCCCGCACCGCAGCGCAGTTCCCCGATCACCCCGCGGTGATCCTCGACGACTTCGTGCTGTCCTACTCCGACCTGGAGCACTCCGTCCAACAGCTGGCCGGGTGGCTGCGCAGCCAGGGCGTGGGTGAGGGCGACCGGGTCGCGCTCATGCTGCCCAACGTGCCCACTTTCCCGGTGATCTATCACGCCGTCCTGGCCCTCGGCGGCATCGTGGTCCCGATGAACCCACTCTTCAAGCGCCGCGAGATCGAGTTCTATCTGCGCGACTCCGGGGCAAAGTTGCTGGTGGCGATGCCCGGCGAGGAGGCGCAGGCCGCGACGGAGGCGGCCGGCGTGCAGCTGATGGCGGTCGGCCCGGAGGGGCTGAGCTCCTGGGTGCACGGCGAGGACGCCACCGACCCGGTCACCGAGGTGGTCGAGCGCGCGGGCGACGACACCGCGGTCATCCTCTACACCTCGGGGACCACCGGCCGGCCCAAGGGCGCCGAGCTGACCTTCGACAACCTGCAGACCAACCTGGACACCACCAACGACACCCTCGTCCACCTGGAGCCCGGCGACGTCGTGATGGGGTGCCTGCCGCTCTTCCACGTCTTCGGGATGACCTGCGCCATGAACACCACGTTTTCCGTCGGTGCGGCGCTGACCATGATCCCGCGCTTCGACCCGGCCAAGGCGTTGCAGGTGATCGAGCGGGACCAGGTCACGGTCTTCGAGGGTGTGCCGACGATGTATGGCGCGATGCTCGCCGCCGCGGGCGCGGCCGAGCAGGTGCCCGACCTGTCTAGCCTGCGGCTGGCAGTCTCCGGCGGCTCGAGCCTCCCGCTGGAGGTCATGCGCCGCTTCGAGGAGACCTTCGACGCCGCGATCCTGGAGGGCTACGGCTTGTCCGAGACCAGCCCGGTCGCCTCCTTCAACCACCCGGACCGGGAGCGCAAGCCCGGCTCCATCGGCATACCGATCCGCGGTGTGGAGATGAAGCTGGCGACTCCGGACGGCGAGGACGTGGACGCCGCCGACCTCGACGCGATCGGGGAGATCTGCATCCGCGGAGAAAACATCATGAAGGGCTACTGGCAGCGACCGGACGCCACCGCCGACGCGATCGACGCGGACGGCTGGTTTCACTCCGGCGACCTGGCCCGCCGCGACGCGGACGGCTTCTACTTCATCGTCGACCGCAAGAAGGACCTGATCATCCGGGGTGGGCTCAACGTCTATCCGCGCGAGATCGAGGAAGTCCTCTACGAGCACCCGGACGTGGCCGAGGCAGCCGTGATCGGGGTGCCGCACGCCGAGCTCGGCGAGGAGATCGCGGCGTATGTCGTGCTCAAGCCGGGTGCGCAGGTGACTGCAGACGCGCTCATCGAGCACGTCAAGAGCCAGATCGCCCCCTACAAGTATCCGCGGACCGTGACCCTGATCCCAGAGCTGCCCAAGGGCGCGACCGGCAAGATCCTCAAGCGGGAGTTGCGCGAGGGGGAGTGA
>NZ_JAUNVI010000111.1 GCF_030537745.1 Ornithinimicrobium sp. | reverse complement strand
GCTCGGCCCGCGGCGAGGACCGCGCCGTGCAGGCCGCCGAGCTGGCGATCTCCTCGCCGCTGCTGGAGGCCAGCATCGAGGGTGCCCACGGCGTGCTGCTCTCCATCCAGGGTGGCTCCGACCTGGGTCTCTTCGAGATCAACGAGGCGGCCCGCCTGGTGCAGGAGGCCGCCCACCCGGAGGCCAACATCATCTTTGGCGCGGTCATCGACGACTCCCTCGGCGACGAAGTGCGCGTCACCGTCATCGCCGCTGGCTTCGACGGCGGAGCACCGCATGCCCGTGGCGAGGAGCGAGGCCTCGGCCAGATCCAGCCTGGTGGCGCTTCGACCCGTCCGCAGCAGGCGCCCGCGCAGACCCAGCAGTCGGGACAGTCCCAGCCGCAGGCTGCTCAGACACGCCCGCAGCAGGCGCCCGTGCAGCCGCAGCAGAGCCAGCCGGCCCCGGCGCAGGCCGCCCCTGTCGGCCGACCGGACCAGGACGCGCAGCCGCAGCGTCCCGCTCAGGCACCGCCCCGTCAGGTGACCTTCGAAGACGACGGCGACGACCTGGACGTGCCCGACTTCCTCAAGTGAGTGCGTGGGTGACGAGGGCTGAGGGCTCACCGGTAGCCTGACCTGGTGTTCTTCTGGCGTCAGCGCATCGAGCCCTCGGGGCGTTCGTTCGGCGTCGAGTGGGGCTTCACGGACCGTTGGGGAGGGTCTAGCCAGGGCAGTTTCGGCGAGTTCAATCTGGGCGCGCACGTGGGCGATGTCCAGGAGGCCGTGCACACGAACCGACACCGGCTCGCCCACGAGCTGAGCCTGCGGCTGACCGACCTGCGGTTCATGGACCAGCAGCATGGTTGCGCGGTCGCGGTCACGCCGGGGACCGCGACCAAGAACACGAAGGGCGAGCGATCCTTCGTTGACGACGGCGACGCTCCGCCGGTGGACGGCCTCGTTTCCGGCGGCACCGAGGAAGCCCTGGTGGTCCTGGTGGCTGACTGCACACCGGTGCTGCTGCTCGATCGTGTCGAGGGCCTGGTCGCCGTCGTGCACGCGGGCCGACCCGGGATGGTCAGTGGCGTCATACCAGCGACGCTCCGCCGGCTGCGCGAGCTCGGTGCGACCTCGCTGGAGGCGGTCGTGGGTCCCTCGGTCTGCCCCCGATGCTATGAGGTGCCCGAGGCGATGCGCGACGCCGCAGCGGCGGTGGAGCCGGTGGCCGCTGGGACCTCCTGGGCCGGCACCGCCGCCATCGACGTCGCTTCTGCGGTCGTCGCCCAACTCGCGCGCGAGGACGTGCGCCTGACGTGGCTGCCGGGCTGCACCCGCGAAGACGCCGACCTCTACTCCTACCGGCGGGACGGGCGCACCGGACGCTTCGCTGGCATCGTTCGGCTGCTCGCCCCGCAGGAGGTGGCCTGACATGGACCAACGGCAAGAAGAGCTCGCGACCAACCTGGACCGGGTGCACGCCCGCATCGCGGAGGCGTGCACCGCGGCCGGAAGAAACGCCGAGGACGTCACGCTCATCACGGTCACAAAGTTCTTCCCGGCGGCCGACGTCGAGCGTCTCGCCGCGCTCGGCGTCAGCCAGATGGGGGAGAACCGGGAGCAGGAGGCCGGACCCAAGTTCGCCGAGCTCTCGCCGTCGGTGCGTGCCGCAGTGCGCCTGCACTTCATCGGGCAGCTCCAGACCAACAAGGCGGGGCGGGTCGCCAGCTATGCCGATGTCGTCCAGTCGGTCGACCGCGCGAGACTCGTCCGGGCCCTGGACCGCGGTGCGGCAGCCGCCCTCCAGGCCGGAGATCGTCAGACCCCTCTGGACGTCACCCTCCAGGTCGACCTGGGGCAGGGAGCGGACCAGGGCCGCGGCGGAGCGCTGCCCGAAGACGTCACGACGCTCGCCGATCTCGTCGTGGCCAGCGAGAGCCTGCGTCTGCGCGGGCTGATGGCCGTCGCCCCGCGCGACCTGGACGCCGACGGGATCCGCGCCGCCTTCGACCGGCTCGCGACCCTCTCCGGTGAGCTGGGCCATACCTCTCCGGACGCCACTTGGCTTTCCATGGGGATGAGCGCGGACCTGGAGCTCGCCGTCGCGGCCGGCGCGACACACCTGCGTGTCGGGACCGCAATCCTGGGATCGCGGCCGTCGGCCGAGTAGCGTCGATCACGACCGATTCACCTCACGGGTAGACGCCCGTATGCACCAAGGAGCTCGCACACATGGCCGGGGCACTGCGTAAGACCATGGAGTACCTCGGCCTCGCCGAGTCCGACGAGCGCTACGACGACTACGAGGCCTACCGTGAGGAGCCCGCCCAGCGGGATGCCTCGGTCCACCCGCTGCACGAGGACGACCCGGCCACGGCCAAGTCGGCCGAGGTCGCGACGCTGCCCCGCCGCACTCCCGTGTCCCAGGTGGTCAAGGAGCCCAAGATGAGTGAGCTCAACCGGATCACGACCGTCCACCCGCGCACCTACAACGAGGCCAAGAACATTGGCGAAGCGTTCCGCGGCGGCGTCCCGGTCATCATCAACCTCACCGACATGGACGATGCCGACGCCAAGCGTCTGGTCGACTTCGCTGCCGGCCTGGCTTTCGGGCTTTACGGCTCCATCGAGCGCGTCACCAGCAAGGTCTTCCTGCTCAGCCCCGAGCACGTCGACGTCGACTCCAGCGGTGCCGAGGCCCCGCGGGTGCCGGGACCTTTCAACCAAAGCTGACCGAAGCACGCCCCGGCCTGACATAACCTTGACGTCATGGTCGGCGAAATTATCTATCTGGTGCTCACGCTCTATCTGTTTGTGCTGATCGGTCGTCTGATTTTCGACTGGGTGCAGGTCTTCTCCCGTGACTGGCGACCCCAGGGCCCCGTCCTAGTGCTGGCCAACGGGATCTACCAGCTCACCGATCCGCCGTTAAACGCGCTGCGCAAGGTGGTCCCTCCGGTGCGGTTGGGAGGCATCGCCCTCGACCTTGGGTTCCTCATCCTCATCATCGGCGTGAGCATGGCCAGCAGCTTTGCCCGCGCGCTGCCCTTCTAAAGCGGCCGCTGGGGCTCCGAGGAGCGATGAGCGCGGTGTCTCTCGTGCGTTAGAGTGAGCCTGCACGTGCATACCGCACGCCATCGACCATGCCCCGTGGCAGGTTTGTCGGTGCCTTCCTGATCGAGGTGAAACATGGCGCTGTCCCCCGAGGACGTCATCAAGAAGAGTTTCAGCGCGACGCATCTGCGTCGCGGCTATGACGAGACCCAGGTCGACGACTTTTTGGACGAAGTCGTCGTCGAGTTGCGTCGACTGATCTCCGAGAACGACGGAGTGCGTAGCGACCTCGAGGACTGCCGCGCCAGCCAGGGTTTGGGTGGTGACTCCACCGAGTCCTACCGGCCCGAGACGTTCGCCGCGCCCCCCAGCAGTGAGGACCACGCGGACTGTGACGCCGCGCTTGCCGACCTCCGCTCCCAGCTTGACGCGGAGCGAGCCAGGGCCGAGGCCGCCGAGAGTGAGCGTGAGCGCTTGGTCGCTGCAACGGGAGACGCCGGAGACGATGGCGAGGGCGCCGGGCAGGCTGCACAGATCGAGGAGCTGCGTCGCCAGCTCGCGGCCTGTGAGCAGTCCCGCGCGGAGGCTCAGCACGGCGTCACCGATGCAGAGCAGCGGATGGGTGCCGCGGGTGAGGGTCATGCCGAGTCCGCCGATAACGCGGGCGCGGAGTTGCAGGACCTCCGTGGCCAGGTCGCCGCTGCCGACGAGCAGTCCCAGGTCCTCCAGACTCGTCTCGCGCAGGCGCAGGAGCGTGCCGAGCGCGCCGAGGCGGAGGCTCAGGAGGCTCGTCAACGGGCCGAAGAGGCCGAGCGTCGCGCTGCAGAGGCTCCCGTCCAGACGGGCGAGGTTGCTGCCTTCGCCGCGCCGGCCGCTTCGGGCGATGCGCCCGCCGACTCCAGCGCGATCATCGCGCTGGCTCAGCGACTTCACGACCAGCACGTCGCCGAGGGTGAGGGCACCAAGAACCGCCTCGTGCAGGAGGGTGACGACTACCGGTCGACCACCGTCGCCGAAGCCGACGAGCGTGCCCAGGCGTTGCTGACCGAGGGCCAGACGACGCGGGATCGTCTCGTCAACGAGGGCCAGGAAACGCACGACAACCTCGTCAACGAGGGCCAGCAGACCCGTGACCGTCTCGTCCAGGAGGGCCAGATCCAGCACGACGAACTGGTCACCACCGGCCAGCAGACCCACGACCAGCTCGTCGACGAAGGTCAGCGCCAGCGTCAGGAGCTGATCGAGCAGGGTCAGAGCAAGCACGAGGAGCTCGTCACCACGGGGCAGCGCGAACATGACTCGATGCTCGCTCAGGCCCAGTCCTCACGCGACCAGATGATCGGTGAGGCCGAGCAGCAGCGGCACAGCATCGTCACCGACCTGTCCACTCAGCAAGAGTCGTTGACCGGTCGGATCAACACGCTGCAGAGCCAGGAGGTCGACCTGCGCGACCGGCTGCGTACCTTCCTGTCTGACCAGCTGTCCAAGATCGACGGTCAGGACTGACCAGCACCTTTCCTCTGGCGCAGCGGCGCCCGGCTCCGGCCGGGCGCCGCTGCGTTCGTTCCACCGGGCGGTCGTTGTTGCCAGTCCGGACGGTCGTTGTTG
>NZ_JAUNVI010000110.1 GCF_030537745.1 Ornithinimicrobium sp. | reverse complement strand
AAGGTCCGCAAGGCCCACGCCGCCGAGCTCGTGGCCGACCTGGCCACGATCTACGCGCGCAGCAAGGCCGCGGACAAGGAGCTGAAAGCGCTGGTGAAGGCGAGTGGCACCACCCTGCTCGATCTGCACGGCATCGGCCCCTCCGGCGCCGCGCGGCTGCTCGCCGAGGTCGGCGACATCCCCCGGTTCCCCGACCGCAACCACTTCGCGTCCTGGAACGGCACCGCCCCGATCGACGCCTCCTCCGGGGACCACACCCGCCACCGCCTCTCCCGAAAGGGCAACCGGCAGATCAACCGGGTCCTGCACATCATGGCCGTCGTCCAGCTTCGCAACGCGACCGAGGGACGGGCCTATTACGACCGGAAGAAAGCCGTCGGGAAGACCTCGATAGAAGCCATGCGCCGCCTCCAGCGAAAACTGTCCGACCTGGTCTACAAGGCGCTGCTCGACGACCTCGCCGGGCACGCGACGACGGGCCCGGGAGGGAGGCGGCAGAAGCGGACGTCCATCGTCGGACCAGGCGGAGTGGCTCAGATCGCTTCGAACACCATGGTGGCTTGGACTCGGTCACCACCACCAAAGCCCTTGCTGCCGGACGCGGCTGTGCTGATGGTGTGCAGCCGGTAGCCTTTCGCCGCCTGTTGATTAATCACCTTTTCCAACTCAGGGAGGTTCCCCGAGCCCGTTCCCAGGAGCTTCTCTTTCAGAACGATCTGCAGAACAACGTAGTTCGGACCTTGCGCCACGATTCCTCCAACACTCTCCAGCGATGGCCGCACTGTAACCCACCTGCGATTGCCGGCGGGCCTGCTGTGCGGACACCCATCCTCTCCGCGGGACGGGTCGCGAGGCCTCCAGCTCCATCGACAGGCAGCCACACCGGCTCATCCAAATGTGTCGGAAGATGACGTGCATAACAAGCAGAAGCGTGCGCTCAGCACCGTCATGGGCCGCAACGGTGCTAGCGGCGCAGGGTGACAGGCACCTCGTCTTGGCTCTCAGCTCTGACTCGCCTCGAATGGGCAAGACCGCAGAGCATCTCGTGGCGGCCTTCTGCATTTTCGCATCACGTGCGGCACTGAACGTCAGTACGTCTCTCGTCGACGATGAAGGAGTCGATCTCGTGTTCCACCGTGTGGAACCGCGACACTGGCGGTCCAGGTGAAGGCTCGCATGTCAGATACCAAGGGTGTCAGCAACGGTAGGTTCATCGCGCAGCTACAAGCGACGACTTTCGGGCCTCGTCGCGACCTGGACCTCCTCTTCATCGCCGTAGGCGTCGAGCGCGGAACCCTGCAAAGGGCGTGGCTTGTGCCTAGCCCCGACTTCGCATCCGTCGTTACGACGACAAATTCGAAGGGGAAGTACCGGTTCTCGGCTTCCCTCAAGGGTGCCTCCAAAGACCGGTGGACGAGATATCGTCTCGACGCGGCTGAACTGCCTCCTGCGATCCTCGACCGTCTTGACACGCTCGAAGGATCCGGTGTGCAGGCACCGGGGTGACCTTGGACGCGCCCCGCTGCCGGATGTCCGGTGCACTCGGGGTGGGCTCGGAAACTGCCCTTCAATGGCGACTGGCACGTGGAACGAGCGACTCAAGTTCAGCCAAGTGGCCTGCCTCTAGCGTGGGGCGAGGTCCGTCCGGATCGAGCTCGTGGCCCGGCCGTCGGAGACGAACCACCGAAAGTCCTGCCTCCAGAGCGCCTCTGACGTCCCTTGCGGAAGTGGGGACGTGAACAAGAGGGCCGAGTGCCTTCTGCGCGCGCTTATAGATCGAGGGGCTCGGCTTGTAAGCGCCGAGGCGCTCGGAAGTCATTGCAAAGCCCGGTTGAATGTATGCCGATGCCTGGGTCCGTGCGAACAGTTCATCGTCAACGTTCGAGAGTAGACCCAGACGGAAGAGTTTCCCAAGTGCCGGCAGCCCCTCACTCACATCAGGCCAGAGCGGCCAATCGGGCAACGAGTCAAGAACTAGCGCGAGGTCGGCGTCAACATCTCCCTCGAGCTCCAGTGCGGAATATGCTTCAGCGAGTGACCCCCGCGCCAGCACTTGGTACGGCTTCCACGTCGAACAAAGCCGTTGAGCCCGCTTGTTCCGCTTGTCCCACGCGTCGTACACGGCCTTGCCGTCCACCGACCAACCGTAGGTCGCGCGGAGGCGGTCGAAAACGGCCCCCGCCCCGGTGCGCGAGTCGATCAAAGCACTGAAAAGGTCGAACGTCAGTGTTAGCGGTTCGTCAGCGGACACCACACGTCCTCTTGAGTAAGTCGATCACTATCCCCGCAAGTGCGGCTCCAAGCCAGCCTATCCTCACCCTGGCGCTCATCACCGGCCGTGACGGCGGGGACCTGGAGCGGACCCGCCGCCTCGGTCCGGCCCGGTTCGAGCGGATGGTCCGTGCCGAGGTGACCAGGCGGGGCAAGACGCGGCCCTGCCTGCGGATCGTGCGCAACCTGTTCACCGCCCTGTCCGACCCGGCCGGCGTGCTCACCCACCGGCCCGGCGCGTTCGAACGGATCGCCTGGGTGCTGGGCGACTGGGACCGGGCCCGCTCCCATCAGGTCGACGTCGAGGCCGAGATGATTGCTGTGCTGGACGAGCTCGAACTCACCAACCTGGTCACCACCATCCCGGGCCTGTCCGCGGTCGGAGCGGCGGCCATCCTGGCGCACACGGGGGACCTAAGGAGGCTCACCTCCCCCCGGGCGGTGGTGTCGCCTGCCATGAGCATGGGACCGCTCTGAGCGGTGCCGGCCGGCCAGAGTTGCGAACCGCCGCGTGGCGGGCGGTGTGGGGCTGCCTGCAGACGAACAAGGTCTGCCGCCCGCTACCGGCACCTGACCACGCGGGAGACCAACAAGCTCAAGGCAACCCAGGCGCAGACCGTCATCGCCGCGGCGATCCTGCGTCAGCTGCACGCCGTCGTGGTCCACCGCCAGGCCTGGGACCCGGCCATGGCCAGCGGCCAAGCCCGAGGTCAGGAGCCGCCCGTGGCGCCTTGACCCCCCTAGGACCTCACGCGAGGCGTCGCGCGTCACCAAGCAGGGCCGGGGCGAGCCTTCCGCGGCATTGAGAACCACCACAGGTATCTCGTCGCTCATCACGGGCCGCCCCGGCCCGTCGTCACCAAACCCGGTCACACGCTGTCGAGCCACCAAGCTCCATTACCTATGCAGGGACGACGACGGGCCCAGGGCACCGGCCCCCCTTGACGTACAACGCCTCACGCTGATGAGCGAGAAGATGCATTTGGCGCGTTCAGGCAACCTGGGTTCGTTGATCTCCGAGCACGTACTCGATCGTCATTTCTCCGCCAACTGCTTGCAGGTAACTACGGATGGTGCCAATCTTGGCGCTGTCGAGGTCGCCGTTCTCGATCTTCGAGACCTGGCGCTGGCCGACTCCGAGGCGCTGGGCCAGCTGGGCCTGCGTCAATCCGGCCTCCTCGCGCAGCTCGCGCAGGCGGTGGGCGCGGACCTGAGCCAGCATGCGGCGCTTGTGCTTCTCGACCTGCTCCCGATCCACCGGGTGCTCGGCAAGGAATTCGTCCAGGGTTTTGACCGGGTCGCTCACTGTCTTTTCAATCTCCGGAGGTGGTCGTCGAACAAGTCGTCGGCGAGGTGGATGTTCTCCTTGTACCAGCGCTGCCAGTTGCCAGCCTTGTCGCCAGCGATCAGCAGGATGGCTTGCCGATCCGGGTCAAATGCGAACAGGATCCGCAGTTCGGACCTGTCCGACGACCCGGGTCGAATCTCCCTTCATTGTTGCGGTGCCAGGACTGGCTCACCATGTCCACGACGGGCCGTCCCAATTGTGGACCGCGGTCTTCGAGAAGCTCGATCGCAGCGACCACCTGCTCCCGTCAGCTCTTATCCAGCGAAGCGAGCCATCCAGCGACGTGCTCGATGCCGACGCTCCACATGCCGTCAGTATATAGATCCTGCAAGGTCTGAATGACAGGTGGAGACAGGGGCCGACCAACATCCGACTCTCGGCGGATCCGGTTGGTCACGACCCTCCCCGCGTGCCGATCACCTACATATGGCGGATGAGTGCGCGCAGCTCGGCGCAGTGGTGATGTCACGCCCTCCCTCGGTCCGCGGCTCCCGCTCCCTGCTCACTCCTGAGCAGGACGGGCGAGGTCGGAGAGCTTGGCTGCGATCTCGGCGTCGCGACCCTTGGCTGCGTGCTGGTAGCGCAGCGCGGCGGCGACGGTCGAGTGGCCAAGACGCGATTGGAGTTCGGCGAGGGTGGCGCCGGTCATCGCGGCCATCGTGGCGCCTGTGTGCCGCAAGTCGTGAATCCGCAGGTCCTCGCGGCCGGCCGCCGCACGTGCCTTGCGCCAC
This sequence comes from Ornithinimicrobium sp., assembly GCF_030537745.1. Classification (GTDB taxonomy): domain Bacteria; phylum Actinomycetota; class Actinomycetes; order Actinomycetales; family Dermatophilaceae; genus Ornithinicoccus. The sequence continues at coordinate 355 of NZ_JAUNVI010000110.1, read as the reverse complement.
GCGGTATGGAGCACGGTCGGCTGCAGGTGCCGCTGGTGGTCGCGCACGGAGGGGAAGAGGAGAGCATCACGCCCTGGCCGGACGTACTTCTCCAGGTGCTGCTCAAGGGCGGGGACGATATGTGGTGGCACGCTCACCTCCCGCGTGCCGGCAGACGACTTCGGCGTGCCGACGATGGTCTGCCCACGCACCCAGGACACTGCCCGGGTGACCTTGACGACGCCGCGGTTGAGGTCGAGGTCGCGCCGACGCAGTTCGAGCACCTCCCCCACCCGCAGGGCGCACCAGGCGCAGAGCAGGACCAGCGCCTCAAGGTTGACCGGCATCTCCTGCACGAGCACGTCCAGCTCGGCGA
>NZ_JAUNVI010000030.1 GCF_030537745.1 Ornithinimicrobium sp. | reverse complement strand
GGCCAGTTGCAGCACCGCCATCCGCACCTCCACCTCGGCCTCGCGTGCTGCCTCGACCTCAGCCACCGCGTGCTCCACCAACTTGGCGAGCGCCTTGGCCCGGGTCCGGACCCTATCCGCGGGGTGCACTTCACCGTCCCGGATCGTCAGCAACGGCTTGATCGCCAGCGCGGACCCGAGCAGGGCCTGAGCTCGGCCGATCCGCCCCCCGCGCCGCAGGTGCTCGAGAGTGTCGACGTAGAACCAGGTCCGGCTCGCGTCGGCATGTGCGCGCACGATCGCCACCACCTCCTCGACGCTGGCCCCGGCGGCCGCTGCGCCTGCCCCCGCACGCACCGCATACCCGAGCGCCAGCCCCAGGACCCGCGAGTCGACGACCTCGACCTCGATCTGCCCAGCCAGCTCGTCACGGGCAAGCTCGGCAGCCTCGACCGTCCCGCTCACCGACGAGGACAGGTGGACCGACACCAGCCGGTCGGCGCCGGTCCGTGCCGCCGCGTTGCGGTAAGCCGCGACGAACTCCCCCGGCGAGGGCCGCGACGTCGACACCCGTTCCTTGCCCTTGGTCATGATCTCCGCGACCTCGCCAGGCGTGATCTCGCGCGCCTCAAAGGTCCGGCGTCCAGTGACGCTCACGTGCAGCGGCACGATCGTCACCCCCGCCCGCTTGGCCATTTCCGTGGACAGGCAGGACGTGGTGTCAGTGATCACGTGGACAGTCATCGCAACATCGCGCTCTTCCTCAGACGACCACGTTGACCAGGCCGGGGGCCCGGACGATGACCTTGCGCACCGGCGCTCCGTCAATGATCGCCACCACCTTGGGACTGGCCAGCGCCAGCGCCTCCAGCGACGCCGCGTCGATGTCGGCCGGCACCTCCAACCGGTCCCGGACCTTGCCCTTGACCTGCACGATCGCGGTGACGGTGTCCTCGACCAACTTGGCCGGGTCGGCCACCGGGAACGGCTCGTAGGCCAGCGAGTCCGCGTGCCCCAGCCGCGACCACAGCTCCTCTGCCAGGTGCGGCGCGACCGGCGCGACCATCTGCACGAGCGGCTCGACGGCGGCACGCGGCACGACGTCCAGCTTGGTCAGGTGGTTGTTGAGCTCGATCATCTTGGCGATCGCGGTGTTGGTCCGCAGCGCCGCGAAGTCGGCGCGCACGCCCTCAATCGTCTTGTGCAGCGCCTTGTCGGTCGCCTCGGCCATCGCGTCGTCGACGACGGCGACCTCCCCGGTCTCCTCGTCGATGACGTTGCGCCACAGCCGCTGCAGGAAGCGCTGGGAGCCGACGACCGCGCGGGTCTCCCACGGGCGGTACTGCTCCAGCGGCCCCATCGACATTTCGTAGACGCGGAAGGTGTCCGCGCCGTACTGCTCACACATCTCATCAGGGGTAACGACGTTCTTGAGCGACTTGCCCATCTTGCCGTACTCCTGAGTGACGGGCTCGCCCTTCCAGGTGTAGGTCGAGGCGCCACCGTCCGTGGACGGGTGCTCCTCGATCTCGGCTGCGGGGACGGGGAAACCGCGCTGGTCACGGTAGACGTAGGCCTCGATCATGCCCTGGTTGATCAGCCGGCGGAACGGCTCCTCGCTGGAGACATAACCCAGGTCGAAGAGCACCTTGTGCCAGAAGCGGGCGTAGAGCAGGTGCAGCACGGCATGCTCGACCCCACCGACATACAGGTCGACACCGCCGGGGTCCGTCGCACCGGGTGGCGCGCTGGCGACCGGTGCCGGTCGCGGGCCGATCCAGTAGCTCTCGACGGCCGGGTCCACGGGCGCCTCGGTGTTGGCTGGATCCAGGTAGCGCAGGTGGTACCAACACGAGCCAGCCCAGTTGGGCATGGTGTTGGTCTCTCGGCGATAGCGCTGCACACCCAGGCCCTCCCCCAGGTCAAGGTCGACCTCGACCCATTCGCCCGCGCGCGCCAGCGGCGCCTCGGGCGAGGACTGCGCGTCCTGCGGGTCGAAGGTCCGCGGGCTGTAGTCCGGCACCTCCGGCAGTTTCACCGGCAGCATCGCATCGGGCACTGAGTGCGCGATGCCGTCAGCGTCCCAGACGATCGGGAAAGGCTCACCCCAGTAACGCTGCCGACTGAAGAGCCAGTCCCGCAACCGGTAGGTGACCTGCCGGGTCCCGACCCCCTGCTCCTCCAGCCAGGCGATCGTCGCCTCCTTGGCCTCGGCCACGCCCATCCCGTCCAGGCTCAACCCGTCAGTGACCGAGTTGATCGCCGGGCCCTCGCCCGTGAACGCCTCGTCCTGGGGGTGCTCGGGGGTCGGCTGGACCGTACGAATGATCGGCAGCTCATAAGCCTTGGCGAAATCCCAGTCCCGCTGGTCCTGCCCCGGCACCGCCATGATCGCGCCGGTGCCGTAGCCCATCAGCACGTAGTCGGCCACGAACACCGGCAGCGCAGTGCCGGTGACCGGGTTGGTCGCCCACGCGCCGGTGAAGACCCCGGTCTTGTGCTTGGCGTCGTGCCGCTCACGCTCGAGGTCGCTCTTGGACGAGGCTTCTCGTTGGTATGTCGACACCGCCGTGCGCGGGTCGGCCGCGCCACCGGTCCAGGCCGGGTGGGTGCCCTCGGGCCAGGCGGGCGGGACGATCTGCGCCAGCACGGGGTGCTCGGGCGCGACGACCATGAAGGTGGCACCGAAGATCGTGTCCGGCCGGGTGGTGAAGATCTCCAGGCCGGTGGTGCCGCCGTCCACGGTGGGGATCGAGCCGAAGGTGACGTCTGACCCGAAGGACCGCCCGATCCAGTTGCGCTGCATCAGCCGGACCTTTTCCGGCCAGTCGAGCCGGTCCAGGTCGTCAACCAGTCGATCGGCGTAGGCGGTGATGCGCATCTTCCACTGGCTCAGATTGCGCTTGAAGACGGGGAAGTCGCCGCGCTCGGACTTGCCGTCCACGGTGACCTCCTCGTTGGACAGCACCGTGCCCAGACCAGGACACCAGTTGACCGGTGCCGCCGAGACGTAGGCAAGCCGGTGCTGATCCAGGATGTCTGATCGTTCGCGGGCGGTGAGCTCGGCCCACGCGCGACCATCCGGGGTCGAGCGTTCGCCCCCCTCGAACTGCGTGACCAGGTCTCTGATCGGACGCGCCCTGCCGGTCCCTGACCCGCGCCGCGCGGGCGCGGACTCGTCATACCAGGACTCAAAGATCTGAGTGAAGATCCATTGGGTCCAGCGGTAGTAGTCAGGGTCGATGGTGGCGAAGCCGCGTCGTTGCTCGTGGGACAGCCCGATCATCCGCATCTGGCGTCGGTAGGTGGCCATCGCGGCCTCGGTGGTGACGCGCGGGTGCTGACCGGTCTGTACGGCGTAGTGCTCGGCCGGCAGCCCGAAAGCGTCGAAGCCCATCGTGTAGAGCACGTTCTGGCCGGTGGTGCGCAGAAATCTGCTGTAGACGTCGGTCGCGAGATAACCCAGGGGGTGTCCGACATGCATCCCGGCCCCCGACGGGTAGGGAAACATGTCCATGACGATGGTGTGGCCCTTCTTCAGGCGCGGATCGTCCGGCGCCGCCCACGGCCCGGCCGGGTTGGCTGAGGCAAAGGTGTCCTCGGACTCCCAGCGGTCCTGCCAGCGGGCCTCGATCTGCCCCGCCAGCTCAGCGGTGTACCGGTGTTCCGGGGTGCGCTCGCTCATCGTCCTCGTCCTGTCCTGGCCTGTCGAAGATGTCCTTGTGCACAAAAAAACCCCTCTCGATCAGGAGGGGTCCGCCGCGCTGGGTGGTGCGTCGTTCAGCGCGGCTGCGTAAGCACGCAACGGGTCGTCATGATGGCGATAAGTCTAGCGGATACGCCGCAGGCGCCCGTTGCTGCCCTGATCAGATCAGGGCAGGGGGCGCCTGCAGCGGATCCTGCTGCGCGGGCTGGTGAGCCTGCGTCGCCGTTGGTCTCAGGCGCCGATGCTGCTGAAGCGCTTGGCCATCGCTGACTTCTTGTTGGCGGCCTGGTTGGCGTGCAGAACGCCCTTGGACACCGCCTTGTCGAGCTTCTTGGAGGCCAGCTTGAGCGCATCGGAGGCCTTGGCGGCGTCGCCGCTGTCCGCAGCCTCGCGGAACTTGCGGACCCACGTGCGCAACTCGGACTTGGCAGCCCGGTTGCGCTCGGTGCGCTTGGCGTTGGTCTTGACGCGCTTGATCTGGGACTTGATGTTTGCCACGAAGTATTTCTTCCTGCAGAAGTGTTGGTCTGATGTCGTGAGGGCGACGAACGCACGGCCCAGGATTGAGCGTGGGGATGCCCTGGCGGCTGGTCCGTGCGCGATGCTGCTGATAATGCTGCTGCTGATCTGCCTGTGGTGCGCACTGTTGAGCACGCACGCAACGCGTAAATCTACCAGCGCGACCGCCCATCCCCCAAGTCCACCCCAAACTCTCACCGGACGGTCACCCCTGCCACACCGGACGGTCACCCCTGCCACAGGCCTCCCAGACTGCGCGGTCCCTCAGCTCACGATGCGCGCGGTGCCTAGCCCGGACTCACCGGCCTGGGAGGTGCGTACGGCCAGGATCTGGTGCAGCTCCATACCGCGGCGCTCGAAGTTGAGGCGGGAACCCGCCAGGTAGAGACCCCAGACCCGAGACTTGCCGGGGCCCGCCTCGCTCACGCACTCCTCCCAGTGGGCGCTGAGGTTGTCGCTCCAGGCCGCGCAGGTGAGGGCGTAGTGCTCGCGCAGGTTTTCGTGGTGACGCACCTCCAGCCCGACATCCTCGATCGACGAAACGAGGGTGCCGGAGCCAGCCAGCTCGCCGTCGGGGAAGACGTAGCGCTCGACGAAGGCGGCCGAGGCCATCGGCTGGTGCCGATTGTCGGTCCAGGTGATGCAGTGGTTGAGCAGCCGTCCACCGTCGCGGAGCCGGTCCCGGAGAAAGCCGAAGTAGGCGGGGTAGCGCGCCACCCCGATGTGTTCGGTCAGGCCGATGGAGGACACGGCGTCGAAGCCACGCTCGGTGATATCTCGATAGTCGCCATGCCTGATCTCGGCGCGGTCGCTCAGGCCGAGCTCCACGATCTTGGCCTGCCCCCACTCGGCCTGCTGCTGCGAGAGGGTGACCCCCACGGCCGTCACGCCGAAATGCTGGACCGCATGCCGCACCATCCCGCCCCACCCGCAGCCGACGTCGAGCAGCCGCATCCCAGGCTGCAGTCCGAGTTTGTGGCAGATCACCTCATGCTTGGTGAACTGCGCCTCCTCTAACGTCGCTTCGACGCTGGGGTAGATCGCGCAGGTGTAGGCCATCGAGGGGCCGAGCACGAGCTCATAGAACCTGTTGGACACGTCGTAGTGGTGGGAGATTGCGAGCGCATCACGGTGCCGGCTGTGGCGCCGACCCTCCAGCAGGCGCCGGGCCCGGGACGGCGTCTCCTCCGGTGGCAGCGGTGGCGGGGTGGGTCGCACCGCGGCGAAGGCGGAAGCAAGGCGGGGCAGGCTCCGCAGCCCGGGAGTGGTCACCCCCAGCTCCTCTCGCAGCAGCGTGATCTCGGCATAGGGATTGCCCTGGTCCATCCCCTCGATGACCAGGTCACCGGACAGGTACGCGCGCGCGAAGCCGAGCTCGCTGCTGGCGGACGTGAGCAGGTAGTGCAGCGCGCGTTCCGACTCGATCCGGAGCACCCGCGCGCTCGGGTCACCGCTGCGGGACCCGTCGTAGGCCACCACCTGCACGTTGGCCTCTGGGCCGACGAGCAGCGCAAAGATCTCCGCCGCCGTCTTGCTCATCGGGCTCGCACCACCTTGTCGTAAAGAGTCGGGAAACGCCCATCAGGGTCGTAGCGCGCCTTGACCCGCGCATATTCGTCGCCACCGTAGAGCTGGCGGAAGGTCTCTTCGTCGTAGGTTGCCGTCGAATAGAGGCCCTTGTGCCCGCCCAGCTCTCTCACCTTCGCCTCGATGGCCGCGTTGACCGCGCCGCGCTCGGCGCCCGGCTCGATCGGCACCGCCGACCAGAAGCCGACGTTGACGTAGTCCTGTCCCGGCTCCATCGGGTAGAGCGGCCAGATCTGCTCACCCCGCAGCCGCACGGGGCAGATCCACAGCGGCTGGATCGGGAGGCTGGTCAGGAACCACGTGAGGAACTCTGCGGTCCGCTCCAGCGGGATCTCCACGTCCTGCACCACGCGCTCCTCCTCCGGCCTCCCGCGCCACCGCTGGAGGCGCTCGACCACCCCGTGCCGCTGCTCGAAGGCCATCATCTTCCAGTAGACGTCGCTGCGCCGGAGCCGTCGAGGCCAGAGCCGCCGGATCCTGGGCTGCTGTGCACCGAAGGCCCGGGAGCACCAGAACCAGTCCGTGTCCCAGCGCCACAGGTAGTCCTTGGCGGTGAGCACGTCAGTGCGTCGGTGCTGGATCGAGCGGTAGTAGATCTGCTGACCGCCGTAGTCGCTGGGAATCCCGATCCCCTCGGTCGTCTCCGCCCACCGCCCCAGCGTCAGATAGGCCTCGGTCCCGCTGAAGACGACCCCATCGACGAAGTCGACCTGCTCCCCCTCGTGCTCGCGCTGCGCCATGACCGTCGAGATCACCTCGACCAACGCCGTCAGGTCACTGACGCGCACGTGTTTCAGCACGACATACCGCGACGTCGGCTCGAGCTCGATGACCAGGCCAAGGCAGTATCCGAGCGTCCCGTAGGAGTTGGCCAGCGCGCGCAGCAGGTCGCGGTGCGCTCCGCCGGCACGTGCCGTGAGGACTTCCCCGGTGCCGGTGAGCACGTCAGCCTCGAGCACCGACTCGTGCGGCAGGCCGTTGCGGAAGGAGGTCGACTCGATGCCCAGGCCCACGACCGCGCCGCCGATGGTGATGGTGCGCAGCTGTGGCACGACCAGCGGCATCCAACCCCGCGGGAGCAGCTCCTCCACGAGCTGCTCGTAGGTCGTCAACCCGCCCACCAGCGCCGTGCCTGCCTCCTCATCGAGGTCGAAGACGCCAGTCAGGCCATCCAGTCGCAGCCGCGGGCCGGTGACGTCCTCCCTGCGTCGAAACAGGTTGGAGGTGCCCTTGGCGAGCCGCACGGGCTCATCGGGCAGCAGGTCGGCCCAGGCCGCGCGGGCCCGGCTCACGGCGGCGACGTAAGCCGTGGTCCGGACCGCGCCTCCCGGCTGGAAGTCGTCCACGTCCTCATCTTGGCCTGCCGGCCCCAGGACCGCTACCACTGCTGACCCAGAGTCATTGACTGAAGAGCCATCCACGCGTTCGGGAGTCGCTCTCGGGGTGCTACTCCTGCGGGTATGGGGTGTCCGCCCAGGGCGCGAGGTCGAGCCAGCCCCGCTCCACCGCCGCGGGGCGGGTGCGGGCGACCGCCGATACGGGGAGCGCGCCATAGACGTGCGGGAAGAGCTCCGGCGCGGGGTTGTCGGCGCTAGGCCCGCCCAGGTGCGGGTCACCAGGCTCGTCGCGGACCTCGATCGCCGCGGCCGCCAACCGCTCCGGGTCGATCTCCAGGACGACCAGGGGGGCGCTGACCCGCGAGTAGACGAGCTTGACGACGCCGGGGAGCTGCTCGGGGTAGGAGCAGTGGATGAAGCCAACCTGCTGGAGCGTCGCGCCCAGCGTGGACTGGTCGTAGTGGCCCGACCGTAGGGCCGCGTCCCAGTGGACCTGCTCCGCGAGGTGCCAGAACGTCCGGCGCGGCTCGCTCATGCGCCGCCTGGATTCCGCGCGCGGCACACCTGCAGGACGGCCCGCTCCACGGCATACTCCGGGCTGCGCACGGAGGCCTCGGTGCGAAGCCCACCCTTGACGTCGACGTCCGCCCTGGCGACGGCTTCGATCGCCCGACCCAGCCGCGGGCCGTCCCACCCTTGGGCGACGCGGCGAGCCTGGTCCACCTGCCATGGCGCCATGCCCAAGTCGCGAGCGACCTGGCCCGAGTTGCCGCTGCCCGCAGAAGCGACCTTGCCGACCTGGCGGAGCTGCATCGCGAGCACGGCGACGATCGGCACGGGGTCCAGGCCCCCGAGCATGGCGTGGCGCAGCAGGCCCATCGCCGCGCGCTCATCACCTTGGAGCGCGGCCTCGGCCACCTTGAAGGCGGTGGTCTCGATGCGCTCGCCGTAGTAGGTGTGGATGTCCTGGACGTCGATGCTGCCCTCGACGTCACGAATCAGCTGGGCGCAGGCACCCGCCAGCTCGCGCATGTCCTTGCCGATAGCCTGGACGAGGGCGAGGGCGGCGTCTTCGAGAATTCTGCGGCGGGCCGTGCGGAACTCGTGCTTGACGAACTCCAGTTTGTCGCGCTCGCTTCTGACCGCCTTGGCCTCGATCAGCCGAGCGTTGCGCTTCTTGAAGGTGTCCAGCACCTTCTTGCCGCGGTTGCCGCTCTTGTGCCGGACCACGAGGGTGACTCCGTCGGCGGGCTGGTCCAGATAGCTGAGCAGGTCGTCGACGAGCGCGTCGTCGGCCTCGTCCATGTCGTGGACGACGATGACCGTCCATCCACCGAACAGGCTCGGGCTGGCGTGGACCAGGAGCTCGCCGGGCTGATAGGTCGCGGCATAGAGCTTGACCACGGTGGTCTCCGGCTCGAGCGAGCGCACGGCTTCCACGACCGAGTCCACGCCTCGTTCGGCGTAGATCTCCTCAGGGCCCGTGATGAGGGCGAACTCCAACGGCGCTGTCACGGGCTCAGCCTGCCACGCTGCGCCGACAGTGCGCCGTCCTGCTCACACCAGGCCGAGCTGGTTGACGCGGGCCGTGACCAGGTCAGGAGCGAGCTCAAGATGCTCGGCGAGCTCCTCGACGGTGACCGCGGAGGCGAGGCCTTCCCGCAGCTCCTCGTCCTGCTCCTGCGTCCAGGCGTGGCCACCGGTCACGGCGGTGCGCGGAGACCGGGCGACCGGAACCGTGCCCTGAGCGGCCGCAGACGCTGCGGCGCTGGGGCCGACCAGCGGTGCCCCACCGATCCCGCGCGCACCCGGCTCGAAGACGGGCTCGACGTCGGAGGCGGTCTCGTCCAGTGTGCTGAGCGCGCGCAGCACCAGCGTCCGGTCGGTCGTGGGCCAGAAGGGAGGCAGCGACTTCTGCAGGAACGACGCGTAGCGCGCGGAGATCATCCGCGAGTCGAGGAACGCGATGACGCCGCGGTCGTCGCTGCGGCGGATCAGTCGGCCCGCGCCCTGCGCGAGCCGGAGCGCCGCATGCGTGGCTGAGACGGCCATGAAGCCGTTGCCGCCCATCCGGGAGATCGCCTCGGTGCGGGCGGAGGAGAGCGGATCGTCGGGCCGAGGGAAGGGGATGCGGTCGATGATGACGAGCTGGCAGGCGGAGCCTGGCACGTCCACGCCCTGCCACAGGGACAGGGTGCCGAACAGGCACGTCGACGCGTCGGTGGCGAACCTGCGCACCAGCGTCGGCAGCTGGTCATCACCCTGGCAGAGCACGGTGATGCCGTCGTCGGCCAGGCGGGCGCGCATCTCCTCGGCAGCTGCCTCCGCAGCCCGGCGTGAGCTAAAAAGCCCTAGCGTCCTCCCACCGGCCGCGCGGACCAGCTCCTCGATCTCGTCGAACACGACCGTTGGCGCGCCGTCGCGACCGGGCGGCGGAAGGTGCTTGGCGACATACGCGATCGCCTGCTGCGGATAGTCGAACGGCGACCCGACGTCGAGCCCCTCCCACGGCGGCGAGCCCGCGCCGCGAAGCCCGATGGTGCCCGCGACTGCATCGAAGGAGCCGCCGAGCTCCAGGGTGGCGGACGTCAGGACGACGGTGCGCTCCTGGAAGATCTTTTCGCGCACCATCATCGCCACGCTCATCGGGGCGACGCGCAGGACCGCGCCGCGGCGCTGGTCGTGATTGACCCACACGACGTCCAGGTCGCGCTCCTCCAGCACCCGGGAGGTGACGTCGTGGACGTCGTCGACCGCCGCGAGGGCCATCTGCTTGGCTCCGTCGACCTCCGCCCCCTTGTCCGGCTTGATCTCGGAGAGCGTCGCGTGGGCAGCGTCGCGGACGAGCTGCAAAGTGGTGACGAGCCGCTCGGGCAGCGCGGTGAGCTTGCCGTCCGGCAGGTCTGCGAGCACGTCTGCCAGGAGGTCGGTCATCTCCTCCAGGCGCGCCGCCGCCTCACCCTTGCCGGCACGACGTGCGGCCACTGAGACCGAGGACGAGGTCAGCTCGTCGGTGATCGTCGAGGTGACCCGGTCGGTGAGCTCGTGGGCCTCGTCCACGACGAGCAGGTCGTGCTCGGGCAGCATGAACCGTCCCTCGAAGGCATCGATGGCCATGAAGGAATGGTTGGTGACGATGAGGTCGACCTCCTTGGCCGCCTCACGGGAGAGCTCGACGAAGCACTCGGCCACCATCGGACACCGGCTGCCCAGGCACTCGTGCGCGTTGACCGAGACCTGCCGCCAGGCACGGTTGCTCACGCCCGGCACCAGCTCGTCGCGGTCGCCGGACTCGGTGAGCTCGGCCCACTCACGCAGCCTGGTGACCTCATCGCCCAGCCTGGAACGCTCCCGGTCCACCGATCCGAGGGAGAGCAGCGCCGCTTCGTCGTCCTCAGGAAATCCGCCGACCAGCTTGTGCTGGCAGAGGTAGTTGGAGCGGCCCTTGACCAGCGCAAACGTCGGGCGCCGCCCGAGCAGCGGCGCGAGCGCCTCAGCGATCCGCGGCAGGTCCCGGTCCACGATCTGTGCCTGCAGGGCGAGGGTGGCGGTGGCGACGATCGCCGGCTTACCGGTGCGGAACGCGTGCGCGATCGCCGGCACCAGGTAGGCGAGCGACTTGCCGGTGCCCGTCCCGGCCTGCACGAGCAGGTGCTCCTCCCGCTCCACGGCACGTTCCACGGCTTGGGCCATCTGCACCTGTCCCGGCCGGTCAGCCCCGCCCACGGCGCGGACCGCGGCGTCGAGGAGGGTCGTCAGGTCGGGGAAGTCGGGCACGGCTTCAGGGTATGCGGTGCCACCCACCTCTCCGCTCAGCCGTCCACAGCCTCGACGCGCACCCGTTGGGTCTGCGTGTAGACGTTGAGCGAGGTGCCCCGGTTGAAGCCGATGAGCGTCATCCCCGACTCCTGCGCCAGGTCGGCCGCCAACGACGAGGGTGCTGACACCGCGGACAACATCGGGATACCGGCCAGGACGGACTTCTGGACCAGCTCGAACGACGCCCTGCCGGACACCTGGATGACGGTGCCGCGCAACGGCATACCGATCTCGCGCAGGGCCCAGCCGATGACCTTGTCGACGGCGTTGTGGCGCCCCACGTCCTCGCGCAGGCAGGCCAGCTCGAGCCCGCCGTCCGCGGTGGGCACGAACAGCCCCGCCGCGTGCACGCCACCGGTCTTGTCGAACACCGCCTGCGACTCGCGCAGTTGACCCGGCAGCGCCAGCAGCTGCGACAGCGCGAAGGTGGTGTCGTCGACGATCGCGCCGTGCACCCCGGTCCGTTTCACCGCCTCGATCGAGGCGGTTCCGCAGACCCCGCAGGAGGAGGAAGTGTAGACGTGACGCTCCAGCCCGGCGTCCGGCGGCGGGACGCCCTCCACGAGCTCGACGTTGACGACGTTGTAGTCGCGCAGCCCGTCTGCACCGATCCCCGATCGGTAGTCGATCCGCTGCACGTCCGACCAGGTCGAGACCACACCCTCGCCGTGCAGGAAGCCGACGGCCATGTCGAAGTCGTTGCCCGGCGTGCGCATCGTCACGGACAGGGAGGTGCCGTTGACGCGGATCTCCAACGGCTCCTCCCCAGCGAGCGTGTCCGGTCGCTCACGCACGCCACCGTCGGCGCTGAGCCTGGTGACGCGGCGACGCTGGGTGACGCGGGTCATGCCAGCAAGACTACGAGGCCGACTCGTTCATCGGTTCCTGATGCCGTGCGGAGCGCAGATGAAGTGCGCCACGAGGGCCGTCCACCCGGTCTGATGGGATGCGCCGAGGCCGGCACCGGTGTCGCCGTGGAAGTACTCGCTGAAGGTCGGGTGCGCGTCCCACAGCTCACCGCGGGGGTGGTCCCGCGGCGTCGACGGCCGACGCCCGTCCGGCCCGGGGCGAAACAGCGCCACCAGGCGGTCCTGCAGCTCGTCTGCGACCTCGGTGATCGGCATCTGATGCCCGGAGCCCGTCGGCAACTCGATGGTGGCACCCACACCCGCGGACCGGCCGTAGGTCCGCACGGCGTCGACCAGGAGCGCGTTGACCGGCATCCACACCGGTCCGCGCCAGTTGGAGTTGCCGCCGAACATCCGCGAGTTGGACTCGCCCGGCACGTAGGCCAAGGACAGGTCCTGCCCCTCGATGGTGACCTCCAACCCGTCGCGGTGCGCCGCCGAGAGCGAACGCAGGCCGTAGGGCGAGAGGAACTCCCCCTCGTCGAGCATCCGCCGCACGATCGCCATCCACTGGCCCTTGTCGACCATCGACAACGTGCGCAGGGAGTAGCCGCGATGGTTGGTATGCAGCAGCGCATCGGCGAGCTCAGGGCGGCGGCGCGTCCAGCCGTCGAAAAACTCGGTCAGGTCCGGCAATTCATAGGCGACCCAGTTGGGCACCAGCGAGACGCCGGCGAGCGGAAGCAGCCCGACCATCGAGTGGGCCGGCATGCGGTGGGGCTCACCGTGCTCATCGACCAGCACATCGTGAAAGAACTCATCCTGTGGGTCCCAGAGCGAGACGTGCTTGGTGCCGATGTCTTCCATCGCCTCCGAGATCGCCAGGAAGTGCACAAGAAACTTCGTCGCCACCTCATCCCAGGCGCTGTCCTCGCGGGCCAGCTCCATCGCCATCCGCAGCATCTTGAGGCAGAACATCCCCATCCAGGCCGTGGCGTCGGCCTGCTCGAGCCGTTGGCCGTCGGGAAGAGGGTCGGACCGGTCGAAGAGCCCGATGTTGTCCATCCCGAGGAAGCCGCCCTCGAAGATGTTGGACCCCTCACTGTCCTTCCGGTTCACCCACCACGGGAAGTTGAGCAGCATCTTGAGCACCACGCGCTGCAGGAAGTCCCGGTCGCGGCTGCCGTCGATCGCATAGACCTGCCAGGCGGCCCACGGGTGCACCGGAGGGTTGACGTCCGAGAAGTCCCACTCGTAGGCGGCGAGCTCACCATTGGGGTTCATCACCCACTCTCGGCACATGAGGAGCAGCTGCCACTTGGCGAACCATGGGTCGACGTGCGCGATCGCCACGCAGTGGAAGGCGAGGTCCCAGGTGGCGAACCACGGGTACTCCCACTCGTCCGGCATCGAGATGACCTCGGAGAGCTTGACGTGCTGCCAGTGGTGGTTACGACCCTGCAGACGACTCTCTGGCGGCGGCGGCTGAGCCGGGTCCCCCTCCAGCCAACGAGCTACGTCATACAGATAGAGCTGTTTGCCCCACTGGAGTCCGGCGAAGGCACGCCGGCTGATCAGGGCGTCCTCCTCGCTGGTGTCATCCGGCAGCACCGCGGCGTAGAACTCCTCGCACTCGGCCGACCTCCGGGTGAGCACGTCATCGAAGGTCGGGCTGGGGTCGGGCCGGCCATCGATCTCGGTCAGCCGCAGCCGGATGGTCACGGTCTCCCCCGGCGCGACCTCCTCAAAGGTCCACCAGAAAGCCATCTTGGTGCCGTGCTGGTGGGGATTGGCGGCGTCGGGTTGGCCGTGCACGACAGCCCGGTTGATGGAGTCCTTGGGGTAGGAGGTGTAGTCGGCGGGCACTGCCGACTCACCGTAGAGGGTGGCCAAGTTGGTCTCGTTCTCGCAGAACAAAACCCGCGGCTCGCCGGCCGCTCCGCCTTCGGGGGTGATGACGACTCGGCCGAGCCGGTGATGGTCGGCGAGCAGAGTCACCGACTCCTGCTGGCCGTCCGCGAGCGCAAGGCTGGGCCGGCGGTCGTCCAGGCCCCAGCTCCAGGTGTTGCGGAACCACACCTGCGGCAGCAGGTGCAGAGGTGCGGCATCGGGACCCTGGTTGGTCGCCGAGATCTCGATGCAGATGTCGCTCGGGCTGGCCTTGGCGTGGGTGACCTGCACGTCGAAGAAGCGGTTGTCCGCCAGGATCCCGGTGTCGCTAAGTTCGTACTCGTCCTCATCCAGACCGCGCCCGTGGTTGATCAGGGCCTCGTAGGGATAGGCCGCCTGCGGGTAGCGGTAGAGCCAGGACGCATAACTGTGCGTGGGGGTGCCCTCCAACGCCCACCAGTACTCCTTGACGTCCTCGCCGTGGTTGCCCTGGGGGTTGGTCAGCCCGAAATAGCGCTCCTTGAGCCGATCGTCGGCACCATTCCACAGGGCGACCCCGACGTTGAGGTAACCCTCGACGTCGCAGAGCCCCGCCAGGCCGTCCTCTCCCCAGCGGTAGGCCCGCAGATGTGCGTGGTCGAACGGGAAGTAGCCCCAGGCGTCGCCGTCCTCGGAGTAGTCCTCGCGAACGGTGCCCCACTGGCGGCCCGAGACGTAGGGCCCCCATCGGCGCCAGGCCGACTTCGGGTCGTCGGACTCGGCGATCCGACGATGCTCCACGCTGCTCTGAGACTCGTCGCACGCGTCTTGGAGATCGTCGGGGTGGTCGTTGGGGTCGTCGCGCTGGTCGTGGGTGTTCGGCTCGGAACTCACTAATCCACCCTGCCACACCGCAGGGTCGCTCGCGCTACCGCAAGAGGGTCGCGGTGGACGATCCAGGCGCTCGCCCGCGCGACTGCGACCGCGCGGACTAGACGGCGAACTCGCTCAGGTGCCCTTGCAGGTCCTCATCGACCTTTGCCGTGAGCCGCGTGCCTTCGCAGGTGTGCTCCTCGGTGAGGATCTGCGCCTCCTCGTGCAGTCGCGCGACGAGGTCACCGCGGGTGTAGGGCACGAGCACGTCGACGAGGATCTGGGGCCGGGGCAGCGTGTCCTCGACGAGCGCGAGCAAGTCGTCCATACCTTGCCCGGTGCGTGCCGAGACGACGACAGCATGGGGATAGAGCAGCGCGAGCCGGTGCAGCACCTCGGGCTGCGCCAGGTCGGCCTTGTTGACCGCGATGATCTCCGGAAGCAGCAGCGGGCTGCCTTCGTCGACCTCCGCGAGCACCGCGTGGACCGCCGCGATCTGGCTTTCCGGGTCGGCGTGCGACCCGTCGACCACGTGCAGAAGGACGTCCGCCTCCGCAGCCTCCTCCAGCGTCGAGCGGAAGGCCTCGACCAGCTGGTGCGGCAGCGACCGGACGAAGCCGACCGTGTCGGACAACGTGTAGATCCGACCCTCGGCGGACTCGTGCCGCCGGACAGTGGGGTCCAGGGTGGCGAACAACTGGTTCTGCACCAGCACGCCCGCACCGGTGAGTCGGTTGAGGATCGAAGACTTGCCAGCGTTGGTGTAGCCGACGATCGCCACGCTGGGGATCCTGTTGTTGCGGCGACCGCTGCGCTTAGTGTCGCGGACCGTCTTCATCCCGACGATGTCGCGGCGCAGCTTGGCGATGCGGGTGTTGATGCGCCGGCGGTCCAGCTCGATCTTGGTCTCACCAGGGCCTCGGGAACCGATGCCTTCACCCCCGGCGACCCGGCCGCCCGCCTGACGGGACATCGACTCGCCCCAGCCGCGCAGCCGCGGCAGCAGATACTGCAGCTGCGCCAGCTCGACCTGTGCACGACCTTCCTTGCTCTTGGCATGCTGGGCGAAGATGTCCAGGATCAGCGCGGTCCGATCAATCACTTTGACCTTGACGACATCCTCCAGCGCGCGGCGCTGCGACGGGCCGAGCTCGCCGTCGACGACGACGGTGTCCGCGCCGGTGTCCGCGACGATATCGCGCAGCTCTGCGGCCTTGCCCGAGCCCAGATAGGTGGCCGGGTCCGGCTTGAGGCGTCGTTGGATCACGCCGTCCAGAACTTCTGACCCGGCTGTCTCCGCCAGTGCGGCTAGCTCACGGAGTGAGTTCTGGGCATCCTCCAGCGAAGTCTGGCCGTTGTCCTCCCAGACGCTGGCCAGGACGACCTGCTCCAGTCGCAGCTCGCGATACTCGACCTCGCTGACGTCCTCCAACTCGGTCGAGAGTCCACGGACGCGCTGCAGTGCCGCCCGATCCTCTCGGTCGAACTGGTCGCCGTCCCGGCCAGTTGAGTCCTCGGACTCCCAGGCGCCCGTCTCCCGGCCCGAAACGACCTCCTGGTCGTCTATCGCTGCGGCGCGAAGTTGCAGGACGGAGGATCGGGGGGACTCGTGCTTGTCGGGATCGTGCTGAGTCAAAGGTCTCCTTGGTGTCGGGTGCTGCTGCTCCACTCTCTCACCGGTCAACGCCCTGAGCCACTGATTTCTGCCCCCGGCTCACTAGACTCAACGGCCATGCCCGCCTCGCAGGACCACTACTTCACCGCCCAGCCCGCCTCCGACGGCGAGCTCCGGCGCCGCCAGGCACTCCTGGCAGGTCGCGATGTCGAGATCCTCAGTGCCGGCGGGATCTTCTCACCGGGCCACGTCGACAAAGGCACCGCCGTCCTGCTCAAGGAGGCGCCCGCGCCCCCCAAGACCGGCACCTTCCTTGACCTCGGCTGCGGATGGGGACCCCTTGCCCTGACCATGGCGATGCTCTCGCCCGCTGCCACCGTCCATGCCGTCGACGTCAACGCACGCGCTCTCGACCTGTGCCGCCGCAACGCGCAAGCCTTGGGCTGCACCGGGGTCCAGGTCTCCACCCCCGAGGAAGTCGACCCGGACACCACCTTCGACCTCATCTGGTCCAACCCACCGATCCGGGTCGGCAACGCCGCCCTGCACGAACTGATGGTCACCTGGCTGCCGCGCCTGGCACCAGGCAGCCCGGACCTCCCGGACAGCGCCGCCTACCTCGTCGTGCAGAAGAACCTGGGCTCGGACTCCCTGCAGAGCTGGCTGGCTCGCACCCTCCCCGAGCTCATGGGCAAGGTCGAGGTCAATCGGTACGCCATCAGCAAAGGCTTCCGCGTCCTTCGCGTCACTCGCGCTGCGGCGTCCTCGCGACCCGTCTGAGGTGCGTCGTCACCTCGCGCGCGACCGCCACCGATCCATCGCGAGCCCATCGGCGCCAGCCCACACCGCGAGCGCCTGCTCGAGCAGGTCGGGCGCGTCATGCTCCAACCAGGTGATCCGCGGATCCGGGCCGAACCACCGCTCCTGTCGCCGCGCGAGCCGCCGGGTCGCGACGACCGTGTCCAGGATCGCCTCCTCCTGCGTGAGCTCCCCGTCCAGCTGGCGCCGCGCCTGCGCATAACCGACCGCGCGGGAGGAGGTCCTGCCTTCCCGCAGCCCCATCTCGAGCAGCCCGCGGACCTCCTCGATCAGACCCTCGCGCCACATCCGCACTGCCCGGGTCGCGATGCGCTCGTCGAGGACCTCGCGGGGCGATCGCAGTCCGATCATCACTGTGGGGACCACGAACTCCCGCGTCGGCATGGTGGCGCTGAACGGCCGCCCGGTGAGCTCGATGACCTCCAAGGCCCGCACGACGCGTCGACCGTTGCGCGGCTCGATCGAGGCAGCGGCCACCGGGTCCGCGTCGGCGAGCCGAGCGTGCAGCTGCTGTGCGCCCACGCGTCCCAGCTCTTCCTCCCACCGTGCCCGCACGTCCGGATCGGTCGGCGGGATCTCGAGCCGGTCCAGCAGCGCGCGGACATAGAGTCCCGAGCCCCCGACGACGACCGGCACCATTGCGTGGGCGCGGATCGCGTCGAGGTCGGCGCGGGCATCGAGCTGGTATGTCGCGACGCTGGCTTCCTGCGTCACGTCGAGCACGTCCAGCTGATGGTGGGGGATGCCCTGTCGCGCGGCGAGCGGCAGTTTGGCCGTGCCGACATTCATCCCCCGGTAGAACTGAGAAGCGTCCGCGTTGACGACCTCGCCCCCGACCGCGAGCGCGAGGGCGACCCCGAGGTCGGACTTGCCGGTCGCTGTCGGCCCGACGACGGCGACCACCGGCGCTTGTTCCCTCGCCCGCGACGACACGCCGATGGGTTCGCGCTGGCTCCCGGTCATGCCTGCCATCCTCTGACGCCTCTCCTGATCGCGGCCGGTCTGCCACGCCCACTTGCTCGGCTCCCGGTCAGGGTCAAGGATGGCAGGCATGACTGACGCGACCTCCGCCCCCGAGCCAGACCAGAAGCCGACCGGGACCTTCGTCGGCGGTGCCTTCGGCACCCCGCCGGAAGAAGACCCGCAGAACGAGCCACAGGAGGGGCCCGTCCTCGCTGCGGCTGCCCCGGCGCAGGACCCGACCGACGAGCCACCGACCGAGGCCGAGGCTCCGGCCGACGTCGAAGGCCTCGCGCCCACCGACGGCTCGGCCCCCGGCGAGCGCAACGAGCCCGTCTGACACACGCCGTAGCCTGACTCCATGATCGACACCCCCATCGAGGTCCACATCATCGCCGACTCCACCGGCGACACCGCGGCGCGGGTGGCCCGGGCAGCGGCCGCGCAGTATGTCGATTCCGAAGTGCGGATCATCCGGCACCCTCGTCAGAGCACGGTGGAGGGTCTGCACGATGCGTTCGCGCGCATGCACCCCGAGCGGAGCCGGATCGTCGTCTTCTCCACCGTGGTCGACGAAGCCCTCCGAGGGGCGGTGGCACAGCTGTGCACCGAGCGCGGGCTGCCGCACGCCGACCTGCTCGACCAGGCACTGGTCGCGCTCAAGGCCGCGACCGGTCAGGACCCTTCGCGCGTCGTCCACCCTGTCGGGGTCAGCGATGACTACTTCAAGCGCGTGCAGGCCATGGAGTTCTCGATCGCCAACGACGACGGCAACCTCTCCAACCACCTGCGTGAGGCCGACATCGTGCTCATTGGGGTGAGCCGCTCAGGTAAGACACCGCTGTCGATGTATCTGGGCTACCTCGGCTACAAGACCGCCAACATCCCGCTCGTGCCCGGCCTGCCGGTGACCACTGAGCTCAACGACGTGCAGCGCTGGAAGATCGTCGGGCTGACCATCGACCCGGAGCGGTTGGCGCAGATCCGCACCCGTCGGGTCAGGGCGCTCGGCTCCTCGGCGGTGCAGCGCGACGGCTACACCGACCTGGTGACGATCTTCGACGAGCTCGATCAGGTCTCGGCCATCCAGCGCCACTTTGGATGCCCGGTCATCGACACCACCGACCTCGCCCTGGAAGAGGCCGCGGGGCGAGTTATCGAGATCGTCCAGAAGCGGCGGGAGTCCTCCAGAGGCCGTTGATCTGCTCCTCGCGAGGTGGCGATAAAGTCAGGGCAGGACGCGGCACTGGGGCCGCGCACGAAAGTGTGAGGAAGCAGCGAGATGACCGGGAACACCGCAGCCAGATACCTCTACGACATGTCCGAGGGCAACGCCTCGTTGAAGTCACTCATCGGCGGCAAGGGGGCGGGCCTGGCAGAGATGAAGAGCATGGGGATCCCGGTGCCGGACGGCTTCACCGTCACCACGGCGGCGTGCGTGGACACCATGAATGCGGCCGGCGCCTGGCCGGAGGGGCTGTGGGACGACATCCAGGACTCCCTGGCGCGGCTGGAGGAGCGCACCGGCCGCACCTTGGGCGGCAAGGACAAGCCGCTGCTGGTCTCGGTCCGCTCCGGCGCCGTGACCTCCATGCCCGGCATGATGGACACGATCCTCAACCTGGGCGTCGGAGACGACACGGTCGAGTCGCTGGGGGCGGAGTCCGACAACCCGCGGTTCGCCTGGGACTCCTACCGTCGGTTCCTGGCGATGTATGGCGAAGTTGTCGAAGGGGTGCCTCCGCACGTCTACGAGGACGAGCTCACCTCGCTCAAAGCGCGCCGCGGGGTCCAGCAGGACACCGACCTCACGGTCGCTGACCTGCAGGAGCTTGTCGAGATCTTCAAACGCGTCTCCCGCCAGGAGCTGGGCCGCGACCTGCCCGGCGACGCGCGCGAGCAGCTCAAGCGCGCGATCGACGCCGTCTTCCTGTCCTGGGACACGCCCCGCGCCCGCGTCTATCGCCGGGCCAACGACATCTCCGATGACCTCGGCACCGCCGTCAACGTCATGCAGATGGTCTTCGGCAACCGTGGCGAGACGTCTGCGACGGGGGTCTGCTTCACCCGCAACCCTTCCACCGGCGCCAAGGAACTCTATGGCGAGTTCCTGCTCAACGCGCAGGGTGAGGACGTCGTCGCGGGCATCCGCACCCCGCGCGCGCTGGCCGAGATGGAGGACGTGCTGCCGCAGGCCTATGGAGACCTGATCAGCACCATGGCAGACCTAGAGGCGTACTACAAGGACATGCAGGACATCGAGTTCACCGTCGAGGACGGCACGCTCTATCTGCTGCAGACCCGCAACGGCAAACGCACCGCTGCCGCGGCGCTGAAGGTGGCACGCGACCTCGTGGAGGAGGGCGTGCTGCGCCGCGAGGAAGCGCTCCAGCGCATCCAGGCCCGCCAGCTCGACCAGCTCTTGCACCCCGCGATCGACCCCGAGCACGGCAAGACCGCCATCACCAAGGGCTTGCCGGCCTCCCCCGGCGCGGCCGTCGGAGGCTTGGTCTTCGACGCTGAGACGGCAGCGACCCGCGGTGTGAACGAGCCGGTCGTGCTGGTGCGCTACGAGACGACCCCCGATGACATCGCGGGCGTGATCGTGGCTCAGGGCGTCCTGACTGCCCACGGTGGCATGACCTCACACGCAGCAGTGGTGGCCAGGGGCATGGGCAAGCCCTGCGTGGCCGGCGCCCAGGCCATCCGGATCAACACCGGCGACAAGACCCTCACGGTCGGCGACCGGGTCTTCCATGAGGGCGACCTGATCACCCTCGACGGGTCTACCGGCGACGTCTTCGGGGAGGCGCTCACCCTCGTCCCGCCGCAGGTCAACGAGGACTTCGAGGCCATCGTGGGCTGGGCCGACCAGATCCGTCGGCTCGGGGTCCGCGCCAACGCCGACACGGCCGAAGATGCTGCCAAGGCGCGCGAGCTGGGCGCCGAGGGTATTGGGCTGTGCCGCACCGAGCACATGTTCATGGCCGCTGACCGCCTGCCCGCGGTCCGCGAGATGATCCTGGCGGACACCATCGAAGACCGTGCAGAGGCGCTGGAGAAGATCCTGCCGATGCAGCAGGAAGACTTCGAGGGCATCTTCACCGCGATGAAGGGTCTGCCCGTGACCGTCCGACTGCTCGACCCACCGCTGCACGAGTTCCTTCCTGACCTGGTCGAGCAGTCGCTGCTGGTGCAGCGCCTCCAGCTCACCGGGGGCGACGCCGACGAGCTCGACCGGGCCCGCACCCTACTTTCTTCCGTCAAGCGCCTGCACGAGCAAAACCCGATGCTCGGCACCCGCGGCTGCCGACTGGGCATGCTCTATCCGGAGATCCCCGAGATGCAGGCACGAGCCGTCGTCCGGGCCGCCCTGGCGGTCCGCGAGCGGGAGGGAGAGACCGCCACCGTGGAGATCATGATCCCGCTGGTGGCCTTCGCCTCTGAGCTCAAGGCGCAGCGGGAGGTGGTCGAGCGCGCGATCACCGAGGAGCTCACGTCCGCGGGTGAAGAGCTCGAGGTCCACGTCGGCACCATGATCGAGTTGCCCCGCGCAGCGATCGTCGCCGACCAGATCGCCGAGTACGCCGACTTCTTCTCCTTCGGCACCAACGACCTGACCCAGACGGGCATCGGGATCAGCCGGGACGACGCCGAGGGCGGCTTCTTGTCGGCCTACGTGAGCGAGGACGTCATCCCAGCCAACCCGTTCGAGTCCATCGACCGCGACGGCATCGGTGGCCTCGTCCAGATCGGGACCGACCGCGGCCGGTCCGTGAAGCCGGACCTCAAGGTCGGCGTCTGCGGTGAGCATGGTGGCGACCCGGCGTCGATCCACCTGTTCCACACGCTGGGCCTCGACTATGTCTCCTGCTCACCCTTCCGGGTGCCCATCGCGCGCTTCGCCGCTGCGCGCGCGGTGCTCGACTCCGCCAGCTCCGACGACTGAGCGGCCCGTGACCGGTCCGTCCGCCGTCGAGGGCGTGCAGGTCCTGTCTGACCTGCAGGCCCTCGGAGGATTCTCCGCGCTGGTCGCTGCTCCAGAGTCGGGCGCGCTGCCCTGGGCACAGGTGCTGGCCGACGACGCCTTGACCACCCGCTTTGCGAGCGTGCGCGCCGCGTTGGCGGCCAGCACGGGGATGGCGATCGTCGATGTCGACCCCCGCGTCGCTGTCTCCGCGACTCAGGTCGGGCTTGCCTCCCGCCTCTGGTCTCCGGCGCTGGCGGCTGCGGTGCTGCACGGCTGGGTGCCAGACCTGTCCCCTGACGCGCTGGTCGCGAGCCCCGAGCACGGCGGCGCAGTTCCCCTGGGTGTCCGCGACCCGGAGGCGGGGTATGCCGTGTCGAGCCTGTCCGAGGCCGCCCAGGTGATCGGGGACCTGGTCGTCGACGGCAGCCTCGCAACCCTGAACGAGGCCTGCTCCAGGGTCGGCCAGACCGCCGACCGGGTCCTGATCAGCAACGCTGCGTCTTCGCTGGTCGGCGCGGCCCGCGTGCTCGCGCAGCAGCATCCGGGACGCGCGGCCGCGGCCTGGGCCCTGGCACGGGAGCTGCTGGGCCATCCACGGCTGGCGCAGGGCGGATCGGTCCGCGCACCTGACGGTCTGCCCGCCGGGATCGGCGGCGTCATGGCTGATCCTCACGAGCTCTTCGTCCGCTCCGGCTGTTGCCTGTTCTACCGGCTCCCCGAGCACGGCCTATGTCCCGACTGCGTCCTCGCCCTCCGTGCTCCCGAGCAGGTCACGCCCGGCCACTGATCATCCGCACCCACTGAGGCCACCAGCGACGGACCGCGTAGGCACGTCCAGCCGGACTGCTTAAGGTGGACCCATGCCAACCCACACGCCCATTGCCCTTGTCGGTGCCCGCGTCGTCCCGATCGACGGCGATCCCTTCGACGACGGAGTCGTCCTCCTGCGCGACGGTCGCATCGAAGCCGTCGGACCGGCCAGTGGCATCTCGGTCCCCGGTGATGCAGAGGTCGTGGACGCCGCCGGCGGCTGGGTGCTGCCCGGACTGATCGACGCGCACGTCCACCTGGGCGTCTGGGAGGAGGGCGAAGGGTGGGCCGGCCAGGACACCAACGAGATGACCGACCCCGTCATGGCTGCGGCCCGCGCGATCGACGCGATCAACCCCCGCGAGCAGGGCTTCGACGACGCGCTCATGGGAGGGATCACCACCGTCAACGTCAACCCCGGCTCAGGCAACCCCATCGGCGGACAGGCAGTCGCCCTCAAGACCTACGGCCGGTATGTCGATGAGATGGTGCTGCGCAGCCCTTCCGGGGTGAAGTCGGCCCTGGGTGAGAATCCCAAGCGCGTCTACGGCGACCAGAAAAAGACGCCCTCGACCCGGCTCGGCGTCGCACTCGTCCTCCGCCGCGCGTTCGCCGCAGCCCGCAGCTACCAGGCCAAGGTGGCAGCGGCCGGTGACGACAAGCCGGTCGACACCGACCTGGTCAGCGAGATCCTGGTCAAGGTGCTGGACCGGGAGATCCCGTGGCGGCAGCACTGCCACCGCGCTGACGACATCGCGACCGCGCTGCGGCTGGCGGACGAGTTCGGCTATCAACTCGTGCTGGACCACGGCACCGAGAGCTACCTGATGGCCGACCTGCTCGCCGAGAAGGGCGTGCCGGTCCTCTACGGGCCGCTCATCGTCAGCCGGTCGAAGGTCGAGGTGCGCGCTCGTTCGCTCAAGGCGCCGGGCATCCTGGACCGCGCGGGGGTCCAGGTCTCGATCATCACCGACCATCCGGTCGTGCCGATCGAGTACCTCATCACCCAGGTCGCCCTCGCGGTGCGAGAGGGGATGGACAGGGAGGCTGCGCTGCGTGCCGTCACGATCAACCCCGCCACCGTGCTGGGCGTCGAGGACCGCGTCGGCTCGCTGACGGTCGGCAAGGACGCCGACGTCGTGCTCTGGTCCGGTGACCCGCTCGACCTGACTTCACGTGCCCTGCGCGTGTTCATCGACGGCACCGAGGTATACGCGTATGACACGCAGGCGCAGGCCGGGGTCGTTCTCCCGCGCTGACCACACGGCAGGACAGGGTGGTGGGAAGGATGGGCGCCGATGTGACTGACGCCTCACCCATTTCGGGCGGATGGCTAAGGTCAGACCCTTGTGCGGGCGGGCCCCCCTCTGGGAGGATGGAACACGGCGCGGTTCTAGAGCGTTGGCACAAAGGCGTCACCACCACGGCGTCGGAATAACGAAGAACGTGACCGTTCCCGACGGGCTCACGCGTAGTGATGGTGAACACAGACGTTGTCGTCTCCCTCCAGCGAGGACCCCGGCTTCTCGCGGCTGAGATGACTGATACCCCTGCCCCACAGCAGGTAGATGCAAGGAGCAACGACTGATGGACTGGCGCGATCGCGCAGCCTGCCTCGACGAGGACCCCGAGCTGTTCTTCCCGATCGGAAATACGGGCCCCGCCCTGCAGCAGATCGAGGATGCGAAGGCGGTGTGTCGGACCTGTCCCGTCATTGACGTCTGCTTGAAGTGGGCGCTGGAGACAGGTCAGGACGCTGGTGTCTGGGGCGGACTGTCCGAGGATGAGCGTCGTGCCCTCAAGCGTCGTAAGGCCAGGGCGCGCCGAGCCGGCTGACCCCTCTCCACCGCCGACCCAGGGCAGACCACAGCAGCATCAAGCCAACAGCCGAGACTTCGGCCTCAGTTGGCGTTGGAACGCAGCCGCACGGTGAACCGCACGACGGTCCCGTGCGGCTTCGTCGTCCTCCAGGAGATCTCACCGCGCAGGTCCGAGATCAGCGCCTCGACGATCTGCATCCCCAATCCGGAACGGTCGGGACGCTCCCCCCCGGGTAGGCCCACCCCGTTGTCGATCACCATCACCTCGACCCCGTCCTGGGAAGCAATCTTCAGGCGTCGGGCCGAGACCACCACCCGGGGAGCTACCCGGGTGGCTCCCGCCGCCAGCTCTCGCTCCTCGAACCCATGCTCCACGGCATTGTGGACCAGCTCGGCCAGGATCATCGCCAGGTGCGTGGCGTCTCCGGCCAGCACCGAACCAAAGGTCCCCTGCAGCTCGGTCGCGACGACGGTCGACGTGGCGGCCACCTCGACGGTGGCCTTGAGCACCCGGTTGGCGACCTCGTCGAAGTCCACCTGCTCGGAAAAGCCCTGACTCAGGGTGTCGTGCACGAGGGCGACCGTGGTGAGCCGCCGTCCCGCCTCGGCTAGTGCCTCCTTGGCGGCGGGGTCCTCCAGCCGGCGCGACTGCAGCCGCAGCAGCGCTGCGACCGTCTGCAGGTTGTTCTTCACCCGGTGGTGGATCTCCCGGATCGTGGCGTCCTTGCTGAGCAGCTCGCGTTCGCGACGGCGGATCTCGCTGACGTCCCGAAGCAGGAGAAGGGCGCCCATGCGCACCCCGCCCCGTGTCAGCGGCACCGCGCGTAGGGTGAGGTTGACCCCGCCTGTCTCGATTTCGCTGCCCCACGGAGCTCGACCCGTCAGGACCAGGGGGACGGTCTCATCGACGGTGGTCCCCTCCTGCAGCCGGTCGGTAACGATCTTCGACAGGTCAGCACCGTTGACCTGGTCGGTGTGGCCGAGCCGCCGCAGCGCCGAGACGGCATTCGGACTGGCATAGTCGATGATGCCATCGGCCGTCAGGCGCACCACACCGTCCCCGACCCGCGGGGTGCCACGCCCCACCCCGATCGCGGCCCCATCGATCGGGAAGTCCCCCTCGGCGATCATCCTGAACAGTTGCTGGCTGATCTGCAGATAGTTGACCTCCAGGCCACCCTGCTGACGCATGTTGTGCAGATCGGTATGCCGGATCAGGATCGCGATGGTCCGGCCCTGGCACACCACTGGCACAAACTGCTCACGCACATAGCCGGTCTCATCCGGCGTGATTGACCGGCCGGTGGTGTAGACCTGCCTCAGGTAGGTTTCCCGGCCCGGCTCGGCCGGGCGCCCGATGACATCGTCGTGATAGAAGTTCGGGCCGGTCGAGGGGCGCGCGTGCGCAGCGAGGAACCAGGTCGAGCCCGCCCGGTCACCAGTGGCGTCCAGCTCGATGGGCAGCCACAACGTGAGGTCGGCGAAGGCCAGGTCGGCCACCATCTGCCAGTCCGCGACCAGCCGGTGCAGCCAGTCAGTCGCGGCAGCGGACAGGTTGGTCCTGGTCAGGGTCTCGCGCAGTGACGGCACGTGCGCACTCTAACGCTCGAGCATGGGGTGCCCCACCGGCAGCGTCAGTCGGCAGCTCCCTGACGGACCAGCCCGCGCAACGTCCGAAGTGCGACGGACAGCGGGGCCAGGCCGGGCTCGTCGAGCTCGTTGATGGTGCCGAGCACAGAGGCCGTTCGGTCCAAGGCCGCGCGGTTCTCCTCCATCCACTCTCGGACCCGCGGGACCGCGTCCGAGCCGGAAGTCGTGCGCTCAGCCACGGTGCGGGTGAGTCCCCGCATCACGCCGTAGAGATCGTCGCGCATCGCTCCGCGCGCCAACGAGGACCAGCGATCGTCTCGCGGCAGCTCGGAGACGTGGGTCAGCATCTTGTCCATGCTGAACGCCTCGGACACCGCAAAGTAGACCTCGGCGACCTCCTCGACGTCACGTTCGAGGTGCATCGCCGTCTCCACCACATCCAGCAGCGAGAAGCTGTCCAGGAGCGAGGCATAGCGGTCGGCCAGCTTTGCGGGCACACCACGCTCGATGGCCCAATCCACCCGGTTCTTCCAGCGCTCACGTTCGGACCCTTGGAGCAGCTCGCCGAGCTGGGGCACCAGGGTCTGGACAGGTGCGGCGAATCGTTCGATCTCACGGTCCATGCCACTGCTCAGGGAACGGTTGCTGAGGAACCAGCGTTCGGCCCGGTCGATCAGTCGACGAAACTCTAGGAGCATCTCAGTCTGGGTCGCTGTGTCGACCACGTTGTCCAGCTCCTCGACCGCCTCGACGAAGGTCGGTAGGTCGAAGACGGAACGGACGACGTGGAAGGCGCGGGCGATCTGCATCAGGGTCGCGCCGGTCTCCTCAGCGGCACGGAACGCGAAGCTCACGCCACCGCGGTTGACCATCGCATTGGCGACCTCGTTAACGATGATCTCCTTGCGCAACGGGTGCGCCAGCAGCTGGTCGTGCGCGCGTTCCCGCAACGGTCCGGGGAAGTAGTCCAACAGGGTCTGGGTCAGCGCCGGGTCCTCGGCGAACTCCGAGGAGTTCAGGGCTTCCTTGATCCCCAACTTGGAATACGCGATCAGGACGGCGAACTCGGGACTGGTCATCCCGAGCCCCTCCTGCTCCCGGCGATCCCACTCGGCGTCGTCCGGCAGAAACTCCAGCTGCGGATCCAGCCCAGCGGTCTCCTCCAGGTAGTCGATGAGCCGGCGGTGGACGGGAGCCATCATCTCGCGCTGGGTACGGCCGTTACCGAGCAGGACGTTCTGGTCGTAGTTGTGCCGCAGCACCTTCTCGGCGACCTCCTCTGTCATGGAGTGCAGCAGCGCGTTGCGGTCCTCCAGCGTCATCGAGCCATCCTTGACCAGGGGCGTCAGGGCGATCTTGATGTTGACCTCGTGGTCAGAGCTGTCGACGCCGGCGGAGTTGTCGATGGCGTCCGTGTTGACCTGGACGCCCGTCAGAGCTGCCTCGACGCGGCCGAGCTGGCTCATCCCCAGGTTGCCTCCCTCACCGACGACCCGGGTGCGCAGCTCCAAGCCGTCGACCCGGATCGGATCGTTGCCCCGGTCCCCGATCTGCGCGTTGGTCTCCTCCGAGCCCTTGACGTAGGTCCCGATGCCGCCGTTCCACAGCAGATCCACCGGTGCCCGCAGGATCGCCTTGAGCAGGTCGTTGGGGGGCAGCGAAGTGATGCCTCCCGGCAGGCCCAGCCGTTTGCGGACCGAAGCGCTGACCGGGACGGCCTTAAGGGTGCGGGCATAGATGCCGCCACCCTCGCTGAGCTGGCTCTTGTCGTAGTCTTCCCAGCTGGACCGGGGCAGGGAGAACATCCGCTCCCGCTCGCGGAACGAGCTAGCTGCGTCTGGATCGGGGTCGAGGAAGATGTGCCGGTGGTCGAAGGCGGCCACCAGCCGGATGTGCTCCGAGCGCAGCATGCCGTTGCCGAAGACATCACCACTCATGTCACCCACGCCCACGACCGTGAAGTCCTGCGCCTGGGTGTTGAGGCCGAGCTCGCGGAAGTGCCGTTTGACCGACTCCCACGCGCCCCTGGCGGTAATCCCCATCTCCTTGTGGTCGTAACCCGCGGAGCCGCCGGAGGCGAAGGCGTCGTCGAGCCAGTATCCGTAGGACTGGGCGATGCTGTTGGCCAAATCGGAGAACTTCGCCGTTCCCTTATCGGCGGCGACGACCAGGTAGGTGTCGTCCCCGTCATAGCGGATGACCCTCTCCGGCGCCACGACGCCGTCGATGGTGCGGTTGTCCGTGATGTCGAGCATGCCCTCGATGAAGGTGGTGTAGGCAGCTTCGCCCTCGGCCAACCACGCCTCCCGGTCTGAGGACGGTGGGAGCTGCTTGGCGAAGAAGGCCCCCTTGGAGCCGGTGGGCACGATCACCGCGTTCTTCACCGTCTGCGCCTTGACCAGTCCGAGCACCTCGGTGCGGAAGTCTTCGCGTCGGTCGCTCCATCGCAGCCCGCCTCGCGCCACCGCGCCGAAGCGCAGGTGCGCGCCCTCGACGCGGGGTGCGTAGACCCAGATCTCGAAAGCCGGCCGCGGCTCGGGCAGCATCGGCAGCTCCTGCGGCAGCAACTTGATCGAGACGTAGGGCTTGGGCGCCCCCGACTCGTCCAGCTGGTAGAAGTTGGTGCGCACGGCGGCCTTCACCAGCGCGACGATAGAGCGCAGGATGCGGTCCTGGTCGAGGCTGGCGACCTCGTCGAGCCCAGCCTCGAGCGTGACCGCGAGCTCGTCGGCCGCCCTCTGACGGTCCTGCGTAGAAAGCTGGAGGTCCGGGTCGAAGCGCACGGTGAAATGCTCGACGATCTGGTGCGCAATCGCCGGATTGGCGACCAACGCCTCCTCGATGTGGTGCAGGCCCGGGGACGCGATCTGGCGGGAGTAGCGAGCCAGGGCACGCAGGATCACCACGCGTCGCCAGTCCAGCCCGGCCGTCAGGACGAGCGAGTTGAGGGTGTCGGACTCGGCCGCACCGCTCCATACCGCCGCGAAAGCATCCTCGAAGGCGGCGGCGATCTCCTCCTCGCTGCGCTCGCCCGTGCCGGTCCAGATCTGCTCAGACGCGGCGCGGAGACCGAAGTCGTAGATGTAGCTGGGGGTGCCGTTCGCGCCGGGGTCGAGCTCGTAGGGTCGTTGCACGGTGACCTCGAGCCCAAAGTCAGAGAACACCGGCAGGACGTCGGTCAACGACATTTCCTCGACCCGGTAGATCTTCATCCGACGCTCGGACGCACTGTCGACCGACTCGCTGTGCAGATGCGGCCGAGCGGAAGCGGCCTCGCTGTGGAGGGCCGCGAGGCGGGTGAGGTCAAAGTAGGCCGACTCGCCGTCGAAGTCCTCCTTGTAGGCCTCGGGGAACGCATCGCCATACGCCGCGACCAGGTCACCTGCCTCGGCCAGGTCCCCCACCCCGGCAGTGACCGCATCTGCGAGGCCGTCGTGCCAGGTGCGGGTGGCCGTCGCGATCTCGGTCTGCAGAGCCACCAGGTCGACGGACGGGCGATCACCGTCCCTGGGGAGCCGGAGGACGAAGTGCAGCTGCGCTAGGGGGCCATCGCCGATCCGGGTCGCTTGGTCGGCGAGCGTGCCGTCGAACTTTTCCTCGAGCAGGTGCTGCACGCGCAGGCGGCTCGTGGTGTTGTAGCGGTCGCGCGGCAGGAACACCAGGACGCTGACGAACCGGCCGAACTCGTCAGGTCGCACGTAGGCGTGGGCCGAGGGTCGCTCGAGCAGATGGAGGACGTCGTTAGCGGTGGTCTGCAGATAGTCAACCGGCGCCTGGAAGAGCTCATCACGAGGCAGGCCCTCCAGCACGCTGACGAGGTCCTTGCCCGAGTGGCTGTCCGGCGCGAACCCGCTGGCGGCCAGGATCTCCCTGACCTTGGCACCGACGATCGGGAGGCGTTCGGTCGACTCGTTGTAGGCGCTCTGCGTGAACAACCCCAGGAAACGCTGCTCACCGACCACGTTGCCGTCGGCGTCGAACCTGCGGATCCCGAGGTAGTCCAGCGGCACGGTCCGGTGCACCGTCGCACGAGTGTTGGCTTTGGTCACGGTCAGCAGCCGGGGCTCGCGGGCCGTCACCACCGCCTCGGGCCGCAGGGGGCTCAGCGACGGCTCTGCGTCGGGATCGTCGCGCAGGATGCCCAGCCCGCTGCCGGGGACCGAACGCAGATAGGAGGCGTCCGACTCTTCGACGAGGTCATAGGAGCGGTAGCCCAGGAAGGTGAAGTGGTTGTCATCGAGCCAGCTGAGGAAGTCGATCGTCGGCGCGACAGTCTCGGGGTCGACGGTGCTTGGGGCAGCCAGTTGCAGGTCCGCGATGATCGACCGCGCCCGCTGGCGCATGGCGCCCCAGTCGGCGCAGGCCCGACGGACATCGGCCAGCACACCCGACAGACCGCTGCGCAGATCGTCGCGGTCCTCCTCCTGGGGCAGTCGGTCGACCTCCACGAACATCCACGACTCGATGCGCTGGCCACCCTTCGCCTGCCGCGGCTCCAGGTCGAGGACCTCGCCGGTGGTCTCGTCCACGACGAGCTGAGGGTGCGCGAGCAGGTGAACGTGCAGACCGTGGCGGGCGATCTCGCCGAGCACGGAGTCGACCAGGAAGGGCATGTCGTCGGTGACGACCTGGACCACCGTGTGCCGACCGGACCAGCCGTCGGTCTCCATGCTGGGGTTGAGGACGCGTACCGCCGCAACTCCGGCGGTCCGTTGCGCGGAAAGCTGGGCTATCGAAGCGACTGCTGCGGTCAGTTGGTCCGGGTCACGCCCTGAGGTCTGTTCAGTGGCGTGGTGGAAGAATCGGTCGATCAGCGTCGCGGGGGACCCCATCGCAGCAAAGCTCCTCGGTTGTGGCGTGACGCACGCCATCGTGCGCAGCTTTGAGCCTACTCGCCTGGGGATGGACCAGAGGGTGCACCCTCGATCCCACCTAGAGTGATCACATGCCTGATCCTCGGGGGTATGCGGCGAGCGCGCCAGGCACGAGCGCGTCTGCCCCGCCCGCAGCCGCTGTGCGGCGGGCGGCGGCGCTGGCAGCGGTGGACGACCTCCAGGGCGAGTCCGCCGACCTTGGCTGGCCGGAGGCGAGCTCGCTCGGCGATGCCCTGGTCGACTCACTCTCCCACCTGCTCGTCGACCTCGCCTCCGGCGCGGCGTCGCCCTCGGCCCGGCCGACGGTCGTCGGGGCAATCGGGGGCCTGCCCAGATCGCTGGACCATGCCTCGTGCCGCGCCTGTGCCGGGTCGCTGCGCCGGGCTGCCTCCGTCTTCACGCAGCACTCGGTGGCCTGGGCAGCGCCAGCTGGCCAGGTCGCTCTCGACCTGGCGGACCTGCTGGACCACGCCGCCGACCTCGAGCGCGCCGGGCGGTTGACCCTCGGCCACAAGGGCGTGGTCCTGCGCAAGCTGCAGTCTCTGGGCCGACGGCTCCGCGAGCTCGGCTGAGGGGCCGACACCCAGTAGGTTTGGGTCATGAGGATCACCGAGACCGTTGAGCACGCCGCCGACCCGCGACGGGTCTTCACCATGTTGTGCGATCCGGCTTATCAGGAGATGCGGCGCGAGCGCTCCGGCGCGCTCGACCAGACCGTCGACGTCGAGGTAGACGCCACCTCCGGCGACACCGTCGTGACGACGCAGCGCCACCTGCCATCAGACCAGCTGCCCGACTTCGCGCGGGCCCTGACCGGCCCGCAGCTGCTCGTGGTCGAGACGGTGCGATGGGGTGCTGCGGACGCCGACGGTGAGCGCGAGGGCGCCATGTCGATCGATCTGCCCGGCACCCCGGTCCACTTCCTTGGCGGGATCTACCTACGCAGGTCCGCAGGGTCGGCCGGGCAGCACACCGACCACGTCGTGGAGGGCGACCTGGAGGCCAATATCCCGATCCTGGGCAAAAAGATCGAGGCCGCCATCGCCCCGCAGATCCGCGAGACGGTCCGGATGGAGCAGCAGATAGCGCAGGAGTGGCTCGCGAGCCACTGACGAGCCGCCCCCACCAGCGACTTCGGCTCAGCCCATGTGCGGGTAACGGTGGTCCGTCGCGGGGACGAAGGTCTCCTTGATCACGCGGGTGTTGATCCACCGCTGCAGGTTGGCCGCCGAGCCCGCCTTGTCGTTGGTGCCCGAGGACCGGGCGCCACCGAACGGCTGCTGCCCGACGACCGCGCCGGTCGGCTTGTCGTTGATATAGAAGTTGCCAGCAGCGAAGCGGAGTCGTTCGCTGGCTTCCGCGATGGCCGCGCGGTCCTGCGCGATGATGGCGCCGGTCAGCGCATAGGGCGCCACCGACTCCATCTGGTCGAGCATGCTGCTCCACTGGCCGTCCGGGTAGACGTAGACCGTCAGGATGGGGCCGAAGTACTCCGTCGTGACCATCTCGTGAGCGGGGTCGTCGACCACCGCGATCGTCGGCCGCACGAACCAGCCCTCGGAGTCGTCATAGGTCCCGCCGGCGATGATCTCGACGGCGTCGTCCTTGTGGGCCGCGTCGATGACCAACTTGTGTTTGGCGAACGCCTTGGCATCGATGACCGCGCCCATGAAGTTGGACAGGTCGCGCACATCCCCGACGGTCAGGCTCTCGGTGACCTGCACGAGGTCGTCCTTGAGGTCCTTCCACAGCGAGGCCGGGACATAGGCGCGCGAGGCGGCGGAGCACTTCTGGCCCTGGTACTCGAACGAGCCGCGCACGAGCGCCGTCCGCAGCACGTCCACGTCAGCGCTGGGGTGGGCGACGATGAAGTCCTTGCCGCCGGTCTCGCCCACGATCCGCGGGTAGGACCGGTAGCGGGACAGGTTGGCACCGATCTCGTGCCAGAACATGTTGAAGACCGCGGTCGAGCCGGTGAAGTGGATGCCGGCGAGCTCGTGGCTGGCCAGCACGACGTCAGAGATCTCCGGCCCCACGCCGGTCACCATATTGATCACGCCGTCCGGCAGGCCCGCTGCCATCAGCAGCTCCATCGTGATGCTCGCCGCACGCTGCTGTGTGGGTGCCGGCTTCCAGACCACGGTGTTGCCCATCAGCGCCGGTGCGGTGGGGAGGTTGCCGCCGATCGCGGTGAAGTTGAACGGCGTCACGGCATACACGAAGCCCTCGAGGGGCCGCTGGTCGATGCGGTTCCAGGTGCCGGCGCTATTGCGGATCGGCTGCTCCGCGAGGAGCTGGCGCGCATAGAAGACGTTGAAGCGCCAGAAGTCGGCCAGCTCGCAGGCGGCATCGATCTCGGACTGGTAGGCGGTCTTGGACTGGCCGAGCATCGTGGCGGCGTTCATCCGCGCTCGCCACGGACCGCTGAGCAGGTCGGCAGCCTTGAGCACGATCGAGGCACGGTCCTCAAACGACAGCGCGCGCCAGCCCGAGCTGGCGGCGACCGTGGCGTCGATCGCGGCCTGCGCGTCCTTGGCGGTGCCATCGCGCAGGGTGCCCAGCACCTCCTGATGCGCATGCGGCTGGACGACGTCGATCGGGGCACCAGCGCCCTGCACGGGCTGGCCGCCGATGATGTGCGGGAGATCGACGGGGGTGGAGGCCATCGTGGCCAGCGTCACCTCGAGCTCGGACCGTTCAGGGCTTCCCGGCGCATAGGAGAGCGCCGGCTCGTTCTGGGGCGTGGGCACGTCGACGATGGCGTCCATGTGGTCTCCGTTGATCGTGGTGAAGTGTTGTTCACCAGGGTAGGTCGTCAGGCTGGGGGGCTCGCGGCTGGCCCTCGGGCCTCATGGCCAGGGCCCAGGTGGTTCGTCGGTTGATCAGGCCTTCGCCGGGGGGCTCGACGCCTGCGCGAGCTCGACGACGTGGTCCAGTTCGGTGGTGTCATACCAGGACAGCTCGATGGCAGACCCCACCTGGACCGTCCCCGCCTCGAGCACCCCCGCCTGCCCGGCGACGACATCGTCGCCCAGGTGCAGCGAGGCCACCCTGGGCAGGTCCAGGTCGCCGATGTGCACACTTGCCGAGACGGCCTTGTCGTCCCTGGTGACGTCAGCCTTGGCGAGGTCGATCGCGGCGATCAGGATCGGCTGGCCCGCCTCGGCCTGCCCACGCGCCGCCTGCTGCAGCGCGGCGTACTCCCATTCATCCTCGACGCCGGCTGGGTTCGCGGCGCGGACTGCTTCGGTCACCGCGAAGGCGTCCAGCGGACCACGCAGATGCCGGTCCCGGCTCAACGCCTCCAGCTGCCGCACGCTCAGCGGCAGGTAGCAACGGACTGTGGCCATGTCTTCTCCTGTGGTTGCCGATCTGGCGGTGCAATGAACACCCTCATCGTTCCAGACCGGTGTCCAGGTGTCAGCACCTGGCCCGACGTCCCAGCGCGGGACTAGGTGGTGGCGCGGCGGAACAGCCCGCGGCCACGCGCACGTGCCCCTCGCCGCTCGAGCGGCGCGGATTCTTCTCCGGCCACCGTTTCGGCGAGGGCCGCGATAGCGAGGCGGGCCGGGCTCTTCGGTCGTGACTCGGCCAACGCCTGCCCGTGCAGGAGCGCAGCGTCCAGGCTCTCCTGGTCCTCGGGGATCAGCTCTATGCGCCGCACCCCGGCGAACCTATCCAGCGCTTCGGCGATCCGGCGCCCGGGATCGCGACCGACGGACCCGGCCCGCACCCGCGTGACCACGACGGTGCGCGGCGACGAGGAGCGCTGTGCGAGCAGATCGAGCCCTCGCACCAGACGCTGCAGGCCGACCGGGTCGCCGGCGCCGACCACGACCACCTTGTCCGCAGCGTCCAGCGCGGTCAGTGCTGCGCCGTTACGCCGCGGCGCCAGCGTGTCGAAGGACAGTTCCTCGTCCTGCTCGAGGTTGGCGGCGACGTCGACCACGGTCCACCGCGCCAGCTCGCGGCAGGTCTCCAGCACGTCGGCCAGCGCTGGATCGCGCAGCTCGGGCCACCGGTCGGCGCGCGGGAGGCCGGTGAGCACCCGCATTCCCGGGCGGGCTTCGGGGGCCAGGTCGGCCAGCGTGGACCGATCGAGGCTGCCCTGGTCCGCGAGCCGCGCAGCCGCCGCGATGCCGGGCACCTCGTCCAGAATCGCCAGGTGTTGACCGACGCTGGCGCCGTAGGTGTCGGCATCGACGAGAACGACCGGGGTCAGCGGATTGCCAAGCTCCGCGGCGAGGTTGACCGCAACGGTGGTCCGGCCGGGACTTCCACCCGGCCCCCAGACGACGATCACCTCGCCTCTGCGCTGCTCGCCGTGCTCGCTGCCTTCGCGCTCGTCGCGCTCATACTCGCCGCCCTTGTGCACGGCGCCTTCGTGCTCGCCGCGCTCATACCCGCCGCCCGTG
>NZ_JAUNVI010000109.1 GCF_030537745.1 Ornithinimicrobium sp. | reverse complement strand
AGCTGCGCCGGATCACTGGACTCGGAGACTGAGGATCCGAGTCCACGCTGGTGCGCCCCAAGATCGTCGATCGGTTCGACCAAGAGAGCGCCTGAGAGGCACTCATTTGCCGCTGGTCGCTCGGCCCCACCCGACCCGGAGGTGCTCCGCGGAGCACTTTTCTGCCGCGTGTGCGCGGTCGCGGGCGGCGAGTACTGTCTACTTCGGGCTGCGTAGACACTTCCGTCTGGGCCGCGATAGTGGGCCCAGGCCCGGCTGGTATCTCGCTGCGTCTCCCAGAGGAACTCGATACCAGCCTTCTCCATCTTGCGGCGCGTCGCCTCCACGTCCTCGACTACGAGCCCCACGCACGGCCTGTCGCCGAACGCCACGTGGTCTCTATCCTCCGGCCCGTAGAGGTGCAGCTCGGTACCGTCACCGAGACGGAACCACGCCAGACGGCCCGACTCGTATCGAAACGGCACCAGGCCGAGCGTATCGGGATAGAGCGACACGGCAGCCATGAACCGTGCGAGGTCGTCGACCCGCACACCAAGGAACCCGAGTCCGTGCACGGCACCATCTGCCATGGCCGAATCCTAGGTCCTCCGAGTCGACAGGCGGCAGGTCCTCAAACGCACGGATCTGCCGCGTGGAGTGCGTTGGCCGGGCTACTTTGCACTGTCGGCTTCAGACGGCCCCAGCGTGCAGAGTGTCACGCTCGGGGTTGCGCAGTCTTGGCTGCTTCTCGACAGCAGCTGTCGAGATGCAGCGAACTTCGCACAAACGACATCCCTATGCGGCAATAGGCTAGTGTAACCGAAAGTATCACTTATAGTTACGTTTCCCTGTCGAGATGCACCGAAGAGTTCACGAATGACCGCTGTATTAATCAATAGGCTCATATTATGTGAGACATAATGTCAAGTGATGTCTTCTGATCGCTTGCGGGCGTGCATCGCTCGGCGGACAACCTCATCACCTGGGCCTGGACCCACCTCGCGCACGGCCACCCGGACACCTCCCCGGCATGGGGACGCCAAGGCAGGACCCGCCCCGGATGGCAGGCCTACACCCGATTCGAGAAGACCCTCACCCGGCAACAGCAACGGACGCTCACCGAGCAGTTCGCCACGGCAGCGGCAGCCCGATGAACGACCTGACCCACCTCGACGCCCTCACCACCCGCCCCACCAGCAGCGCCGTCCTCGCCCGCGACCTCCGAGGCCGCATCACCAACCCGGTCTGTGCCAAGCCGGCCGCGGGGTGGCCCCAGCTCGAGGCGGACTACGCATCCAGTCCTTCGGAGCGGGACAGAGCCGACGTGCTCCAACGGGCCTGGGCGATCTGCTGCACCTGTGCCCATGTGGAGCCCTGCGCACTCCTGGCCGTCGTGGACCGGCGCACCGGCTTCTCAGCAGGCGACGCCTACCGCAACGGGCACCAGCTGGACGAGCGCGGGCGACGGCGGGCGGGGTAGGCACGCCGAGCGCAGGAGGGGACGTCTAGGCTGATCGTGACCGTGGCTGGCCATGAGGGCCGGGCACCTCGGCAACGTTAGCGCGGGCCTCTACCGGCCCGGGGTAGAGGACAGGGGATCCAGCCATGAAGGCTGTCGACTCACACCTGCTGACGCTGCTCAAGGCGAGCAGCCAGTTCATCGTGCCGATCTACCAACGGCTGTACTCCTGGCAGGTGCCGGAGTGCGCTCAGTTGTGGGCGGACATCGTGCGGGCGGGTTCGGATGAACGGTTGGGCTCGCACTTCACGGGTTCGATCGTCTATGTGGCGCGGGACCAGGCGACCAACACCTCCGCCGAGCCGGACCTGATCATCGACGGTCAGCAACGCATCACGACCGTGACTTTGATCCTGGCGGCACTGGTCGAACGGCTCTCACAGCTCCCCCCGGGTGAGCAGGAGCCCTATGACGGGTTCTCCCCCCGCAAGATCCGCAACAGGTACTTGTTGAACGACGATGAAGAGGGCGAACGTCAGCACAAGCTGGTTCTGTCCCAAAGCGATCGGGACGCCCTGTTCGCGATCGTGCAGGGCGTGAAACCCGCCGATGGTCTGACCACGCGAGTGATCGACAACTACAGGTACTTCCAGAGCAAGTTCGCCGATCCCGACCTGGACCTCGTCCAGGTGTGCCGCGGCCTGGACAAGCTGATCGTGGTCGACGTGAAACTGGAGCGCGGGGTGGACAACCCCCAGTTGGTGTTCGAGGCGATGAACTCCACCGGTCGCAAACTCTCCCAGGCCGACCTGATCCGCAACTACGTGCTGATGGACCTGCCCACCAAGGAGCAGACCAAGATCTACACAGCCCATTGGCGGCCCATGGAGCTGGAGTTCGTCGGCGCCAGCGACAGCAAGTTCGACGAGTTCGTCCGTCACTACCTGACGGTCAAGACCGGAGACATTCCCCGCCTGGACGACATCTACGAGGCCTTCAAAGACTACGCGACCACCCACGCTCAGGCCGATGAACCGATCGAGTCCCTCGTGGTCGACCTGCGCGAGTACGCCCACCGGTTCTGCGCCATGGCCCTCGGTAAAGAGAAGGACCCGAATCTCAGACC
This sequence comes from Ornithinimicrobium sp., assembly GCF_030537745.1. Classification (GTDB taxonomy): domain Bacteria; phylum Actinomycetota; class Actinomycetes; order Actinomycetales; family Dermatophilaceae; genus Ornithinicoccus. The sequence goes on along the minus strand of NZ_JAUNVI010000109.1, from coordinate 2,350 downwards.
AGCCTTCCGCGACCTGGACCAGATCCGGGCCGACGTCGTCTATCCGTTCCTGCTGGAGGCCTACACTGACCACGAGCTGGGCACCCTGGGCACGGACGAGCTGCTCGAGATCGTGCAGATGGTCACCTCCTACGTCTTCCGCCGCGCCGTCTGCCGCATCCCCACCAACTCGCTCAACAAGACCTTCGCCGGGTTCGCCTCAGCCGTCCGCAAGGACCGCTACGTCGACAGCGTCAAGTCCCACTTCCTGAACATGCGCAGCTACCGGGCCTTCCCCACCGACGAAGAGTTCCGTGCGTCGCTGACCACCACGGACCTGTACAACTTCCGCCGACGCTCCTACCTGCTCCGCCAGCTGGAGAACCACGGCCGCAAAGAACGGGTCGCCGTGGGGGAGTACACGATCGAGCACATCCTCCCCCAGAACGAGAACCTCTCCCCGCACTGGCGCCAGGCGTTGGGCCAGGACTGGAGGGACCTCCAGCGCAAGTACCTGCACACCCTGGGCAACCTCACCCTGACCGGATACAACTCCGAGTACTCCGACCACCCCTTCATCACCAAACGAGACATGCCAGGGGGCTTCAAGGACAGTCCCCTGCGTCTGAACGCCGGACTCGGGCAGTTGGACGCCTGGACAGTCGACGAGATCGAAGAGCGTGGAGACCGGCTGGCCAGGGACGCCATCGCCATCTGGTCACGACCGCATCTCGACGAGACCGCCATCGAGGAGTCACCACTGACCCGCAGCGACTCCCGGTTCACCATCGAGGACCACCCCTACCTACTGCCCCCACGCCGACGGGAACTGTTCGAGAAGCTGAGCACCGAGACGATGGCTCTCGACCCGGCCGTCACCCGACACTTCCTCAAGCTGTACGTCGCGTTCAAGGCCGAGACGAACTTCGTCGACGTCGTGCCGCAGAAGGCCCGCCTGCGGCTGAGCCTGAATATCCCCATCGAGGTCCTCAATGACGAGCGAGCACTGGCCAAGGACGTCAGCGGGAAAGGCCGTTGGGGCAACGGACCCACGGAAGTCAGCCTGTACGAGGACTCAGACTTCGCCTACGTGATGGGTCTGGTCCGACAGGCTTACGAGTACCAGATGGGCGGGGACTGAACCTGCTAGAGGCGCGTTCCGCTACGCAGATAGCTGCTCGGCGGGACACTCAATACTGCTGCGCCTGGTCACTTGTCGAGGAGGTAGGTCACGCCGCGGATGCCCGCTTGGTTGAGGAGGTCTAGGGCGAGGTCGATGACGTGCTCGCGAGCGAGCCTGCCCTCGGCGTCCAGTAGCCACGATGCGGAGATGGGTCGGTATCTGGACAACTCAGACCCGGCGCCGTCACGGGGCTTGTCCCGTGGCCTCGAGTCGAATATCTGTAGGGGCTGAGGCCCGTCCCACTCGATCCCGACCCCAAGGCCCAGGGCCGTCGGGGGCCACCCTCTCTCCGCAGCCTGCGCCTCAACCAGTGCGGCAAGAGTGGCAGCCGCGGCCTCAAGTTGCGAGGCGAAGACGTCCTCCGGATCGGTCCATACGGTCCCGTCGCTCGTCTTAGCGATGCACTGGCTGCCCAGCTGGATGGCGAGCGTCACAGCTCCACTATCGTGCGTGCTGACCCGCACTCCGATCCCGTTGCCATTCTCCACAGTGAAGATCTGTGATCGCAGGCCGGGCCGTGGACGCACTTCACCGACGACCTCGGCAAGCTGGTTGTGCAGCACGCTGTTCATGACAAAAAAGCCTCGCGCGCGGTAGCGCGACTCTGCGGCCTCAGCCCATTCCATCGCGTCCTCTGCAGTCAGTCGCTTCGCCCCGTCGACTGTCCGCTCGGGCCGGGCGACCGCGACGAGCCACGCTTCGTGGGCATCCAAGGCCTCGACGGCGACGGTATACAGATCGCCGAGGTCCTTCCCTCCCCGCCGGCGGTTCTCGAACCGCGCACGATAGGCCTGCTCAATTTCGCGTTCAGTCATCCAGCGCGTGTCAGCGCCGTTGCGCACGGGCGCGCCAAACCGGTCGCCACGGGTGATCAAGTGGGGGCGCATCTTCGCTCGGCGGCACTTGTACCACAATTGCTCGCGGTGGCTCCGTGCCCACCTGCTCCACCTCTAGACCCAGAAGGGGCGGCATGACAGCAGACGCCGCGGCCGCACGGACTTGCGTCTCTAGTCCCTCGGTCAGAGCGACGTCCTCGCGGCCGGTCGCAGCAGAACCTTCCTCCGTGACTCCGTACACGATCAGCCCGCCGCTGGCGTTGGCCATGGCTGCCAGGTCCTTCGGGAGGTCCGATTACTGCGCACCCCGATCGCCACCCTGACGATCTACTGCGAGGGGCTGACCGACGGA
>NZ_JAUNVI010000001.1:27344-117894 GCF_030537745.1 Ornithinimicrobium sp. | reverse complement strand
GTGCTTCTTCGATGAGTGTGTGTTTGCTGAAGTGTTGCGCAAGGACGTAGACGTCGGCGAAGTCGCGGGCTTCGGCGCGGCTGAAGAGAGCGAGCAGTTTGCGCCCTGCGAGCTCCAGGGGTGCCATGGTCGGCCCGAGAGTCGTGATCGTGGGTCTGCTGGTTTGGCGGGGAGTCGAGAGCGAGATCGACGAGGGTCTCCTGCTCCGCCTAAGTGATGACCATCCGGCAGAAGGTGGGTGGCTCCTGGATGAGGCGATGCCGTAGCCAGCCTCCTTCAGTGCCTGCCGGAATGTGTCTCTGGCCGGAGTCACCGATGTCGTGGGGGTGGCGGTGAAGAGGTCGAGATCTGCCGTGGGAGGGGTGATGAGATCGCGGGCCAAGAGTGCAGCGCCGCCGACGACGAGGTAGCCCTGGGCTGCCTCTAGGGCGAAGAAGATGGTGGTGATGTCGACCTGGAGCGCGCTCAGGTGTTGGGGGTGGTCCATCAGGCCACCTGGTGGGTCGCGGGGTCGGCCACGACGTGGTGCCAGGCCTGCCGGATGGCGGTAGGGAGGACGAGTTCGTCCCATAGGTCGATCAGCAGCGCACCGTCCACGTACGTCAGCACGTCCTGGGGTGTGCCTTCGCGCAGGACGATCTCGTAGACGCGGGCGCGTTGGCGGCGGTCGCGCAGGTCGTAGCGGCGTTCTGGGTCCGACCAGTTCAGGTGCAGGGGCAGTTCTACGGTCGCCAGCGCGCGTTCCAGCGGCAGGCGGGGGAGTGCGGGGGGACCTGGATCGGGCGGCCACGGTCGGTGGTGAGCTGCTGAAACTGCACGCGTGGCGTGATTGTGAGGTCGAACCCGGCTGCGGTCAGGATCCGGGAAGCGGTCTGCAGAGAGGGGGAGAAGTGCGGTCGCGCTCGTAAGTGGACAGCGTGGGCCGTGGCGTACCCGCCCGCGAGGCAAGCGCAGCCTGCGACAGGCCCGCGGCGTGGCGGGCCTGGATGAGCACGTTCTCTCCAGCCATGGCTTACACCGTATCTGATCAGATACGGAACTTGCAGTTCTCGACATGTCACGCGACGCGTGACCTTTCGCATCGACGCTCGCGGAAGGTGCCTTGACATGCGGTTATGCACCAATAGGTATGTCGAGGGTGTGTGTCCCATGTGTGCAAGTCCCCCTCCGGACACTTGACACAACGCCGGTGCGGCGGACCCGCAGTGCAGCGAGGGGACGCGTGCACATCCGTCCGGGCGTGAGCGCCCCGTCACCCGAGCGCACAAGATGAGCGCGTGCACATCTTGATATCCTCGAGTTCCGGTTGAACTAGGAGGTCAGCATGTGGCAAATTGTTGGATTTCTCTTGGTGCTGTGGTTGGTGTTTGTGGTCCTCGGTTTCGTCATCAAAAGCCTTTTCTGGCTGGCGATCGTGGGCGCGGTCCTCTTCTTGGGAACGGCGGGCTACGCCTGGGTCAAGCGCGAAGCACTACGCCGCTAGACGACTGTCATGCCACCAGCTCGGCCGAGCGCTGAGTGCCTCCAACCCGTCGCGTCAGCGGTCGGACATCACGGGTGCCAACCGAGGCGCTTGAGCACCTCGGCCTTTTTGGATGTGCCGACCTCGACGACGCGAGGGTGACCGGCGTAGAACTCCCGGTGCGCCGACCCCACCTCCTCGTCGTCGATTTCACGACCGTCCACCACCCAGTGCCGGCGCGGATCGCCGTCGAGACCCAGCGCGTCGAGGACCTGGGCGCGCAGCGGGGTCTGCACCGAGGCCAGCAGAACTCGCCCGGGGTCGTGCACGGTAGCCCCGTGGGCCACCTCGTCGACTACCCGTTGGGCCAGCGCCAGCAGCACTGGGTTGCCGGGGTGGTCCACGGTCCACCCGGCGTCCGACCCCGCGTCGCGGACGGCGTCGCTGATGACCAGCGAGCCTTGGTCGCGCTCGCGCCGCTCCAGCTCGGCCAGCGACTCCTGGGCTGCCATCCGGACCGCCTCGGCCGGGGCTTGGTCCGGCCCGCTCCAGCCGGCGGCCCGCCCTAGGCGCCGCACATCGTGATACGGCACGACGGGTGGGTCGACGACCCTCGGGTCGTCGTGCCGAACCAGCACCTGCTCGGGGTAGAGGACCGTGCAGAAGTAGTTGGGGGCCCGCAGTACCCGGGCCTGCGGCCGCATCCGGGCGGCGACCTGGGCGGTGCCCAGGGGCAGCCCGCGGTAGCCATCGGCAACGGACTGGGCGAAGAGCACGTCGGCCCAGGTCAGCACCCGGTCCAGGTACGGCAGGTCCTGCTCCGTCAGCTCGTGCACAGGCGGCATCCGGACGCTGTGCACCGCCTCGGCGGTCCCGATCGCAACCCGCAACGCCTCGGCCTGGCAGTTGCCGTAGACGGCCAGCCGGGGGCGCTCATCCACGGACAACTCCTCCAGCCCGTAGAAGCCGCCGTAGTGCAGGCGCCGCCCTTCGTCTTCTCTGCTGCTTTCAGCGTCGGGGCCCTCTTGTTCGGAGTGGTTCGCGTGGGGGGTCACGAGGATGCGAAGGTGGTGATTATCGGCCAAATCAGCCACCAGAGGATGCCGATGGCCAGGAGCGAGCCCAGCGCCAGCCCGAGGGCGAAGCCCGCGCCCGCCCGACGCCAGGAGGGCACCAGGAGCGTCAGGAGGGCGGCCCCGAGCGGGAACGCGACGGCGAGGAGTTGCAGGGGCAGAGAATCAATGAGGTCGGCCAGCAGCAGGTGATTGCCGAGCATGGCGAGCACGAAGACGATCCACGGGGTGAACAGCAAACCCACGAGCACCCCGGAAACGCCACCCCACCCGGTGAGGGTCCCCTGCGCCGTTCTCCGCGCGGCACCGTCTGCGGTGCTCCTGAGGTCGATCCGGTCCATGTGGAGAACGGTAGTGCGTGAACGCCCCTCGTGGGCGTTGAGAGAGACCGCGGGGTCCGCCCAGGCACCCTGATCATGGCGGGCAGGGTCCCTGGTTGATCGCGTTGCCGAGGATGCTGCGCTCCGGTGGCAAGCAGCACGCCGACGGTGGTGACCGTGGAGACCGAGGCGAGGACCGCGAGCGATGCTCTAGCTGGGTTGGTGCTGATCGCGCAGACCGGGCTGACGCCGACGCACGTGCTCCCTACGACGACCGGGTTGAGTGGGTCGACATCCAGGCTTCGTCCTAATACCGAACGCCAGGCAGCGTACTGCTCCCTCGAGTCGAAAAGGGCCGGCACACGATCGAGCAAGTGAAGCGTGGTGAAGGCTTGTGCATCTAGCTGGCGCAGACGCTCGCGGACCACGTTTCCTGCTGACTGGTCGTCTGTCGTGTGCCCAAGTAGGCCTGGGTGGGCCACCACATGGGAGAGGTGGTCCGGTGGTGGTCTGGGAGGGAATCGGCGATGGGCCCAGTCGCTCACAGCGCGACACTCCATCATCCGGCGGGTCCACCCGCCGCTAGCTACCTATCGCCGAGCTGCCCCTCCGGACGGGTCCCCATGACAGCCAGTCAAGCAGGCGGTCGGCGGGTGCAGGACCGTCCACCGTCCTCGGGAAGAGGGGTGGACGATCCGTGCAAAGTTGCCCGTCACCGCGGTGATCAGCCCTGCGGCATGAGCACCTCGTCGATGAGGTAGACCGTCGCGTTGGCGGTCTGGACGCCACCACAGATGATGGTGACACCGTTGACGGTGAGGTCGTCACCCTCACCGGCGACCTCGACGGTGCCGCCCTGGACGGTGGTCTGCTCACCCACGACTTGGTCGGGGGTGAGCTGGCCGGGAACCACGTGGTAGGTGAGGATCGAGCTGAGCAGCTCGGAGTCCGTGGCCAGCTTGCCCATGGTCTCCTCGTCGATGGCCGCGAACGCTTCGTCGACCGGTGCGAAGACGGTGAACTCGTCACCGTTGAGGGTGTCTACCAGGTCGACATCCGGGTTGACCTTGCCCGAGACAGCGGCTACGAGGGTCGTCAGCAGCGGGTTGTTGCTGGCGGCCACGGCGACTGGGTCCTGCGCCATGCCTTCAACGGAGCCCGCGCCATCCGGCACCGCCTTGGCGTAGTCCGCGCAACCGGCGCCCACGAGGTTGGCAGCCGGGTCGCTCATATCGTCTTCGGAGGTCATCATCGCGTCATCAGACGTGGGCTCCTCGGACGTCTCGTCCGCGGGGGTGACCGCGGCGGCGGTGGTGGGCTCGCTGGCCGTCTCGTCCGCTCCGCCGCCGCATGCGGTGAGGGCGAGCATCGAGGACATCGACACCGCTAGCAGTGTTTTGGAGATACGCATGATGTGATCCTTTTCTTGGTGATGTGTGGTGGTTAAGCGACGGTGACCGTCACGTTGTGCCAACCGGTGGACCCATCGGGAGCGATGCGCTCCCGTCGGGAGGTCTGCACGCGGCCCGCGCGGTCGGTCGCGCGGACCTCGAGCCGGTGCATGCCCGGCTCGGCCTTCCATACCCAGCGCCAGGCGCGCCAGGTCTGGTCGGAGTCTTCTACGCCGAGCTCGGCGTCCTGCCACCCATCGTCACCGGCACGCACCTGCACGCGTTCGATGCCGACGGTCTGGGCCCAAGCCACCCCGGCCACGGTGACCGTCCCCGGCTCGAGCCGGGCGAACGAGCCAGGCACGTCGATTCGTGAGGAGAGCTTGATAGGTGCCTGCTCGGCATACCCGCGCTCGGTCCAGTAGGCCGAAAAGTCCGCGAAGCGGGTGACCTCCAGCTCGGTCAGCCACTTCGTGGCGGACACGTAGCCGTACAGACCCGGGGTGACCATGCGGACCGGGAAGCCGTGCTCGGGCGGGAGTGGTTCCCCGTTCATGCCGACGACGATGAGGGCGTCGCGGTCGTCAGTGAGGACGTCCAGCGGGGTGCCGGCGGTGAAGCCGTCGACGCTGCGGGAGCGGACCGCGTCAGCGCCGTCTTGGACGCCGGCCTCGGCGAGCAGGTCCCGGGTGTGGACGCCGAGCCAGGTCGCGTTACCGAGCAGGTCGCCCCCGACCTCGTTGCTCACGCAGGTGAGGGTGACGCGACGCTCCACGAGGTCGCGGTCCAAGAGGTCCCGGTAAGTCAGCTCGAGCGGGCGGTCGACCATGCCCGTGATCCGCAGCACGTAGTCGTCCAGGGTCACCCGGGGCACCTGCAAAGCGGTGTCCACGCGGTAGAAGTCGGGGTTCGACGTGATGTGCGGGGTGAGGCCAGGGATTTTGAAGCTCACCCCTGCCGGGACGGAGGCCGCAGGGTCGGCGGGCAGCGGCAAACTCACGGTGGCAGGACTGGTGGCCCCGCCGGCCACACCGCGGGTAGCACCTCCGGCCGCCCCGAGAGCGGCGATGCTGGAGGCAGCCAGCAGAAAGAGGCGCCGGTCGAGGCCACCCTCGGACTCCGAGGTGGCGCGCGGAGCCAGCAGGAATAGCAACCAGGCCAGCCCGCCGACCGCCACGAGCACCATGCCGGCCACCGGGAGGAGGACAGCGACCGTCGCCGCACCCTGAGCCGGGTCCACGAGCATGGCGGCGGAGGCCAGTCCCACGAGGATAGTCATCCCAAGGAGAGCCACCCGGCGGTTCTGTGCACCGATCCATCCAAGGGCGCAGATTGCGAGCAGCACGGTGACGAGGACGCCACCGACCAGGATGAGCTTGTCCGCCGACCCGAAGGTCTCGATAGCCCACTCCTTGACGGGGCGGGGAGTCAGATCGACGGCGCGATTGCCCACCGCGACCACGGGGCCGGTCACATCCAGCAGGCGGGCCAGGCCCTCACCGACCAGCACGCCGCTGCCGCCCGCGAGGAAACCAGAGAAAATACCGGCTCCACGCGTGGCACGCACGCTGCTCGTCTTGGTCATGCCGGCTATTCGGAACCAGACAGGCTGCGGATGGGTGCCCCGAGCACTTGTCCGGCCAACCTCGAGTGGGGAGGTCGATGAAAACCGGCGCGCGAGCGGATGTCAACCTTGCTCGTGGTCCCTCGGGCCAGCGGGCGCTTGGGTGGGTGGACGTCAACCGAGTCGGGTGGGATGGCCCAGGCCGTACGGAGTGACCGCCGCGGGAGACCGGATAGCCCACCCAGGCACACTGTTCAGGGCGGACCGGGTCGCTGGCTGAGCGCGCTGCCGAGGATGCTGCGCTCAGGTGGCGAGGAGCACGCCGCCGGTGGCGATCGACGCCACCAGGACGGTGGATAGCCCACCGAGCGCGAACGAGCGAATTCCGGCCTTGCGCAGCATGCTGACGTGCACCCCTAGCCCGAGCGCAAACATCGCCGCCGACAGGAGCAAGACCTGCAACTGCTGGCCGGTGGCCAGCGCCAGGGCAGGCATCGGGGCGAACGTGCGCAGCAGGGCCGCTGCGAGAAAACCCGCCACGAACAGGGGAACCAGCGGGGGACGGGCGGTGTCCGAGGCGTGTTGGGTGCCCGCGGTGCGTCGGCGTTCCAGCAGCCCGAGGACGGTGACCACCGGGGCCAGCATCAGCACCCGGGCCAGTTTCACCACCACGGCCGCCGACAGCGCCCCACCACCGATAAGCCCTCCAGCCGCCACCACCTGAGCGACCTCATGGATTGACCCGCCCGCGATCAGGCCCTGATCGTGACTCGACAGACTGGTCAGCGAGAGCGCCAGCGGCGCGATCCCGATCATCAGGGTTCCAAAGACCACCACCAGCGCGATGGCGGTGGCCACGTCCTCGTCCTCCCGCTCGATGGTGCCCTCTACCCCTGCCACGGCCGCCGCACCGCAGATCGAGAAGCCGCACGCGATCAGCAACGCCTGTGGCGCGGGCAGGTGCAGCAGTCGGCCGATCAGCACCGTCCCCAGGAGACCACCCGCCACGATCACGACGACGACCCCAAGCATTGCCCAGCCCAGATCCAGGATGTCGTCCAGAGCCAGCTGCAGACCCAGCAGCACGATGCCGATCCTCAGGACCCGCTTGGCCGCGACCTTGATGCCGGGCTGCAACACCTGCGGCAGGCGCACGGCGTGCGAGACCGTCACGCCGAGCAGGATCGCCACCAGCAGCGCGCTGAGGCCGGGGATCACCGTCTGGATGCCGTAGGCAACGGCGGCGGCACCCAGGCAGACTGCCAGACCGGGCCAGATGGAGGTGGCGTGGTCAGCGTCGTGGTGCATGTTGGGAGTGGGTGCGAGTGCGGGTTCGGTCACACCATCTATCAGACACCGGTTCATCGCCCGTCGGTAGCCCCGTGCTCACCATCCATGCCATATCCTGTGCACATGGCGTCAGCAGGGTGGCCGGACCTCGCGATCCTCGAGTTGCTTGTCGCGGTCCAGGACCACGGCAGCATCGGTGCTGCGGCCGAGGCGGTGGGGATGGACCAGCCGAACGCCAGCCGGGCACTGCGACGCTACGAGCGCCGACTGGGGCTGCCGCTGCTGCTGCGCTCCACCCGCGGCACCCAGCTCACGAACGAGGCCGGCCAGCTCGTGGCCGCCGGCCGGGACATTCTCGCCGCCGCCGAACGGATGACGGAGAGGGTGGGCACCTTGCGGGCGGCCCGGGCCGGGCGGGTGCGGGTGGCGGCCAGCCAGACGATCGCGGAGTACTTGCTGCCGCGGTGGCTCGCCGACTACGGACAGCAACCCGGCGCGGCGCAGGTCGAGGTCACGGTGGCGAACTCGGTGCAGGTGCGCGCGCTTGTCCTCGGCGATGACGCGGACCTGGGGTTCGTCGAGACGACCAGCTTGGGCAAGGGCCTTCAGGCGCAGAAGGTGGCCACTGACCACCTGGTGGTGGTGGTCGCACCGTCCCATCCGTGGGCGAGGCGGCGCACCCCGTTGACGGCCACGGAGCTCGCGGCCACGCCGTTGGTGGTGCGTGAAGAAGGCTCAGGCACCCGTGACTCGTTCGAGGACGCGTGCACCAGAGCGGGTCTGCACCTGGGGGAGCCATTGCACGCGCTGGCGAGCAATGCTGCCGTCCGGACCAGCGCAATGTCAGGGGTCGCACCAGCGGTCCTGTCCGAGCTCACGGTCGGTGAGGCCCTGGCCTCGCAGCGACTGGTCTCGGTGCCGGTCGAGGGACTCACCCTGAACCGTCCCTTGCGCGCTGTATGGCGCAAGGGTTCCCTGCCCGGCGGGGCGGCAGCCGATCTCCTGCGAGCCTGCGATCGACGCTGAGACCTCAGTCGGAGCCGACCGTAGCGCGTCCCCCTACCCTGGGGTGAAAGCGGTCACGCCCGCCTCCCCTGGCCGTGCTACATGTCTTCGAGTTGGCGGCCCTTGGTCTCTGGCACGAACTTGAGCACGAACACTAGCGACAACAACGCAAACAGGGTGTAGAAGCCATAGGCGAAGCCCAACCCGACGTCAGCCATCGCCGGGAAGCTGGTGGAGATGGCGAAGTTGGCCAGCCACTGAGCCGCAGCGGCTAGGCCGAGGGCAGTGCCACGGATGGTGTTGTTGAACATCTCTCCCAGCAGGACCCAGACGGCCGGGCCCCATGACATGCCGAAGAAAACCACGAACAGGTTCGCCGCGACCAGGGCGATGACGCCCGCAGTGTCGCCGAGCGCGGGCTCCATCCCGGTATCACCCTTGACAAGGGGAGCGGTGGCGAAGATGTAGGACAGCGTCCCGAGCGTGATGAACATGCCGACCGAGCCGATGGTGAGCAGTCGTTTCCGCCCGATCCGGTCGATGAGCGCGATGGCCACGAGCGTCACGAGGATGTTGGTGACGGAGGTAATGACCGTCTGGGTGAGTGCGTCGGACTCGGTGAAGCCCACCGACTGCCACAGGGTCGTGGAGTAGTAGAAGATCACGTTGATCCCGACGAACTGCTGGAAAACCGATAGGGCGATGCCGATCCACACGATCGGCAGGACACCCCCGCCCCCGGGCCTCAACAGATCGCGGAAGGAGGCCCTCGCGTCCTGCCGCACGGTGCGCACGATCTCGGCGATCCGCTCGTCGATGCCAGTCTTGAGCACCTCGCCCAGCACTGCCCGGGCACGCTCCACCTGCCCCTTGGCCACGAGGAACCGGGGGGACTCCGGAATGGTCAGGGCCATCACCCCGTAGACGATCGCCGGCACCGCCTCCGCCAGGAACATCCAGCGCCATGCGGCGAGCCCAAACCACAGCTCTTCGGCGGCACCCCCGGCGATGCCGGCGAGCCAGGCATCGCTCAGGAGCGCGACGAAGATGCCGGTGACGATCGCCAACTGCTGCAAAGACCCAAGCCGGCCGCGGATCGAGGCGGGGGAAATCTCGGCGATGTATGCCGGGGCGATCACCGAGGCAGCGCCAACGCCGAGGCCGCCGAGCACCCGCCAGCCGATCAGGTCGACCGGTCCGAAGGAGAGCCCGGAGCCGAGTGCACTGATGAGGAACAGCAGTGCCGCGAGCACCATCACCCGGGTGCGACCGATCCGATCGGCGAGCCGGCCAGCCAGGAATGCCCCGGCCACACAACCGAGCAGGGCGGAGGAGACGACGAAACCGGTCAGTCCCGCGCCGAGCCCGAACTGGTTGCGGACCGCTGATACGGCGCCGTTGATGACGGCCGTATCGAACCCGAAAAGGAAGCCGCCTAGTGCCGCGACGCCAGCCAGCATCAGAGCACGTCCCGTGGCGTACTCCTCGTCAGCGGCAGTTTCTTGTGCAGCCATCAGGCCATCCCTTCCGAACGGAACCCCGCGTCGTCGAGGGGTAGGGAATGCCTACCACGAATTGCGCGTGGGATCCGGATCCGCGCCGTAGGTGACAGCCAGGTGGAGTAGGCCAGGTGCTGCGTGACCGCGTGATCAGGCGGTCACTGGGTGGTCTTTTGTTCGAGGAACCTCGCGGCGCTGTGCGCGGGTGTCAGATCAAGCCGACGCAGCAGTTGGGCGTTGAGCGCGACCAGGACGGTAGAGACGGACATGAGGATTGCGCCGACGCTCATCGGCAGCACGAAACCGATCGGGGCCAGCACTCCGGCAGCCAGGGGCACGGAGATGAGGTTGTAGCCGGCGGCCCACCATAGGTTCTGCTTCATCTTCCGGTAAGTGGCTCGAGAGAGTTCGATCACTGACAGGACCGAGCGTGGGTCCGACGACGCCAGGATCACCCCGGCTGAGCCGATCGCCACATCGGTGCCGGCACCGATAGCGATGCCGACATCGGCCTGAGCCAGTGCAGGAGCGTCGTTGACGCCGTCGCCCACCATGGCGACCTTTCGTCCCTCCTGCTGGAGCTCGGCGACTTTGGCTGCCTTGTCCTGCGGGCGCACTCCGGCGAAGACCCGGTCGATGCCCAGCTCCTTGGCCACAGTGTCTGCCACTGCCTGCGCATCCCCGGTGATCATCACGACCTGAGCCCCGGCGGCATGGAGCGCGTCGATCGCCTCACGGGACTCTTGGCGGATCTCGTCGGCAAGGCGCAGGGCACCGATCACTTCCCCGTCGGCGAGGACGTGCAGGATGATCGCGCCCGCGGCTCGCCACTGGTCGACGATGGCCAGCTCGCTGAGTCCGTGTTGCTCCAGCAGGTAAGGGCCACCCACCTCGATAACCGTCCCGTCGACGTTCGCCTTCACCCCGACGGCGGGGGAGGCGGAGAAGTTTGAGGACGCAGAGATGGACAACTCTTTGCTGCGCGCCGCGCCCACAATCGCCTTCGCCAACGGGTGCTCGCTGTCAGACTCCGCCGCGGCGGCCAGTGCCAGCACCTCCTCGGTCCCGCGCCCCGAGACGGGTTCGACAGCGGTGACGGTGGGCTCGCCCTTGGTCAGCGTGCCAGTCTTGTCAAAGAGCACTGCGTCGACGGTCCGCATCGACTCCAGCGCGAGCCGGTCCTTGATGAGGACGCCGCCCCGGGCCGCGCGCTCGGTGGCGATGGACACCACCAGCGGGATCGCCAGGCCCAGTGCGTGAGGGCAGGCGATCACCAGCACGGTGATGGTCCGCACGACTGCCATGTCCGGCATCCCGAGCAGGGTCCAGACGATCGCGGTCACCACCGCGGCGCCGAGCGCGAACCAGAACAGCCACGCCGCAGCCTTGTCGGCGAGCCGCTGGGCACGCGAGGAGGAGGCCTGGGCATCGGCGACAAGCTTCTGAATACCGGCCAGAGCAGTGTCCTCGCCGATAGCCGTGACTTCGACCCGCAGACCTGAGTCGGTGGCCACGGTCCCGGCGACCACGTGCTCACCGACCTCTCGCCGGACGGTCGCCGACTCACCCGTGACCATGGACTCGTCCATGCTTGCCGAGCCGTCGACGATCCGGCCGTCCGCAGGCACTGAACCACCGGGCCGGACGAGCACGACGTCCCCGAGCACCAGGTCATCCGGAGAGACCTTGACTACCTCGCCGTCGGTGACCTTCTCGGCCTCGTCCGGCAGCAGTGCAGCGAGGGAGTCCAGCGCTGAGGTCGTCTGGGCTAGGGAACGCATCTCGATCCAGTGGCCCAGCAGCATGATGACCAGCAGCAGCGCCAGCTCCCACCAGAAGTTCATCTCATGATCGAGAATGCGCAGAGTAGCGCCCCACGAGGCGACGAAGGCCACGGTGATCGCGAGCCCGATCAACAGCATCATGCCCGGCTTGCGGAGGCGGATCTCGTCCACCGCACCGCTCAGGAAGGGCTTGCCACCCCAGACATACATGACCGTGCCCAGCGCCGGCGAGACCCACCAGGTCCACCCGCCCATAGGCAGGTCATAACCAAGAAGCCCCGCAAACATCTCGTTGAACCCGACGACCGGCACGGCCAGGACCAGCATGATCCAGAACAGCCGCCGGAACTGCCCCACATGATCCCCATGGCCGGCATGGCCATCGTGACCCCCATGCTCCGCGTGCTCGTCGTGGGACGCCGAGTGCGCAACGCTGTGCTGATCGGCACTCGGGTGAGGCACTTCGGGACCGTGGGCCTGATCGTGAGGCTTTGTCATGCTCCGATCCTATACCCCTAGGGGGTATTGTCCAGGCCGCGACGGCCGACCTGGTGCCGTGGCTTAGGGTGGTGTCCCATGATCCGTTCGCGTATCGCCGCAGTCGCCGCCGGCCTGATTGTGCTTGCCGGCTGTTCATCCGAGCCTGAGGTCTCGGACAACGATCTGCTGGTCGCGCACAATCTGGACGCGATGCAGGCGCCGGAGATCATTGATCACCTGGACCGGTTGAGTGTCGACGATCGACCCGCGGACCTGATGGCCTCAGTGCGTGTCGATGAGTTGCTGCTCTCTGACGGGAGCGCGGAAGTGAGCCTCGACCTCCCGGCGGACCGCTTCTACCTCTCCTTTGCCCCCTACGTGAACCAGACTCACGAGTGCTACTACCACAGCCTCACCACCTGTCAGGGCGAGTTGCGCAACAAGGAGATTCAGGTCACCTTCACCGATGACGCCGGCGAGGTGGTGGTCGATGAGGAGATGACCACGTTTGACAATGGATTCGTAGGCCTGTGGTTGCCGCGCGATCTCGAGGGGACGCTGCGCGTTTCGGGGGAGGGTGGCACAGGACAGCTCCCGGTCTCCACCGGCGACGATGCGCCAACGTGCCTTACCACCCTTGCGCTTGGGTGAGCATTGCGCCGCAGAACCTTGCTTGAGCGGTCGCCGGGCCCTCAGGGCACGATGACGATCTTCCCGTGAGCGTGTCGCGACTCTACGGCGGCGAGCGCCTCGCGGGCCCGGGCCAGCGGGTACTTTCCGCTGATCTGCGGGGTGATCACCTTAAAGCCGATCACTGAGGTGATCTTGGCCAAGGACTCCGGGTCGTACGTGCGCCCGGACCCGCCGAGCTCGGTCGCGGTCTCCGGGTCGGGAGCGGAGATGATCAGGTGGGGAGCCTTAGCCAGCGGGGCCATGTCGCGGAGCAGTTGCCCTCCCACGAGGTCCACGATCAGGTCGACCCCCTCGCGGGCGAGCTCGTGGACCGCTGACACCACCCCCTCGCCGGTCCCGACGAAGGTGGCGCCGGTGGACTCCACCAGGGCGCGATGGCGCCCCGACGCGACCCCGAGCACCCGGAACTCGTGGACCCGACCGATCTCGGCCACTAGGTGGCCGACCCCGCCTCCCGCGCCGAGGACGAGCAGGGTCTGGCCGGCCCGCAACTCGATCGCGTGCGTGAGGTCGTATGCCGTAGTTCCGGCCACCGGGATGAGCGCCGCAACAGCAAAGGAGATCTCCTCGGGCTTGGCGACGACGTCGGCTGCGCGCATGAGGGTGTGGTCGGCCCAGCCGCCCTGGCCCGGGCCGACGAGGCCGAGGACCTCGTCTCCCACCGCATACTCCTGGATGCCTGGACCGATCGCGGCGACCACACCGGCGACCTCCCTGCCCATCGCGACGGGTAGCTCTTCGTCAGTGCCGAGGTGACCCTCCCGAATCTTCCAGTCGACCGGGTTCACCCCCGCGGCCCGGACCTCGACGAGGAGGTCGCCTGGACCGGGCTCGGGGATGGGCCGCTCGATGAGTTCTTCGCCCTGAGGACCGCCGTACTGGTTGAACACGTATACCCGTGACATCGGGGGATCGACTCCTTGGTGGTGCGTAGTGCGGGATGGTGGTCGGCAGCACACCAGCCGGCTCATTGCGAGCCGACTGGTGTGAGCCTAGGTTCAGACTCGTTGGGGAGTCCGGACCTCGTCGGGAGTGGTCAGCGACCCGCTGCGGTCGGCGTACTGATCGAGGCCCCGGTCCTTCTGAGCCCTCAGCAGGCGCATCGCGTTGACGATGACGACCAGCACCGACACCTCGTGGACCAGCATGCCGATGGCCATCGTGACGCCACCGAAGAGGACTCCGGCCAGGAGAGCTGCCACGGTGAGCAGGGCAACCGTGATGTTCTGGCGCATGTTGTTGACCGTGCGCCGAGCCAGCGAGAGCGCCTGCGGCAACTTGAGCAGGTCGTCCTTCATCAGGGCGATGTCGGCTGTCTCGATCGCCACCCCGGTGCCGGCAGCGCCCATCGCCACCCCGATGTCGGCGGTGGCTAGTGCGGGGGCGTCGTTGACGCCGTCACCGACCATGGCCACGGTGAGGCCTTGGCGTTGCAGATCGGCGACAGCCTCGAGCTTGTCCTCGGGCAGCAGCCCGGCGCGGACCTCGTCCACCCCGACCTGGCGTGCCACCGCCAGGGCCACGGGCTCGATGTCGCCCGTGAGCATCACCACCCTCTTGACTCCGGCCGCGTGCAGGCGGCGGATCATCTCTGGGGCGTCGGAGCGGATGCGGTCGGCGACCGCCACCACGCCGATGATGCGGCCGTCGCAGGCGACCACCATTGGGGTGCGGCCAGCGGCGGCGAGCTCTTGGACCGCCTCTGCAGCGCCGGCGTCTTCAAAACTGCCGTTGTCCTGCTCGGCCTCCATCAGAGCCAGGTTGCCCACGGCCACCCGGTGGCCGTCGATCGTGGCGACGATGCCCTTGCCAGGCACGGGCTCGGTGTGCTCGGGGAGCCCGGCCACGTCTAGGTTGGCTCGCGCGGCAGCCTCCATGATCGGGCGAGCCAGCGGGTGCTCCGACCCCGCCTCGGCGCGAGCGGCCATCGCCAGCACCTCATCGCGGTCGATGTCCGGCTGCAGAGTGAGGACGTCGGTCAACTGCGGGCGTCCCTCGGTCAGGGTGCCGGTCTTGTCGAGAGCGACAGCGTCGATCTTGGCGGAGGTCTCGAGGAACTCGCCACCCTTGATCAGGATGCCGTCCTTGGCGCCACGACCGATCCCGGCGACGATCGAGACCGGGATGGAGATGACCAGTGCACCGGGGCAGCCGATGACGAGCAACGTCAGGGCGAGCACGACGTCTTGGGTGAAGACTCCGACGACCAACGCGAGCACGATGATGGCTGGGGTGTACCAGGCCGAGAAGCGGTCCATGAACGCCTGGGTCTTGGCCTTCGCGTCCTGGGCCTCCTCTACCCGGTGGATGATGCGGGCCAGTGTGGTGTCCGCACCGACCCCTGTTGCGGTCACCTGCAGGAAGCCGCCGGTGGAGATGGTGCCAGCGAACACCTTGTCGCCCGCCATCTTCTCCACCGGCATCGACTCACCCGTGATCGAGGCTTCGTCCAGGGCAGCCGTGCCCCCGGAGACCACACCGTCGACGGGCACCTTCGCGCCGTTCTTGACCAGGACTGTTTCGCCGTTGACGACGCTGGCTGCAGGCACGTCGACCTGCTGTCCATCGCGCAGCACCACGGCCACGTCCGGAGCCACCGCGACCAGCTCAGCGAGTGCCGAGCGCGTCTTGTTGAGGGTGGCAGATTCCAGCGCGTGACCGATCGCGAAGAGGAAGGTCACTGCGGCGGCTTCCCAGTAGTTGCCGATGATGACGGCGCCGATGGCGGCGATGGAGACCAGCAGGTCGATCCCGATGACCTTGACCGTCAGCGCGTGCCAGGCCTTGATGACGACGGGGGTGCCGGCGACGACCGCGGCCGCGATCATGAACGCGTCGCCCCACGTCGAGGGCTCCAGCACCCGACCCAGGACGAGGGAGGTCACGATCAGCAAACCGGAGATTGCGGGGACGGCCCAGCGGCCGTGCAGCCACGTGTGGACCTTGTTCATTTCGCGGTTCCTCTCAATGGTGTGGTGGTGCGGTGTTCGAGTCCTCCGGGCCTGACGGCAGGCCCGCAGGGTGGGTCGTGTCGACTCAGAAAGCGGCGGGGCGGGCGGTGTAGCCCGCCTTGGCGACGGCTGCCACCAGGTCGTCCGAGCTGACCACGACCGCGTCGTGCACGACCTCGATGCGGGCAGAGGCGAAGTGCACCTTGACGGACTCCACGCCGTCCAGGCGTCCGACCTGCTTCTCGATCTTGGCCACGCAGGAGGGGCAGGAGAAACCCTCGGCCCGAAGGGTGGTCTTGGTGGTGTTCGTGATGGTGCTCACGGCAGTTCCTTTCGCTTGTGGTCCGAGCCTCTTGCGAGGCTGATAACTTCACGTTACGGAGTTTGCCGGCGGCGTTCCTTGACGCAGGTCAAGAGCGGGATCCGCTTGCTCCCATGACTCGCCATCTACCATGCCTAGGTGACGCCCCTCATCGCCGCCCGGACGCAGGATGCGCTTGCAGCGGTCCGCAGCTCGCCTTCCCTACTCGCCGGACTTGAGTGCTTCGACGCTCTGACTGCGGCAGTGCACCACGACGGTGACGCTGCGCGGCTGATCCTGGCCGCTGCCATCGGCGACGACAGGGACCAGATCGCAGCAATAGCGGCCGTGCACGCGGCGGCCGCGGGCGGAGTGTCCCTCGCCTCGGCGCTGGTGGTGCCCCTGTTGGACTGCGCCGTCCCGTTCCTTCGCGAGCACGCCGCGTGGTCACTACGAGCTAGCTCTGCACTGCCGGGCGCGGTCGCGCCTCTCCTGACGATGATGGAGGCTGGTGGTTTCACCGGCACGCTGGCAGAGGCGACCCTCGAAGCGTGGGGGATGACCGACCCAGAGATCGGTGTTGTTGACGAAGGACCGCACCCTCGGGTCTGCGATCTAGACGCGACCGGTCTGACGGTGGCGCAGCTCTTCCTCCACGCCGACATCGACGGTAGCTTGTTGCAAGCTGGCAAAGGAGACACCGGCGGGATCGCGACGCTGCTGGTCCACGTGGGTGACGCACTCGTCACCGACCCCCGGATCTCGCGTGTGCTGACCCTGTCGCGCAGCCACCATGGGATCACGCGAACACCCGATGACCCCACAACACCCGGCCATCACTACCTTGGCGTTCCACTGCCCGGCCCGGCCCGGCCCGCTGCAGCCACCTGGCCCCTCCACGTCCCGGCCCGGTCGGGGTTGCGTAGCGTCCTTCGCGCCGCCGCCCCGATCGACGTCCTGCACCTGCGCATGGCCGACGTCGGGTCCTGGGCCGCCGCCGAGGTGGCGCGTGAGCTCGACATCCCGCTAGTCCTGACGCTCGCGCCCGACCCGCATGCGTTGATCGCCGCACGCGAGGCGTCCGGCAACCTCACTCGCGCCACCTTCGGTGCGGCCGACCACGCCGAACACCTGGTCTTCCGGGTCCGGCTCCTGCGCGACCTCGCAGCCCAGGCCGCGCACCTGGTCGTCTTCCCGCGTGCAGAGCTGGGTCGGGACCTCCGCGATCTCCTTCACTTCGATCCGGACGTCGACGAGCGGCCCCTGCACGTCGTGCCCGAGGGCATCGACCTCGCCCCGCTCGACCGCGCAGCGCGCGAGGTGCACGATGCCTCCCGCGGCGCTCCGGTCGCGGCGGACACCGAAGCCGCATTGACCGCGCTCGACTCCCTCCTCGCAACCCTGCCACCGGAACGCCGTGGGTTGCCGCTGGCGATCACGGTCGGGCGCCTGCACCGGGTCAAAGGTATGGCGACGCTCGTGGAGGCGTGGTCCTCCGACGACGCGTGCGCCAAGCGCTGCAATCTGCTCGTCGTGGGCGGTGGCCTCCAGGACCCCACCGACGACGAACTCGAGCAACTCACTCGTATCGACGCGTCCGTCCCCCGCGCGGACGCCGCGGCCAACGGTCTGTTGCTCGCCGGACACCGTCCTAACGGGATGGTCGCGACGTGGTTGGCCGCCGTCCGGCTCGGACGGCCTGGCCTGAGCGCTCCGGGTGGCGTGTACGTGTCCGCCAGCCTCAAGGAGGAGTTCGGGATCGCCATCCTCGAGGCGATGGCGTCCGGGCTTGTGGTGATCGCACCGCGAGCCGGCGGCCCAGCGACATACGTGGAGCATGGGGTGACCGGCCTGCTCGTCGACACCACTTCCCCGAGCACCCTGGCAGGAGCCGTGGTGTCGGCCCTGGATCTAGCCGGTGCCCCGGATGCTGCCGCGCGCGCGGACCACGCCCGAGCCCTCGTGGCCGAACGCTTCAGCATCGCCACCATGGCCGCATCTCTGTCCGTGCTCTACTCGGAGGTTGCCCGTGACGCTGCTCGTCATCAGCCCTGACTACGCCTCTCACCTGTTTCCGCTCGCCACCCTGGCAGGGGCCTGGGCAGAGGCTGGCGAGCGCGTGGTCGTCGCCACCGGCCCGGCCACCGACGCGATCGTGAGCAGGTTCGGATTCGAGAGGGAGGACCTCCAACTGGGGAGGGGTTCCAACCCCGGGATCATCCGTGCCGAGGACCAGCCCAGCGGAGAAGATGACGCCCTCCGTGGGTTCTTCGCTGCCACCAGGCTCGGAGCGGTCCCGACCCTCGCCTTCCAGGCGGCGGCGCGCGGCGACGACCTCCTCTGGGATCCGCTGCGGGTTGCCCGGGAGGTGCAGCTCATCGTCCAGCGGGTCAACCCCGACCACGTCATCGTCGACCACCTCGCCTTCAGTGCGCGTCTCGCGCTGTCCGGCACCGGCGTGCGGCACGCTGACGTTGTCTTGGGCCACCCGTCGGCGCTGACCGTCGGTGAGGAGGTCTACGGCTACCCGCCCGCGTGGCCACGCCGTCTGCAGCCTGCCCCCAACGATTTGGTCACCCTGCGAAGACAATGCGAGCGCGTGCGCGACGTCTTCACCGAACAGTGGAATGGTGTGCTGGCATCCTTGGATCCAGGGGCGCGGGCCAGCAATGACGCGTTCGCAGAGACCGGCGACGTGCTGTTGCTCAACTATCCCGGCGCCCTCCACCCGCCTGAGCGCACCGCGCTGCTGGGCCGGCACGCCTTCCTCGGATCAGCGGTCCGCACCGAGGAGTCGGACGCGGAGGTGGAGGCCTGGCTAGCCCGTGGTGGCGCGCCCGTCGTCTATGTCAGCCTGGGGAGCTTCCTCTCGGTGCGTTCCGATGTGCTGGCGTGCGCCGCTGAGGCGCTGCGCGGTATGGACGTGCGCGTCGCCATCGCGACCGGTTCCACCCCGCGCGAAGCGCTGGGGGCGATCCCGGAGTCCTGGCTGGTGCGTGACGAACTGCCGCAGGTCACCCTGCTTGACCACGCCATACTGGCGGTGTCCCACGGGGGCAACAACAGCGTGACCGAGGCGCTGACTGCCGGTGTCCCGCTGCTGCTCCTGCCGTTGTCGACGGACCAGTTTGCGGGCGCTGCCGCGCTCGAGGCCGCCGGCCTGGGCGAGGCGCTCGACCCCAACACCCTCACCCCGGGCGAGATGAGGACTGTGGCCAGCCAGCTGCTCGACCAAGACGCAGACGCCGCCGCCCGGCTTGCCCGGTTGTCGAAGGACCTCACCACCACCCCAGGCGCCAGTCGCGCGCGCGCCGCGATGGTGCCCGCGGACGACGCGGCCACGGAGCCGCCCCGGCGGTGAGCCGGGGAGGTGCGCCCACGCCGCGAGCACCCGTTACGATAGGTAACGATATGTCGTTCAACTCGTGGAAGGACACTCTTATGCATTCCCACCACACCACCCAGGACCAGATGGGTTGGGGTCAGCACGGCTTCAAGCCCTTCCACGGCATGGCTGCGCAGTTCCAGGCGCTGATGGGTCAGCCCGGTCAGCGAGCCCGCCGCGGCGACGTCCGCACGGCCATCCTGCGTCTGCTGGCGGAGGAGCCGATGCACGGCTATCAGATCATCGGTGAGCTCACCGAGCGCAGCGAGGGCACCTGGAGCCCGTCACCCGGCTCCGTCTACCCGACTTTGCAGTCGCTGGCGGACGAGGGACTGGTCACGGCGGAGCCGGTCAGTGGCAAGAAGGTCTACCGCCTCACTGATGCTGGCGTTGACGCTGCCGCTCAACTCGCCGAACGCAGCGCCCCCTGGGACGAGGCTGCTCAGACGTCAACGACAGGCACGGGATACCACCACGCTGCCGGCAGGTTGTTCCAGGCCGTCTTCCAGGTCGGACGGACCGGCTCGGCGCACCAGATCGGCGCGGCGGTCGAGGTCCTTGACGATGCCCGCAAACGGCTCTACTC
The DNA here is from genome assembly GCF_030537745.1 of Ornithinimicrobium sp. Lineage (GTDB taxonomy): Bacteria > Actinomycetota > Actinomycetes > Actinomycetales > Dermatophilaceae > Ornithinicoccus. The sequence continues at coordinate 98,110 of NZ_JAUNVI010000001.1, read as the reverse complement.
CATTCTTGCCGAGGACTGACATTCCACCTCCTTTGTGGCGATCCCGTCAGGAAGCAGGATGAAGACCTCAGCCCTGCGCGCCCGCTATTGGCGCATCGTCATCTTCTTCGCGGGAGTGACGGCGGCCTTCATCTGGTGGGAGATCGTGATGCGGCGCCTCGGCCTCGGCGCGCTGGCGGCGCGCACGCGAGCCGAGCGAGGTCGGCGCACCGCCGTGCGATTCCGCGGCCTCGCCATCTCGATGGGTGGGCTGATGATCAAGGTGGGCCAGTTCCTGTCCTCCCGGCTGGATGTGCTTCCCCCCGAGATCACCCGAGAGCTGGCAGGGCTGCAGGATCAAGTGCCACCTGTGGAGTTCGCGGCGGTTCGCGAGGTCGCCGAATCCGAGTGGGCCTTGCCGCTGGACGAGCACTTCAGTTGGTTCGACGAGACGCCGCTCGCGGCGGCGTCGCTGGGACAGGTGCACCGCGCGCGGCTGCGTCCAGAGGACGCTGCCGAGCAGGGGTTTGTGGACGTCGTGGTCAAGGTGCAACGTCCACACATCCAGGAGATCATCGATGTCGACCTTGAGGCGCTGCGCCGCGTCGGTGGCTGGATGGAGAGATACCGTCCGATCCGGGAGCGGGCGGACGTGCGTGCTCTGTTGGAGGAGTTCGCGGCCACCACGCTGGAGGAGGTCGACTACCTGGCGGAAGGTGGCAACGCGGAGACCTTCGCGGCCAACTTTGCCGACGACGCGCGCATCAACGTCCCGCGGATCGTCTGGGAGCTGAGCGGGCGCCGCGTGCTCACCCTGGAGGATGTGGCCGCGATCAAACTGGGCGATCATGACGCCATCACCGCAGCCGGCATCGAGCGCACCGAGGTCGCGCAGGTGCTGGCCGACACCTTCTTGCAGCAGATCTTCACCGACGGCTTCTTCCACGCCGACCCTCACCCGGGCAACCTTTTCGTCACCCCTGCCTCGGGGGTCGCCACCGGGGGACCTGAGTGGAAACTGACGTTCATCGACTTCGGCATGGTCGGCGACGTGCCGGAGAATCTGCGGGCTGGGTTGCGCGACGTGCTCATCGCGGCCGGCCTGCGCGACGGGTCCCGCATGGTGGCGGGGCTCAAGCGGCTGGACGTGCTGCTACCGACCGCCGACCTCGCGTTGATCGAGGACGCGGTGGCAAAGGTCTTCGACCGTTTCGGCGGTCTACGCATGGACGAGCTGCAGGAACTCGATCCGGAGGAAGTCGTCCGCTTCGGACTGCAGTTCCGGGACCTGCTGCTCGAACTGCCGTTTCAGGTGCCGGAGAACTTGCTGCTGCTGGGCCGGTCGATGGGCATTCTGTCCGGCATCTGCACAGGGCTGGACCCCGAGTTTGATATCTGGGGCACCATCACTCCCTACGCCACCCAGCTCCTGGACGAGGAGCGACAGAACCTGCCGCAAACCGTCGTGACCGAGGCTCTAGCCCTGGGGCGCCTCGCGCTCGTCTTGCCCCGCCGGGCGGACCGCGTCCTGAAGCTGGCTGAGCAGGGTCAGCTCAAGGTGGCCACGCCGAGCCTGTCCGCCCAGATGCGTCGAGTGGAGCGGTCCGTGTCGCGTCTTAACGTAATGGTCCTCTTCGCCGCACTGCTCGTGGCCGGCGCTGTGCTGATGACGTCTGAGCCCGGGCTAGGGCGCTTGCTGATGGGCATGTCCGTGCTGCCCCTGGCCTGGACGCTCGTCAGCCGGCTGCGCCGGGGGCCCTGACCGCCGTCCGCCCCTCTGGGACGAGGTCAGCGGGGGGAGGTCAGGGCGGTGAGTCCCGCAACGTTGTAGATCACGATGCGGCTCCGGCCGCGCTGCTCGATCATCCCGGAGTCGTGTCCAGGAGTGAGGCGATGTCTTTCTTGGCAAGGGGCAGTTCGACCTGCAGGTGTCCCTCCACGCGCCGCCCGGGCAGCGACAGGAGGTAGTCGGCCAGTCGTGAGCTGACGTCATCGGAGATCACTGAGGCCAGGCGGCTCTCGGTCTCATCCAGCCGGCGACTGACGTCCTGCAGCATCTGCAGACCGATGCTTGGGTGCTGCTTCAGGAGGCGGTCGAGGTCGAGGTGTCGGAAGACGCACATGCTGCCCGGCTCCAGCGCGACGGCGAAGTGATCCGGCCGGGCGCCGGTGAGGAAGGCCGACTCGCCGACAAAGTCACCCGGGCCCAGGACTCGCACAATCTGCTCGTGCCCATCGGCGCTGAGCCGAGAGATCTTGATCCTGCCGGTGTGCACGATCATGAGTTGGGAGACGTCCGAGCCCGCGGCATACACCTGCTGGTCCTTGTCCAGGGTCGTCCGCCGCGCCACCCCCGCCACGGCGAGCTGCTCGTCGTGGGTGAGGCCCTGAAAGAGCGGGACCTGAGCGACGCAGAGATCCTCGCTCGCGAGCACCGTCAGTTGCCTCACTCTGTCCTCCTCATCTCGGGGCCAGTATGCCGTGCGCGGGGACCGCACGAGAGTCCGGTGACGGCACAGCAGGACAGGTGTCTTGAACGGCGCGACACTGACCTCAGGAGAGAGGAGCACGTGATGACTGGTCGCGAGGACGAGGCAGAGGCACCCGAGGAGCTCAGCAAGGAGGGTGTTGGCCTGGGGATGAGCGAGGATGCCAACACCTTCGAGCCGGAGGAGGACCCGGAGGCGGTCGGAGGAGGGCGACATCGTGTCGATGCTGCTGAGCAGGAGGGCAAGGGGCGCGAGGGGCGTGAAGACGACCCGGCGCACCGTCTCTGACCTAGCGTCAGGTCTCGACCACAGCTCCTAGGGACTCCGCCAAGGCGAGCGCGCCGGCCAGATCAAACTTGGCACCCCGCACCCGCAGCCCGCCCAGGTCGGCGCCGAGGAGGGTGGCGCCCCGCAGGTCGGCGCCGTCCAAGCGTGCCGCTCTGAGTGACACTCCGCTCAGGTCGGCACCCCGCAGGTCGACGTTGCGCAGGTCAGCCTCGGACAGGTCCGCTTCCCGCAGACGGACGTCGCGCAGGGACTGACCCTCGAGCTCGGCCCCCACCATCGTCACGCCCCACCACGAGCCGCCGCGCACTGTGAGCGGGCGCAGGGTGCACCGCGCAAAGCTGCTGCCGTCCAGTTTGCATCCGTCCAGGGTCGCGTCGAAAAAGTTCGTCATCGAGAACGAGCACGCGGTGAACGCGCTCTGGTCGTGCGTGGACACATTGAGGCGGCACCGGTCAAAGGTGCAGTTCTCGAATCGACACCCGCTGGTGCTCACCTCGGTGAGATCGACCTCCACGAAGGCGCAGGACTGCCACGTCCGACCGGTGAGCTGCTCGCCATACCAGTCCTCGTCGATGAAACGCTCGCCGACGACCACAGCGTTCATCTGCTCGACACCTCAGCCGGTGAGTGGGCGGCAGTCGTTGCCGCACTCGCTGTCGGGTGCGTCGTGGGACCAAGATGAGGCGCGGTGCAGCACGGCCGTGGTCGGGGTGATGCGCAGCGCACCATCCTGGGTCAGGGCAGCGTCACCGTCGATGATGAGGGTGTAGTCCCCCTTGAGGCGTGGCGGCATCATGACCGTCACAGCGGGTTGGTCAACCACGATGCGACGTGCGGTCCGGCCGGGCTCGGTCAGGACGATCGCACCGCCGACCAGCGCCGGGAAGACCTCGCCGACGTGCGGGCGGGGGTCGCCAGCCGTCAGCAGATATGCCGTGTCGTGGCGCCCGAGCGCCTCCTCGAGTGCTGCCAGCTCCACCGGGATGCTCATGGGCCCATCATGCCCGGCACACTGATGGCATGTCTGCTCCTGGCACGCCTGCGGTGACCGGACTCCTGCTCGCGGCAGGAGCGGGTCGCAGGTTCGGGGGGCCCAAGGGGGTGGTGGTGCGCGACGGGATGCCGTGGGTGGTCCGGTCCGCGCTCATCCTGCTTGAGGGTGGCTGCGGCGATGTCGTGGTGGTCACTGGTGCCAGGGCGAAGGACGTGGAGTCGCTCGTGGAGGGGTGTGGGGATGAGCGGATCTGCACGGTGCGCTGTGGGACGTGGAGCGAGGGGATGGGAGAGTCGTTGAGTGCCGGCTTGATGGCGTTGGCGACGCGGGGTCGGCTGATCCCGACGCAGGCTCTGGTGCACCTGGTGGATCTGCCGGACGTCGGGGCGGACGTCGTCGCTCGCGTCCTGTCGTCAGCACGGATGGACGGGCGTGCTGGGCCGAGCGAGGCTCGCAGCGCGCTGGTTCGTGCCGCCTACGGCGGTGTGCCCGGTCATCCGGTCCTGATCGGCTCAGATCACTGGGACGGGGTGCTGCAACGCACGCACGGTGATATTGGGGCCAAGGCCTATCTGCGCCGTGCCCGCCCCACGCTCGTCGAGTGCGCAGACCTTGCTAACGGCCGTGACGTCGACATCAACCCCGACCCACACTGACCGGACGGTCGGTGGCGCCAGTCCGAACGGGCGGCAGGGCCAGTCCGAACTGTCATTAGAGCCAGATCGAGTGATCGGTGCGACTATCGCCAGGTCCGCCGCAACAGACCGACGGCCTGCTCCAGACTCATGCCCGCCGCGCGGGCCACGCTGGCGAAGTCGTCCGCGGCCCGATTGCTGGGAAGGCTCGGTGCGGTGGCCGCGCCGACGGTGGTCCCGCCCCGGCCATGCGTCTCGACGTGGCCTTGCTCCTCCAAAGTTCGGTAAGCCTTGGCCGCGGTGTTGGCTGCTACCCCGAGGTCCCCGGCGAGCTGGCGGACGGTGGGCAGCCTCTCCCCGGGCACCAACTCTCCGCTGCGGATCTGCGCCACGATCCCTTCGACGATCTGCTCGTAAACAGGGACTGGCTGGCTGGGGTCGAGATGAATGAGCATGTGCGAGTCCTACCCTTCCGAACTGCCAGCGCGCAACCCGCTGACCGCTCGGTGTGGCTATGCCGACCGCCCGGTGTGGCAGAAACGACCGCCCGGTGTGGCCATGCCGACCGTCCGGTCGGAGGTGGCGGGGTCGCCATACACTCGGGCCATGCAGGCTGATGCCGTCTCCGCACGCCCGGACCCAGACTTCCCACGCCTCGAGGTCTCCACCGAGCGCAACAATCCCATGTTCGCCAGTCCCGACAGTCTGGCGGAGGCGCTGGCCGGGACGGGCTACCTCGCCGACGACGGGCTGGCGACGGTGTCGTGGTTGGCCCACCGGCTCGAGCGGCCGCTGCTGCTGGAGGGGGAGCCCGGGACGGGCAAGACCGCACTGGCCGAAGCGGTCGCAGAGCTGCTCGACAAGCCGCTGATCCGGCTCCAGTGTTATGAGGGCATCGAGGCCAGCCAGGCGCTCTACGACTGGGACTTTCCTCGGCAGATCCTGCACCTGAGGGCGGTCGAAGCGCTCGGCAAGGAGGCCTCGGACGCGACAGAGCTGGAGTCTGAGCTGTTCGCAGAGCGGTTCCTGCAGCCCCGTCCGATCCTGCGCGCACTGCGTGAGGCGCCCTGCGTGCTCCTCATCGACGAGGTGGACCGGGCCGACGACGAGTTTGAGGCTTTCCTCCTGGAGGTGCTGTCGACCTGGGCGGTGACGATCCCCGAGCTGGGCACCATCAAGGCCACGCAGCCGCCGTTCACGGTGCTCACCTCCAACCGCACGCGCGAGCTGCACGACGCCCTCAAGCGTCGCTGCCTCTATCACTGGATCGAGCACCCCGGCCTCGAGCGTGAGCTGGCGATCGTCCGGACCAGACTGCCGGAGGTCGACGAGTCCTTGGCCAACCAGGTCGTGCACGTGGTGCAGCGGCTGCGCGCGGAGGAGGACCTCGTCAAGCCGCCGGGCGTGGCCGAGACCCTCGACTGGGCCCGGGCCCTGGACGCGCTGGGTGTCAGTCAGCTCGACCCCGAGGTCGCCGCGAGCACTCTCGGTGCCGCGATCAAATACCGCGAGGATGCCGAGCGTGTCCGCGTCGCCCTCGACCGGATGCTCGCCCGCTAAGAGGTATGACGTGACCCCTGCCAGCCGGGTGGACCCCGGCAGCGCCGCGGGCTGGGACATCCTGCAGACCCTGGGCGGCTTCGCCAGGGCCTGCCGAGCGGCCGGACTGCCGGTCTCGGCCGATCGCGAACGCACTTTCCTGCTGGCGTGCGCGACCATCGGGCTGGGGGAGCGGGAGGGGGTCTACTGGGCCGGCCGCGCCACGCTCACCGCCTCACCGGCCGACGCCGAGCCTTTTGACCGGGTGTTCTCCGGCTGGTTCGACGGCCGGCCGATGCAGGGGATCCGACAGACGGACACCCCTCGCCCCACCACCTTGCAGGCGCCGCTGGAGGACACGGCGGAGGGTGACGGGCCGGGGGAGCACGCCGATGAGGTGATCCGGGCAGCCTCCTCCAGCGAGGAAGTGCTGCGCCACCGCGACGTCGCGGGGCTCTCGCCTGCAGACCGGGCCCTGCTGCGGCGGCAGTTCGCCACCCTGCGAGCGCGGAGCCCCTCGCGGCCCGCTCGCCGATACTCACCGCACCACCACGGCGCCGTCGACGGCGCAGCGACGGTCCGCGCGCACCTGCGCAACCTGGGCGAGCCCGCCAAGATCAGCTATCGAGACCAGGACGTCAGGGTCCGTCGAGTCGTGGTGCTGGTGGACGTGAGCGGCTCGATGAGCGCCTACGCGGACGCGCTGCTGCGACTCGCGCACACCATGGTGCAGGCGGCGCCACGCACCACCGAGGTGTTCACCATCGGCACCCGGCTGACGCACGTGACCAAGGCATTCCAGGAGCGAGACCCCGACCGAGCTCTGCTGGCGGCCAGCGAGGCCGTCCCGGACTGGTCCGGCGGGACCCGTCTGGGCCAGTCGGTGGGGGCCTTCCTGCAGCGGTGGGGGCGCCGTGGCATGGCGAGGGGTGCCGTGGTGGTCGTCTTCAGCGATGGGTGGGAGCGCGAGGCGCCGGAGTTGCTCGGTGCGCAGATGAGCCGGCTGCACCGGTTGGCGCACCGCGTCGTCTGGGTCAACCCGCACCGGGGCAAGGTGGGCTATCTGCCGGTCCAGGCCGGCATCCTCGCCTGCCTGCCGTATGTCGACGATTTCGTGGCAGGACACTCACTGGCGGCCTTCCAGCGGGTCTTGGACGTCGTCGCACAGAGCCAGCGCTAGGTCCGTCGGGCCGCACGCCACCGTCTAGCGCTGCTGGCCTGCGTGGGATGCTGCCGACATGCGTGACGTGCTTGATCGACTCCTGACGTGGTGGCAAGCGGGCGAGCCGACCGCGATGGGCACGGTCGTCGGGACCTGGAAGTCCGCGCCTCGGCCGGCCGGGGCGTCCATGCTCGTCGGTGCTGACGGGGAGGCGGTGGGCTCGGTCTCCGGCGGATGCGTCGAGGGCGCTGTGTATGAGGTGGGTCAAGAGGTGATCCAGACCGGGGTCCCGTCGCTGCAGAGGTATGGCGTCTCCGACGACGAGGCGATGGGCGTCGGGCTGACGTGCGGCGGGATCATGGACATCTACGTCGAGCGGGTCAGTCGCGAGACCTTCCCCGAGCTCGAGGCGGTGGCTGCCGACGTCGCGGCCGGTCAGCCGGTCGCGATCGCGACCGTGATCGCGCACCCCGACCCGGGCCGCCTGGGGATGCGGCGCATCATCCGGCCCGAGGAGGCTGAGGGCGGGTGCAGCGGCACGATCGGGAGCCAGCGTGCCGACGACGCGATCACCGACGATGCCCGCGGCATGCTCGCGCAGGGGCGGACCGCACCGCTGGAGTACGGCCCGGACGGTGAGCGCCGCGGTGAAGGGATGCGGATCTTCGTCTCCTCCTTCGCTCCACCGCCGCGGATGCTCGTCTTTGGTGCGATCGACTTCGCTGCGGCCGTCGCCCGGATCGGGAGCTTCCTGGGTTACCACGTCACGGTGTGCGACGCTCGGCCGATCTTCGCCACCAAGAGCCGCTTCCCGGAGGCTGACGAGGTCGTCGTCTCGTGGCCGCACCGGTATGTCGAGGCTCAGATCGCGCAGGGCGCGCTGGATGAGCGGACCGTGGCGTGCGTCCTGACGCACGATCCAAAGTTCGACGTGCCCCTACTGGAGGTCCTGCTCGGCCAAGGTGCCCCCCAACTCGCCTACGTCGGGGCGATGGGTTCGCGCCGGACCCACCTTGACCGCCTTCAGCGCCTCCGGGATGCCGGGCTGACCCCGCAGCAGTTGGCCAACCTGCGCAGCCCGATCGGGTTGGACCTGGGCGCCCGCACACCGGAGGAGACCGCGGTGAGCGTAGCCGCTGAGATGATCGCCGACCGGTGGGGAGGTGGCGGGGAGCCGCTGAGCGAGTCCGATGGCGGCATCCACGGTCACGTCGAGTCCTACCTCACCTCGACCGACCCCGAGCCCGCCGGTCCCTGACCCCTTGCGGGAAGTCCCTGGGCAGGCGAGTATGAGCCAAGACAATGACGTCCCTGCTCCAGTTGGAGGAAGCATGACCAAGATCTCCGTGAAGGTCGACGGCGTGAACTATCAGGACGAGGTCGAGCCCCGCACGCTCCTCGTCCACTATCTGCGCGAGCAGCTCGGCAAGACGGGCACGCTGGTCGGCTGTGACACCAGCAACTGCGGCGCCTGCACGGTGCACCTGGACGGTCGGAGCGTGAAGTCCTGCAACGTCCTGGCGGTCCAGGCCGACGGCCATGAGGTCACCACGATCGAGGGTCTGGCCCCGAATGGCGAGCTGACCCCCCTGCAAGAGTCCTTCCACGACTGTCACGCCCTCCAGTGCGGGTTCTGCACACCGGGCATGATCATGCAGGCCACGGACCTGCTGCGGCAGAACCCCGACCCGACCGAGGATGAGGTGCGGATCGGCATGGAGGGCAACCTTTGTCGCTGCACCGGCTACCACAACATCGTCAAGGCCGTCATGCAAGCCTCCACCAGCGGTGGTGAGCAGGCATGACCGTCAGCCCAGACGCCGTCGAGGACATGATCGAAGAGCGCGTCGACGTCGACCGCACCGATGAGGCCACGGGTCAAGAGGTGGGCAGGGACCGCCGCCGCAAGGAGGACCAGCACCTCATCACCGGCCGCAGCAAGTTCACCGACAACATCGTGCTGCCCGGGATGCTCTACGTGTCCATGGTCCGTAGCCCCTACGCACACGCCCGGATCACCAACATCGACACTGCGGCCGCCAAGGAATCTCCCGGAGTGGCCGCCGTCCTCACGGGCGAGGACGTCAAGGACATCCAGGGGTCGCTGCCCAACGCCTGGCCGGTCACTCCCGACCAGGTCGCCCCCCCGCACCCCGCCATCGCGGTCGACCACGTCGCCTTCTCCGGCGAGATCGTGGCCGCCGTCATCGCGCGTTCTCCCTCCGCCGCACGCGACGCCGCCGAGCTGGTCGACGTCGACTACGAGGAGCTCGAGCCGGTCGTCGATCTCAAGGCCGCGTCCGCGGACGAGATCCTGGCCCATCCCGACCTGGGCACCAACCAGTCCGCGCTGTGGATCTTCGACTCGGCTGAGGCCGGCACCGGAGACAACGTCGAGGACGCCTTCTGCGACGCGGAGGTCGTGGTCGAGCGAGAGTTCCGCCAGCAGCGACTGATCCCTGCTTTCATGGAGCCGCGCAGCGTCGTCGTCGACCCGACCGGCGAGCAGTTCGTGATGTGGTCGGCCACCCAGGTGCCGCACATCTTGCGGCTCATGCTCGCACTGACCCTGGACGTCCCCGAGTCCAAGCTGCGGGTCATCGCTCCCGACGTCGGCGGTGGCTTCGGCGGCAAGCTCCAGGTCACGCCGGAGGAGGTCATCACCTTCCTCGCGGCCCGCCATCTGGGCAAGCCGTGCAAGTGGACCGAGACACGGTCCGAGTCGCTCCTGTCCGCACACCACGGCCGCGACCAGTGGCAACGGATAGCGGTCGCGGCCAAGAAGGACGGGACGGTCACCGGGCTCAAGGTCCACCTCACCGCCAACATGGGCGCCTACCTCGGACTGGTCACCTCTGGCGTCCCGATCCTCGGCGCGTTCATGTACAACTCGATCTACAAGTTCCCCGCCTACCGGTTCGAGTGCCAAAACGTGTTCACGAATATGACGTGGACGGACGCCTACCGTGGCGCGGGGCGCCCGGAAGCGGCCTTCGCGATCGAGCGGATCATGGACGAGCTGGCCATCGAGCTCGACCGCGACCCCATGGAGTTGCGTGAGCAGAACTGGATCAAGCACGAGGAGTTCCCGTTCACCACGGTCTGCGGCCTGGAGTACGACAGCGGCAACTACGAGGCTGCCACGGCCCGAGCCATGGAACTCTTCGGGTATGACGAGCTGCGGGCCGAGCAGGCCCGTCGCCGGGAGAGCGGAGACCGGGTGCAGCTCGGGCTCGGCATCTCCACCTTCACCGAGATGTGCGGACTGGCGCCCAGCCGGGTCCTTGGCTCGCTCAGTTATGGCGCCGGCGGCTGGGAGCACGCCTCCATCCGGATGCTGCCCAGCGGCAAGGTCGAGTGCATCACCGGCTCGTCCCCGCACGGTCAGGGCCACGTCACCGCCTGGAGCCAGATCGTCGCCGACGAGCTCGGCGTCCCGTTCGAGGACGTCGAGGTCCTGCATGGCGACACCCAGATCAGCCACAAGGGACTGGACACCTACGGTTCACGCTCGCTCGTGGTCGGTGGACAGGCTGTCATCAAGGCCGCCAAGAAGGTCATCGAGAAGGCCCGGCCGCTGGCCGCGCACGTGCTCGAGGCCAATGTCGACGACCTCGAGTTCAGCAAGGGCAAGTTCACCGTCAAGGGTGCCGGCGATGACCAGGAAGGCCTGGCGTTGACCAGCCTGGCGCTGGCGGTGTTCGCGGCCCACGACCTGCCGGACGGGATGGAGCCGAGCCTGGACGCCGAGGCGACCTTCGACCCGGAGAACTTCTCCTTCCCGCACGGGACCCACTTGTGCGCGATGGAGATCGACACCGAGACCGGCGAGTCGACGATGCGCTCCTATGTGTGCGTCGACGACGTGGGCAACGTAGTCAACCCGATGATCGTCGACGGCCAGGTCCACGGCGGGCTGGTGCAGGGCATCTCCCAAGCGCTGTGGGAGGAGGCTGTCTACGACGCCCAGGGCACTTTGGTGACCGGGTCGTTCGTCGACTACACCCTGCCGACGAGCGCAGACACGATCAACTTCGTGACCGACCGGACCGTCACCCCGTCGACGACCAATGACCTGGGCGCCAAGGGGGTCGGCGAGGCCGGCACCATCGCGTCCACCCCGGCCGTGGTCAACGCGGTCCTGGACGCCGTGCGTCAGTTCGGCGTCGAGGACATCCATATGCCCTGCACGCCGGAGAGAGTCTGGCGCGCGATCCAGGACGGGCGCGCCGGTGGCAAGACCAGCACGCCCCAGGCAGCCCAACCGCACTTCGAGGAGGGCGCGCCCAACAGCGACGAACCCTCCACCGCCACGACCGATGGGAGCGGCCGATGATTCCGGCACAGTTCGACTATGCGGCACCCACGTCGGTGGAGGAGGCCCTCGGCCTGCTCGCCGAGCACGGCGACGACGCCAAGGTGCTCTCCGGTGGCCAGTCGCTCCTGCCAGTCCTGCGGATGCGCCTCAACGCCCCCGGGATCATCGTGGACATCACCCGGATCGAGGAGCTCAAGGGCATCACCGACGAAGGTGACACGATCCGGATCGGTGCGGGCACGACATACCAGGAGGTCCTCGACTCCGACCTCGTCCGCGAGCACCTGGGTCTGGTGCACAAGGCGGTCACCGAGGTCGCCGACCCCCAGATCCGGCATCGCGGCACGCTGTGTGGGGCGCTGGCCCACGCGGACCCCGCCGGTGACGTCGGTGCCCCGGTGCTCGCGCTCGACGCCCAGATGGTGATCCAGGGACCGGACGGGCAGCGGACCGTGCCTGGGAGCGAGTTCTTCCTCGACCTTTTCGAGACGGCCATCAACGACGGTGAGCTGCTCACCGCGGTGGTGATTCCCAAGCACACCGGATGGGGCAGCCACTACGAAAAGTTCGTGCGCGTCTCTCACCAGTGGGCGATCATCGGCATCGCCGCCGCCGTCCGCACGGACTCACCCGGCGGCGTCATCGCCGAGGCCAAGATCGGGCTGACCAACATGGGCAACATCCCGCTGCGCGCGCGCGACGTCGAGGCGGCCCTCGTTGGCCAGCCAGCGACCGAGGATGCCATCGCCCAGATCTGTGCGCAGGTCGGCGAGGGCACCGATCCTCCTTCCGACCTCAACGGACAGGCCGACTATCGGCGACACGTGGCCGGGGTGCTGACCCGGCGGGCAGTGCTGGCGGCGGCAGGAGCCTGACCGCATGGGTATGCAGTTGGAGCACAATTTCACGGTGCCCGCCTCTCCGGAGACCACGTGGGCGCTGCTCACCGACCTGGAGACGGTCGGGGGCTGCTTCCCCGGCGCCACCGTCACCGAAGCCGACGAGCAGAGCTTCACGGGCAACGTCAAGGTGAAGCTCGGCCCGATCGCGGTGACCTACCAGGGCAAGGGGAGTTTCGTGGAGCGTGACGACGAGGCGCACCGAGCCGTGATCGAGGGCACCGGGAAGGGCATGCGTGGTCTCGGCAACGCCGGCGCCACCGTCCGCCTGGAGCTCACCCCCGACGGGGAGGGCACCCGGGTCGACGTCACGACCGAGCTCAGCATCACCGGCAAGCCGGCGCAGTTCGGCCGTGGCGTGATGCAGTCTGTTTCGGATCGGCTCCTTGGGCAGTTCGTGGAGTGCGTGGAGTCCAAACTGGGTGACGGGAGCTAGATCCTGATGGCAGCAGAACCGCCGATCGTGCCACCTGACGATAGGCAGGACGGCTTCCTGAGGGTGGGCGATAGCGGTGGGCAGGAAGCCGTCGGCTGGGCGCAGGCGCGGTCACGGTGCACCACGTGCGGGGCACAGGACTTGCTCTCCGAGGGCTACCTGGAGGACACCGGTGAGGGGGCCAAAGGCTATGTCCGGTGGGTCGGTGGTCCCCGCAACACCAGCTTCTTCGGAGGCTTTTCCACCGTCAATGCCGATCGCTTACTGGTCCGGGCGTTCCGCTGTCGAGAGTGCAACCACCTGGAGCTGTTCGCGGAGCCCAACAGCTGACCTGCGCCGCTCCATACCCTCTAGGGTGCAGTCATGACTGACCACGACCTTTCCACCGCGCCGTTGACCACCACCGCCGAGGACGAAGCGGTGCGCATCTGCCGCGAACTCATCCAGATCGACACCAGCAACTACGGTGACGGCAGCGGGCCGGGGGAGCGGGAGGCGGCTGAGTACGTCATGGGGCTGCTCCAGGAGGTCGGTCTCGACCCACAGTTGACCGAGTCGGACCCAGGGCGAGCCAGCGTCGTGGTGCGGACCGAGGGCAGGGACAGCTCTCGCCCCGGGCTGGTGCTGCACGGGCACCTCGACGTCGTCCCTGCTGAGGCGAAGGACTGGTCCGTCGACCCCTTCGCCGCGGAGGAGAAGGACGGCATGATCTGGGGGCGGGGCGCCGTCGACATGAAAGACATGGTCGCCATGCTCCTGGCCAACCTGCGCGAGCTGGCACGGTCGGGACAGCAGCCACCTCGCGACATCGTGTGGGCCTTCTTCGCTGACGAGGAAGCCGGCGGGGTGAAGGGCGCCGGGCATGTCGTCAGTGCGCACCCCGAGTGGTTCCGGGGGTGCACCGAGGCGATCAGCGAGGTCGGCGGCTTCTCGATTACCCTGCCGGACGCGGCGACCGGCGCCGACACTCGGGCCTACCTGCTGCAGACGGCAGAGAAGGGCATCGCCTGGCTGCGGCTGCACGCCCACGGCAGGGCTGGTCACGGGTCGGTCCCCAACGCCGAGAACGCCGTGGTCCGCCTGGCCCAAGCCATCGCCGCTATCGATGCCCACCCCTGGCCGCGCACCTACATCGCTTCCGTGCGGGGCCTGTTCGACGGGGTGGCTCAGATCACCGGTGTCCCGTGGCACGAGGATGACGTCGAGAGTTTGCTCGAGCGGCTGGGAGGGGCCCGTGGCTTCGTCGAAGGGACCTTGCGGGACACCGCGAATTTCTCCATGCTCGACGCGGGCTACAAGCACAACGTCATCCCCTCCGCCGCGTCCGCGTCCTTGGACTGCCGCTTTCTTCCCGGCCACGACCAGGAGCTGCTGGACACCATTAGGAAGTTGGCAGGAGAGCATGTCGAGGTGGAGATCCTGCACCAGGACGTCGCTCTGGAGGCACCCGGCGAGGGTGAGCTCGTGGAGTCGATGAAGCGGGCGCTGCTCAAGGAGGACCCCGGCGCGCACGTGCTGCCCTACTGCCTCTCGGGGGGGACAGACAACAAGCACCTGTCTCGGCTGGGGATCACCGGTTACGGCTTCGCGCCGCTGCAGCTGCCGTCCGACCTGGACTTCGTCGGGATGTTCCACGGCGTCGACGAGCGGGTGCCCGTCGACTCGATCCGCTTCGGCACGCGGGTGCTGAGCCAGCTCCTCGCTGACTGCTGAGCTGAGATGCGGCTGCGGGGCCTCGCGTCTAGGCGGTGCGGCGCACGCGGATGATCTTGCGGCGCAGCACCACCTTGCGGATCCCGCCCCAGAAGAGTCGCACCCGGACCAGCTCCCAGTGCCCGTACTCAGCGTGGTCGGTCAGCGTCTGCCGCACGAAGGATCTGCTGCTATCGCGCAAGAACGTGAGCTCGCGGAACTCGTACTCGACCATGGTGAGCGACAGCATAAGCACCGGAGGCCGCGCAGGGCGAGATATCCGTGCCGAGACACAGCGATTCGCGCTACCGTCAGGGCATGACCGCAGACCCGCGCGCCGCCCTGTCCGACCTCGTCGCCGCCCTTGAGCGTCACCTGGAGACTGCTGCGGGGAGCAGGGACGACGACGACCCCCATGTGGCCCAGGCCTACGACCGCATCGCCGAGACGTTCACCGTCTACGCCGACGCACTCGTGGAGGCCTACGACGAGGAGATCCCGTTGGACGTCTATGACGACTCCGACGACGACGACGTTGAGGATGACTCCGATGCCGTAGATGAAGATGACGACGACGAAGTCGACGATGATGACGTCGATGACGGCGAGGCCCGCAGCTATCTAGGCCTCGGCGATGATGAGTTCGACGTCGAGCCGCGGCCGCGGGGCTGACCCTTGCGCCTGGGATTGAGCAGCGGCTTCTTCGGACAGGGTCGGGACGAGGAGAACCTCGCGCTCGTCAGACGGGCCGACCAACTCGGTGTCGACATCGTCTGGGCCTCGGAGGCCTACGGTCCTGACGTCGTGAGCGTGCTGGGCTGGATGGGCGCCCAGACCGAACGCATCGGCCTCGGCGCGGGCGTCATGCAGATCCCCGCCCGCAGCCCAGCCGCGACCGCGATGGCCGCCGCGAGCCTCGACAGCCTGTCCGGCGGGCGCTTCCGGCTCGGACTCGGCGTCAGCGGTCCGCAGGTTTCCGAAGGCTGGCATGGAGTCGGTTTCGCTAAACCCCTTGGACGCACCAGGGAGTATGTCGACATCGTCCGGATGGCGTTGGCGCACCGCCCGGTCAGCTATCACGGCGAGCACTTCACCCTCCCGCTCCCTGACGGGGCTGGCAAACCACTTCGACTTGCCCACGCCCACCGACGCCAGATCCCGCTCTACCTCGCGGCCGTCGGGCCCAAGAACATGGAGCTGGCCGGAGAGATCGCCGACGGTTGGCTGGGCGTCTTCGTGGCGCCTGACTTTTTCGTGGAGCAGCGCGAGCAGCTGGAGGCGGGCTTCGCCAAGCGCGACCAGCCCCCGGCCCACTTCGATACCTGCGCCACCGTCGCGCTCGCCACCGGCGATGACCTCGATGCCTGCGCCCGCACGGTCAGCCCGTATCCGGCGCTGTACGTCGGCGGCATGGGCAGCCGCAAGCAGAATTTCTATCACCAACTCGCTGTCCGCATGGGCTACCAGGCAGAGGCCGACCGGGTCCAGGATCTCTACCTGGAGAAGAAGTGGGGCGAGGCAGCCGCCGCGCTGCCACCGCAGTTCATCGACGACACCTCGCTCCTGGGGGACGTCGATAGGATCACCGCGCGGATGCAGAGGTACGCCGACGTCGGCATCACCACGGTCACCGTCGCGCCGTGGGGCAAGGACCTGGACGCCCGCCTGGAGGCGCTCGAGATCGCTGTCGCCGCCCACTCCCGCCTCATCGACAGCGACGACGACGTCGGCTCCGGTGACACGGATCGCACCGCAGCCGACTACACACCCGAGCACTGATGGCCATCTGCCTCCTGGTCCGCCACGGCCGCACCACGTCCAATGCGACGGGTGTGCTGGCTGGCTGGACCCTTGGCGTCGGCCTGGACGAGTTCGGCCAGGAGCAAGCCGCTGGTCTCGGCGCCCGGCTCGCCACCAGCACCCTCGCCGCTGTGGTCGCCAGCCCGCTCCAGCGGTGCCAGGAGACGGCAACCAGCCTGCTGCACGGCATACCGGAGGGATCCCGGCCCGAGCTGTGCACCGACGACCGTCTGGGGGAGGCGCGCTATGGGGCGTGGACCGGCCAGCCGCTGCGCGAGCTCGCCAAGGACCCGCTCTGGCGTGCCGTGCAAGACCGTCCCTCGACGGTCACCTTCCCCGCTCATCCGGACCACGAGCACGAGGGAATGGCACAGATGCAGGCGCGCGCCGTCGAGGCGATCCTGGAGTGGGACGCCCGCGTCGAGTCGGAGCACGGGGCCGGTGGAGTATGGGTGGCGGTGAGCCACGGCGACGTCATTAAGGCGATCCTCGCCGAAGCGTTGGCGACGCCCCTGGACGAATTTCAGCGGATCGTCGTGGATCCGGCCTCGGTGAGCATCGTGCACCGGACGCAGCGGCGGCCGTTCGTCCTGCGGACGAACGACACCGGCAGCGACCCGATCGACCTGTCGGTCCTGTCCGCAGCTCTGCAGGCCGGTGGGGCTGACGGTGATGCCGACGTGGGTGGCGGCGCGGGCGACGGGGCATCTCGGTCGTAGGCTGAAGCCATGCCAGACCATGTCTACGACCCGCCCGAGCGCTTCGTCGCCGGCAGTGTGGGGCCTCCCGGTCAGCGCACCTTCTTCCTGCAGGCCACCGACGGAGCGCGCCGCACGACGACGGTCTCGTTGGAGAAGGAACAGGTCCGGCTCTTGGGGGCCTCCCTCGTCGAACTCGTCGAGGAGGTGGCCGCGGTGGCCGGCTCGGAGGAGGCAGCCGCGACCTATGTCGACAACGCGCCGCTGGACGCCCCCTTCGACGATGACTTCCGCGTGCAGCGCCTGTCGCTGAGCTGGGATGCGGTCCGCGAACGCGTGGTCGTCGAGGCCTTTGACCGACCAGAGGTCGACGAGTTGCTCGACCTCGACCCCGAAGGTGACTACCCCTGGACCGGCTTGCCGCCGCAATCGATCCGGGTCGCGATCGAGCCGGCGCGCGCCCGCGCCTTCGCCGAGCGCTGCACCGCCTCGCTGGTCGGCGGCCGTCCCTCCTGTCCCTTCTGTGGTCAGGCACTGGACCCTTCTGGACACATCTGCCCGCGGGCCAACGGCTATCGCCGCTGAGCATCGCTCTGTCGTGAATCCGCAGCCGCAGGACCCAGAGCGGGTTCGGGACGAAGACCTGCTTTGCCGCACTTCCCTCGAAGTCATCGGCGTGCTGCGGGAGGCCTCCAACGTCACGGTCCTCGTCGACCTGGTCGAGCCGGACGGAGCCCCGACCGGCCGAAAGGCGGTCTACAAACCGATCCGCGGTGAGCGCCCTCTCGTCGACTTCCCGACCGGCACGCTGGCTGCCAGGGAGGTATCCGCCTACCTGGTCAGTGAGCTGGGCGGGTGGAGGCTGGTGCCACCCACGGTGCTGCGCGACGGGCCGCTCGGGCCGGGGTCGGTGCAACTGTGGATGGAGGTCGAGGACAGCCCGCTGCCTGGCGCCGGGCTGATCGACGTGTTGCGGCCCGAAGAGGTGGCCTCGGGGTGGAAGCGGGTCGTCGACGCCCAGGACGAGACCGGTGCGGCGCTCGTCGTGGTGCACGCCGACGACGCACGGTTGCGCTCCATGGCGGTGCTGGACGCTGTCCTGGACAACGCCGATCGCAAGGCCGCCCACCTCGGCATCACCGGCGAACGGCTGTGGGGCTTCGACCACGGGCTGTGCCTGCACACCGAGCCGAAGTTGCGGACCGTGCTGTGGGGTTGGGCCGGTGAACCGCTGCGGCAGGAAGATCTGGACAGCGTGCGCGCAGTCCGCGACGCCGTCACCGACGGGTCCAGCGGGCTGGAGGCGTTGCTCGCGCCGGGGGAGATCGCGGCGCTGTCCACCCGGCTGGAGGCCTTACGCGCCAGCCAGCAGATGCCGTTGCTGCCGCCGGACCGCTATCCCTTGCCGTGGCCGCTGTGGTGATGTCAGAAAAGCGGACCGAGCCAGATAGCCTTAGGTCGTGAAATCGTGGTCGTCGCCGTCTGTGCCCCAACTGTCCGGATCCGGTGAACCACTGCGGGTGCACGACTCCGCGTCCGGGACCGTGCGCACCGTCCAGCCGCAAAGTCCTGCCCGACTCTACGTGTGTGGCATTACGCCGTATGACGCGACGCACCTAGGGCATGCCGCTACCTACCTGACGTTCGACCTTCTCCAGCGGGTGTGGCTGGACGGGCACCTCGATGTCGTCTACGTGCAAAATGTCACCGACGTGGATGAACCATTGCTCGAACGGGCCGCCCGCGACGGCGTGCACTGGGAGGACCTGGCTGCCCGGGAGATCGACCTTTTTCGGCAGGACATGGAGGCCTTGCGCATCCTGGCGCCGGCCCACTATGTCGGCGCGGTCGAGGGCATCCCGGAGGACGTCGACTCGATCCGCAGCCTGCTGGCCAACGGGGCGGCATACCGGATCCCGGTGAGCGCGGCCGAGGGTGCGGTGCAGGCGCAGGCTCAGGACGTCTATCTCGACCTCTCGGGCCAGCCCACCTTTGGTGAAGTGTCGCACCTCTCGCGTGCGCAGATGCTGGAGGTCTTCGGCGAGCGTGGGGGAGACCCCGACCGGCAAGGCAAGCGGGACGCGCTGGATCCCTTGCTGTGGCGGGCCGCTCGCGAGGATGAGCCCAGCTGGCCGGGAGAGTCTCTGGGCGCCGGCCGTCCGGGCTGGCACATCGAGTGCTCGACGATCGCCCTGACCTACCTGGGGATGCGCTTCGACGTGCAAGGTGGTGGGACGGACCTGATCTTCCCGCACCACGAGATGAGCGCCGTCCAGGCGACCGCGTTGACCGGCGAGCAGCCGTTCGCGCGTGCCTACGTGCACCAGGCGATGGTTGGCTATCAGGGCGAGAAGATGAGCAAGTCCAAGGGCAACCTGGTGCTGGTGTCTGCATTGCTTCGGGACGGCGTGGATCCGATGGTGATCCGCCTGGCGCTCCTGGCGCATCACTACCGCACGCCCTGGGAGTGGACCGATCAGGACCTTGTGGCCGCGGCGCAGCGTTGGTCGGCCTGGCTGGTTGCCGCGAGCCAGGCCGACGAGACCGAGGAGGTCAGCGACCTGGAGACGCGCACGGTGCAGCAGATCCGGGCACGTCTGGCCGACGACCTCGACGCCCCCGGCGCAGTCGCGGCGGTCGATGCCTGGGCAGCGGCCGCGACTGCGGGCTTGCCTGTCTCCCGCGCGGTCCCCAGCGCCGTCGATGCACTCCTGGGCCTGGACCTTTTGTCCTGACCCGGGACCTCGACACGTCAGGTGTCCAGCGCGGTCTCGATCATCCGGTGGCCCTGAGTTTCGACGCTGTTGTCGCGCACCTGGTGAGCCCACACCGCAGTGCCGATCGCCCCCCGGAAGCGCGTGCGGTGCCCGGCTTCGGGTGCCCGCGGGTCAGCCCGGTAGCCATCCCAGGACGGATGAGCAGGGGCTCTGCCAGACTGACAGCCCCACATCTCGAGCAGAGGAACACAACGATGAATTCCGAAGAGATCATCCTGGGCGAGTTGCCCGCCGGTATCGTACGCGCCGATGAAGCGCTCGGAGGTCGCGTTTGGAATGTTCTGGGTCACACGTACACCACCAAGATCGAGAGCGCGTCAACGTATTCTTGGCTCTCGCTCGACCCTGCCGGCACCGGGGTCCCGCCGCATGTGCACCCCACGCAGGACGAGTTCATCTACGTCTTCGAGGGGGTCTACACGCTCTACCTCGATGGGCAGTGGACCACGGCAGGACCAGGCGATCTCGTGCAGATGCCGCGCAATCTGCCCCACGCCTATTACAACAAGCAGGATTCGGTCGCCAAGTCGCTGTTCTGGGTGACTCCGGGCGGCAAGTTGGCCAACCTCTTCAGCCTGCTGCACAACGTCACCGATCCCGTCGAGGTCGTTCGGCTGTCGTCCCTGAACGGGGTGGACTTCCTGCCCGAAGGCGCAGTCGACGGGGCGTGACGGCGTGGGTTGAGGCATGCTGCTGATCCCGATCAGCCGTCTTGGCTGATCGGGTCCGCACTGGGGACGATCTCGTGGAGGCTGCCGCTTCGTGCTGATCGTCGGTGCAAAGCGAGCCAGTCGTGCAGGTGGGCGTCGTCCCGGTTGATGTCCAGCGTGACCTGCGGAGCGTTCGGAGTGCCGCCTACCCAGGCCCTGGCCACGGCCAGGAAGCCTTGGGCGTTCAGTCGGTCGAGCACCCTCAGCAGCCGGGACGACTGGGCACGGGAGAGCTGCCCGACGACCTCGCCGTCCAGTTCCACCTCCACCAACCGTGTCTGCGACCGTGGCTTTTTCTCGACCACGGTCCGGAGCGTGACCAGGACCGGGGTCTGCTTGGACCGTGTGACGAATGCCTGGAGCGCCTCCCGGCTGGCCTCCTCGCCGATGACCTGGACCCGGCGTCCGAGCGGGACGATCGCGTAGGGCTCAGTCGGAGCGGAGTTCCGGGGAAGGAGCTCTCCAGGTTTAGGCAGGTCGAGATGAATCCGCAGCTTGACCCTCTTGTCCTGGGGCGTGACGCGCACGGTCGCGGTGGACTCGACATACCCGCCCTGCTCCGTGGCCTCGGTCACCTCCTCGAAGTAGGCCCGCGCCCGTTTTCGGTCGAGGTAGCCAAGATGGGTCCCGTCGACGAAGACGGCGATCGCCTTTTTGTCCTTGGGCCGGGCTGGGTCACGGACGAGAGCGGCCAGACCCGAGTAGACCTTTGAGCCATCCGCGTGCTCGCTGACGCCAGCCCTGCGCAGCACCTCGCTGACCGCCTCGAGGTCGGCAGCATCCCATCGGATCTGGAAATGCCGCTCGAGTCGGCCCCAGGGCTCCAGCGGCCGTCCCAGCGGCGGGGGCACGCTGCGACGCTGCGGGAGGAGGTCCCTTGACTGGCTCTGCGCATCATCATCGTCGGTGAAGGGATTGGTGATCACCGCCCAGGCGCGCTTCCACCAGGGTCGATCGTCCTTGCGGCGGCTTCCTCGCGTGCCCTCCGAGCCGTGTGCGGGGTTGAGCACCGGCGGCCCCGACACTCCTTCCATCGCTACCGGCCAGAGCTGGTCCGCCGAGAGCTCCGCGAGGGTCCTGACCAGCTTCAGGCCGGGGCGAGGCTCGATCGGCACGATGTGCGGTACGCCGATGGTCGGCACGCCCGCCGCTACTGCCGAGGCCACACCAGTGGGTGAGTCCTCGATCGCCACGCAGCGCCGCGGATCGGCACGCAGCCTCGAGGTCGCGGTCAGGTAGGGCTCAGGGTGCGGCTTGCCCCGGGCCACCTGATCCCCGGTGATGACGTGCGCAAAGGTGCCCTCGGGCAACGCCGCGATCAGCACCCGCGCGAGGACGTCATACGACATCGTCACCAACGCGCAGGGAACTCCGCGAGAGCGCAGGTCAGCCAGCAGCTCACGCGCTCCGGGGCGCCAGGGAAGGCGTTCCTTCATCAGGCTCTCCACCCGCCCCTGGATGAGATCCACTACGGCCGCAGCGGTGCCAGTGACGGGGGTCTGGTCGATGATGGTCTGTGCGGACACGAGCAGTGGATTGCCGACGAGCGCAAGCGCCTGCTCGTGGCTCCAGGTGCCGCCCGCCTCCTCCACCAGCGCACGCTCGGCGGCCATCCAGTAGGGCTCGGTGTCGATGATCGTGCCGTCCATGTCCCACAGCACTGCTGCCGGCAGGGAGGAACGGCGGGCGACAGGCACAGAGGAAGACACCGCTCCATCGTAGGAGGCACGTAGGCTGGCCGTGACCGGTCGTCACCCCGTCGAGGAGGCCCCGCTATATGTTGGAGTTCGCCGACATGCCGCAACTGAACGACCCTGTCGTCATCGCGGCCTTCGAGGGCTGGAACGACGCGGGTGAGTGTGCCTCGGGGGTCATTGAGCACTTGCGGACCGTCTGGCAGGCGCAGCTCGTGGCGACGGTGGACCCAGAGGAGTACTACGACCTGCAGGTCAACCGGCCCAGAGTCATCTCGGTCCAGGGCGAACGCTCCCTGCGATGGCCTTCGACCCGTGTCTATCTCGCGCATAACAGTCCCCTGGGGCGTGATGTCCTGCTGGTCCAGGGCATCGAGCCGTCCGTGCGGTGGCGGACCTTCAGCGGGGAGATCCTCGACTTCTGCTTCGCGCGGGGAGCCACCCAGCTCATCACCCTTGGTGGCCTGCTCGCGGACGTGCCGCACACTCGACCCATGCCGGTCAGCGTGACGACCGAGGATGAGGCTCTGCTCACGAAGGGCCTGGCCGAGAAGAGCACCTACGAAGGACCGACCGGCATCGTCGGGGTCATCGGTGAGCTGGCGCAACGGCGGGGCCTGCCGACCCTGTCGGTGTGGGCGGCCGTGCCTCACTATGCCGGTGGTCCGCCGTCGCCGAAGGCGTCCCTGGCGCTGTTGGGTTGCCTGGAAGAGTTGTTGTCCTGCGTCATCGATGACACGGACGTCATCGAGGCTGCCCGGGCCTGGGAGCGGGGAGTGGACGAGCTGGCCTCTTCGGATGAGGAAGTGGCGGAGTATGTCGCTTCGCTGGAGGAAGCGCAGGATACGGCTGAGCTGCCAGAGGCCAGCGGGGACGCGATCGCTCGGGAGTTTGAGCGCTATCTCCGCAAGCGTGGCGAGGACGGGTCGGCGCGCGGTTGACCCGTGCGGTGGCAGGGGCGACCGTCCGGTCAGTCGGCGTCGATGACGGGATCGGTGTAGCTGGCGCGGCGGGGATCGAGGGCGCGCTCGGTGGCATCCGGAGGCAGTGGCGGAGGCGTGCCACCCCAGGCGGGGCATACGTCTTTGAACGAGCACCAGCTGCACGCATACCCACGACTGGGCCGCCAGTCGCCGGTGGTGGCGGCAAGCTCGATGGCCTTCCACAGCGCCACGATCTTGCGCTCGGTCGCTAGCAGCTCGTGCTCGGTCGGGTCGATCCACAAGACCTGGCCGTCACGCAGATAGACCAGCTGCAACCGTGAAGGCAGCACGCCGCGCAGCCGCCAGAGCGCGAGCCCGTAGAACTTGAGCTGAAACAGTGCCCGCCCTTCGAAAGTTTCCGAGGGAGCTCGTCCAGTCTTGTAGTCCACCACCCGCAGCCGGCCGTCCGGTGCTTCGTCCAAGCGATCCACGATGCCGCGGATGGTGAGCTCGCCGACCTGGGCCTCGAGATAGAGCTCTCGCTCGGCGGGCTCAAGCAGCGTCGGATCCTCCAGCCCGAACCAACGGTCGATGAGGCCGGCAGCCTCGGCATACCACTGCTCCGGTGTGCGTGGTTGCACCGCCTCCGCGGTGATCAGCGCCGCGAGCTCGGGCTCCTCCTCGATCATCCGGGCCCACTCCCCAGGCACCAAGTCGGTCGCTGCCTCCAGCGTGCGCTCCTCGGCAGGCAGATCAAAGATGCGCTCCAGCACGGCATGCACCAGGGTGCCGCGCGCAGCGGGCGCGCTGGGCACTTCGGGCAGGCGGTCGATGACCCGGAAGCGGTAGAGCAACGGGCACTGCATGAAGTCAGCCGCCCTCGATGGTGACAGTGCAGGCGCCATGTCGAGCACTGTACGTACCCCTGCCGACAGAGCCGATCGTCAGGTTGCCCGTCCACGTCCAGGATCGTGGGTGGCGTCGCCTAGATTGAGCCCATGGCGACAGCGACCGCAGGGCATGGCTGGAGGATCGGCTCGCTGTCTGGCATCCCGATCTACCTCGGGCGCAGCTGGGTGCTGGTGGCCGGTGTGATCGTGGTCCTCTTTGGCCCAACCGTGCAGAACCTCATGCCCGGCCTGGGGATCGGCGCGTATGCCGTGGCGCTGGCATTCGCGGTGCTGCTCCTGATGTCAGTGCTCGCCCACGAGGCCGCTCACGGCCTGGTCGCCCAGCGGGTCGGCTTCACCGTGTCCCGGATCGTCGCGGACTTCTGGGGCGGCCACACCGCGCATGACGGCGCCGGCGGCACGCCCGGCACCAGCGCAGCGGTGGCGGTGGTCGGGCCGCTGGCCAACGGTGTCCTGGCGGTGATCGGCTGGGGTCTGCTGCAGACCGGCGACTGGCGCGGGGTGCCCTTCCTGCTGGTCTATGCGTTCACCGCGGCCAACGCCTTCGTGGCCATCTTCAACCTCGTGCCGGGGCTGCCGCTGGACGGAGGCTTCCTGCTCGAGTCGCTGGTTTGGAAGTTCACCGGCAACCGCCATCGTGGGACCTTGGCCGCCGGATGGGCCGGGCGCATCGTCGTCCTGCTGCTCCTGGTCTGGGTCATGCGACCCGTCGTGCTCCAGGGCCAGCGCGTCGACCTCTCTTCTTTCCTGTGGGTCGCCCTCATCGGCGGCTTCCTCTGGCAGGGCGCCTCCCGCGCGGTCCGGGCAGGACGGCTGGGGCTCACCACCTCCCGCCAGCAGCTGCGTGACGTGGCCCGAGAGATCGGGGTCGTGGACACTGACACGCTGCTGTCCGGCATCGCCTGGGACTCCCGCCCGCTGTGGATCGTCCTCGATCACGCTGGTGCGCCGGAGGGGATCGTCGACCCGGCCTCCCTCCACTCCGTGCCCGCGCACGCCTGGTCCTCCACGTCAGCCTCGTCGGTCGCCGTGCGGCTCGCACCGGGGTGGGCCACCACCCTGCCTCCCGAGGCCTCGGTCGACCAGGGGCTGGAGGTCATGCGAAGGACCGGCTCGGGGATCATCGGCCTCCTCGACGTGGACGGCCGACCCTGGGGAGCCTTGCTCATCGACGACGTGACCACGCGCCGGGGCACACCCACCCGCTCGTAGACTGGTGCGGTGACTGACGTTCTGCCTGCCCCCGTGCCGACCCCCACCTCCGGGGCCGACCTGCGACGAGGGCCGTTCCGCGTCGGTGACCGCGTGCAGCTGACCGACCCGAAGGGTCGCCTGCACACCGTGACGCTGGAGCCTGGCAAGACTTTCCACACGCACCGAGGTCATCTGCAGCACGACGATCTCATCGGCGCCCCCGACGGGACGGTCGTCCAGCACACCTCCGGCGTGGAGTATCTCGCGCTCCGTCCGCTGCTGTCCGACTACGTGCTCTCGATGCCGCGAGGGGCCCAGGTGATCTATCCCAAGGACGCCGGACAGATAGTGACCTATGCCGACATCTTCCCCGGCGCCACCGTCGTGGAGGCTGGCGTGGGGTCGGGTGCGTTGTCGCTTTCGCTGCTGCGCGCCGTCGGTGACCAGGGCCGGCTCTACAGTTTCGAGCGCCGCGAGGACTTCGCGCAGATCGCGCAAGCCAACGCCCGAGCCTTCTTCGGCCAAGACCACCCGGCGTGGACGGTGACCGTCGGCGACCTTGTCGACGTGCTGCCGCAGACCTTGGCGCCCGGCACGGTCGACCGGGTCGTCCTGGACATGCTCGCCCCCTGGGAGTGCCTCGACGTGGTGTATGACGTGCTCGCACCCGGCGGCGTTCTCATCTGTTACGTAGCCACCGCCACCCAGCTCTCACGGGTCGCCGAGACTGCGCGCACCCAGAGTCGCTGGACCGAGCCCAGGGCCTGGGAGTCGTTGGTCCGCGACTGGCACCTCGAGGGACTGTCGGTGCGGCCGGAGCACCGGATGCACGGGCACACCGGCTTCCTGATCACCATGCGCCGACTCGCTGACGGGGTCGCGCCCCCACAGGTCGCCCGCCGGCCCGCCAAAGGCGCCTACGGCGAGGACTATGTGCCTCACGACGAGGGGGAGTGGAGCGCGGAGGACCTGGGCGAGCGGCCCGTCTCTGACAAGCGTCTGCGCCGCACCGTCCGGGACGCCGAGGCGACCGCAGAGGCACGCCGACCGGCACCTGGCGTTGCCCCGCCCGACGATCCCGACGAGCAGCAGCACGTCATACCCTCGACATTGGAGACCCAGTGAGCACGCCGGCCACCCCTTCCCGCGAGCGCCACCTCGAGGAGCAGGTGCGCACGCTCACCGGCCGCCTCACCGAGCTCAAAGCGCACAACGACCAGCTCGCCACGACCCTGACGTCGGCGCGTGGGCAGATCAACGGGCTGCGCGAGGATTTGGACGCCATGGCCAGTCCTCCACTCACCCACGGCTACGTGGTCGGACTGACCGGGGACGGCACCGTCGACGTGTCCGTAGGCGGGCGGCGTCTGCGCACCCATGTGTCCTCCGAGGTGCCGACCGACGATCTGCGGCCGGGCCGGGACGTGCTCCTGAACGAGGCGCAGTCGGTGGTCGCGGTCTCCGGCTACGAGCGCTCCGGCGAGATCGTGACCTGCAAGGAGGTTCTGGGAGCCGACCGTGTCGTGGTGATCGTGCGCGGCGAGGACGAGCGGGTATGCCGTCGCGCCGGTTCCTTGCGCGACGAACGGGTGCGGCTGGGGGACGCCCTGCTCATGGACGCCCGGAGCGGGTTCGTGCTGGAAAAGATCCCGCGCCCTGAAGTGGCCGAGCTGGTGCTGGAGGAGATCCCGGACATCTCCTACGACGACATCGGCGGGCTCTCCGGGCAGATCGAGCAGATCCGTGACGCGGTGGAGATGCCCTTCTTGCACCAGGACCTCTACCTGTCCCACCAGCTTCGTCCGCCCAAGGGTGTGCTGCTCTACGGGCCGCCCGGCTGCGGCAAGACCCTGATCGCCAAGGCGGTCGCGGCGTCCCTGGCCAGACAGACGGCGCAGTTGCGCGGCGAGGAGCCGACGCCGAGCTACTTCCTCAACATCAAGGGGCCGGAGCTGCTCAACAAGTACGTCGGGGAGACCGAGCGGCACATCCGGCTGATCTTCCAGCGCGCGCGGGAGAAGTCGGCCGAGGGCAGTCCCGTAGTCGTCTTCTTCGACGAGATGGAGTCGCTCTTTCGCACCCGCGGCTCGGGGGTGTCCTCCGACGTCGAAACCACGATCGTGCCGCAGTTGCTGGCCGAGATCGACGGGGTCGAGCGGCTGGACAACGTCATCGTCATCGGTGCCTCCAACCGTGAGGACATGATCGACCCGGCCATCCTGCGGCCGGGCCGGCTCGACGTCAAGATCAAGATCGAGCGGCCGGACGCCGCGGGGGCGCGAGACATCTTCACCAAGTACCTCACCACCGAGGTGCCGCTTCATACCTCCGCCGTCGAGGCCCACGGCGGGGATCGTGAGGCCACCGTCTCTGCCTTCATCGATGCGACCGTAGGCCAGATGTATGCCCTGTCACCGAAGAACGCCTTCCTGGAGGTGACCTACGCCGGCGGTGACAAGGAGGTCCTCTACTTCAAGGACTTCTCCTCTGGCGCGATGATCCACAACATCGTGGACCGGGCCAAGAAGCTGGCTATCAAGGACCTGTTGCTTAACGGTGAGGAGGGGCTGCGCCAGGGGCACCTGGACCAGGCCTACCGCGACGAGTTCAAGGAGAACGAAGACCTGCCCAACACCACCAACCCCGACGACTGGGCTCGCGTGTCGGGCCGCAAGGGGGAGCGGATCACCTACATCCGCACCCTGGTCGGCGACGCCTCCGGCACGCACCCGGGCCGGTCCGTCGAGCAGGGTGTGCAGGGGCACTACCAGTAGGTCGAGCCCGTCGCCCGGTCCCCAACGTGCACGAGCCACTCAGCCGAGTGCGTTGTGCGCCGGTGGTGCGCTGCGGACGTGCACGAGCCACTCAGGAGAGTGGGCTGTATCCGGGAAAGTGACGACGCCACTCCTCGGTGCGCGCAGGGACACGCACGCCCGCCCTCCGCAGGGCAGCGGTGATCCGGTCGAGGGTCTGGCCGGGAACCTTGAAGATGTCCTTAGCGAGCAGCGTCAGGATGCGCCAGTCCGCCTCGTCGAACTCCTCTCGGCGGGTGACGTCCGACTCCCACTGAGCCTGTGACTCCGCATGCTGACGGCCGTCGTACTCGATCGCCAGGCGGTGCTTGCGGTAGGCGAGGTCCAGCCGCCGTCTCACCTGCCCGAATTGGTCGTAGAAGCACACGTTCACCTCCGGCTCGGGCAGTCCCGCCAGCACCACGAGCATCCGTGAACGGGTTTCCATCGCCGAATCCACACCAGCGCGCACCAACGCTGCTGCCCTTCCCGCGCGCCGCCGCGCGCTCCCGGGCGCCCGCAGACTGGCCTCGACCAGCCGCCCGGGAGTGGTCCGCTTCTTCCTGACGAGTGAGTCGCCGAGGACCACCAGGTCGACGAGCGTCAGGTGGCTCGCCAGGTCGACGAAGGTGTCCTCAGGCGTGGTGACCGGAAGGCCGCGGAACGTGGTGGGTGTCTGGGACGAGAGATGCACGACCACCTCCGCGCGGCGGGACCGGTGGACGTTGCCGGTCACGCTCGCGTGCAGGACGTCGACGTCGGGGACGATCGCCCCATAGAGCCGAGCAGCCTGGAAGTGCGACAAGAACGCCCTCGGTCCAGCCAGCAGGAGCGCGGTCCTCCCGTCCACGACCGCGTCCTTGGGGGCGTCGGCAGCGATGTAGACGCCACGCACGAGCCGCCGGTATGACGCGGAGCCCAGTTGGCTGCGCGAGATGCCGGCTTCGATGCCCTGGCGGTAGCCGAACGGCTCGTCGACCCTGATCCCCACCTGAGGAAGGCTGCTTGATTCGTGCAGGACGGCGCCGAAGTTGTCCACAGGGAGGTGCACGGGTCACTCAGGTGAGTGACTTGTGCCAGCCAGGAGGGGTATGACGTGCACGGGGCACTCAGGTGAGTGACTTGTGCTGGCGTGCGGCGAAGGCGGCGGCGACGGCACGCCAGCCGACCAGACCCGCCACCAGGACGCCGCTGGCGACCAGCACGAAGGCCAGTGCCGTGCCTTCCCCCGTGGCCAGGCGCAGAAGCATCCCGACCACGATGGTCGACATCGCGATCAGGACCCCGTCCAGCCACCACACGTGCCGGTCCTGACGCAGCACCGCAACCCATCCGACAAGCACGCCGATCAGGAAGGGCCAAGCGGTCTCGAGCACCCCGAGGACGCTGTCCGACAAACTGTGCGAAGCCCGTCCGGCGGCCGCGAAGACGAGGACGACGAACAGGTCGAGATAGTAGGCATGCTTGTTCACGTCAGCATCCTGCCATGAGGGCCTTAGACTGGTGAACATGCGTTCACCCGAGTCTGCCGCGGAACGGCGGACGCCGTCGACCACCCTCATCATCCTCGTCCTCGCCCTCTGCGGCACTCTCGTCTCGCTCCAGCAAACCCTGGTCCTGCCCCTGCTCCCAGACTTCCCGGAGATCCTGAACACCACGAGCGACAACGCCTCGTGGCTGGTGACGATCACGCTATTGACCGCGGCCGTCGGCACTCCCATCGTCAGCCGGCTCGCGGACATGTTCGGCAAGCGGCTGATGCTCATCGTCTGCATGTGGGCGGTGATCGTCGGTTCGGTCGTCGCCGCCCTGTCGACCAGCCTGGCCATCGTCGTCTTAGGTCGCGGGCTGGCGGGCTTCGGGGCCTGCCTGGTGCCCGTGGGGATCAGCATCATGCGCGACCACCTGCCGGCGGACAAGGTGGGCTCTGGAGTGGCATTGATGTCGGCGACGCTGGGCATCGGGGGAGCGGTCGGCATGCCGTTGGCCGGAGTGATCTACGACCGGCTCGACTGGCACGCGCTCTTCTACGTCAGCGGCAGCTTTGCAGTCGTGATGCTGATCGCCGTCCACGTCGTCGTGCCGGAGTCGACCGTCAAGACGCGCGGCCGGTTCGACTATCTCGGCGCCGTGATGCTCTCGATCGCGCTCACTTCCTTCCTGCTGGCGGTGAGCAAGGCGGGGACGTGGGGCTGGGGCTCTCCCAAGACCCTGAGCCTGCTGGTCTTCGCGGCCCTGGTGCTTGCGGCCTGGGTGCCGTGGGAGTTGCGCACGGGGCAGCCGCTCGTGGACATCCGCACCTCGATGCGCCGCACGGTCCTGCTCACCAATGCGGCTTCGGTCCTGGTCGGTTTTGCGATGTTCGCCAACTTCCTCACCGCCGCCCAGCAGGTGCAGATGCCCACCGACACTGGCTATGGCTTCGGTCTCTCGGTGACCGCGACCGGCCTGGTGATGCTGCCCAGCGGCGTGCTCATGGTGGCGATGTCTCCGGTGTCCGCGGCGCTGATCAGCCGCTGGGGACCCCGAGCGGCGCTCATCGGTGGCGCGCTCGTCATGGCGGTCGGCTTCGTCGGGCGTTCCCTGTTGCACGGCTCGGTGGTCGAGGTGATGGTCACCTCGGGCATCGCGTCCTTGGGCACTGCCCTCGCCTTCGCCGCCATGCCGACCCTGATCATGAGGGCCGTCCCCATTACCGAGACCGCGTCAGCCAACGGGCTCAACACGCTGCTCCGCTCGATCGGCACTTCGTCGGCCTCCGCCATGGTCGCGGCCGTCTTCGCTGCCACCATGACCGCGACCGCGACCGGCGTGCTCGCCCCGACGCTCGCCGCCTACCAGCTCGTCTTCTGGGCTGGGGCCGGAGCTGCACTCGGTGGCGCGCTGATCGCGAGCTTCATCCGTCGTCCTGTCCGCCAGGGCGTCGGCATGCAACCTGCCGGCTCCAGCGGCACCCCTGCGCCGACAGGGGAACGGACGCACGTCAAGGCTCACGGCGAGTTGCCCGAGGTCCTCGTCCGTGGCCGCGTCACGGGCCCGGAGGGAAGGCGGCTCAAGCAGGCGGTCGCCACGGTGCTGCACCCCGACGGCCGCCACGTCGACTGGGGCCGCACGGACAATGACGGCCGGTTCGCGCTGGCGCTGCCGGAGGCGGGGCGTTATCTGCTCGTGGTCTCCGCCGAGGGGTGGGCGCCGCAGTCCAGCCTGTGCACCCTCGAGGCGGGGGAGACCGAGCCGATCACGATGCACCGTCGACTGCTCCTGACCGGCCACATCACCGACGACGGCGAGCCGCTGGGCTCGGTGATGCTCTCCCTCATCAGGCATTCCGGGGAGTATGTCGCGACCGCGACCGCCGACCCGTTCGGTGCCTACGAGATCGGCCTGCCGCCGGCCGGTCGCTATGTCCTGACGGTGGTGGACCATCCCACCGGTCGCACTCGCTCGCGGGCGCTGACCGTGCTCACTGCCTCGACCTCGCTCGATATCGACATCGTCACCGGACCCCCCCGCCGGGTCGAGCGCGTCGCCAGCGGAGTTGGCGCGGAGACGCAGCGGTGACGGGACAGGCGGCCGGTTCCCACGACCGCGTGCTGCAGGTCGCCCGACGACTTTTCGGGGAGTGCGGGTATGCCGCGGTGACGATCCGGGAAGTCGCCGCCCAGGCCGGAGTGTCCCCGGCGATGGTGATGAAGATCGCGGGGTCCAAGGAGCAGCTCTATGGCTTGGCCACCCCCGCCGAGCCCGCGCCGCTGCTGGCAGACACCCCGATCGAGGGGCTGGGCGAGCTCCTGGTCAGACGAATGCTGGAGCGGCGTGACCAGGACGCAGCCGAGCCATGGCTGCGCGCGATGTACCTGCGCGCCGACGCACCGGACCAAGAGGTCGCGCTGGCAGAGTTCCGGGAGCGCTTCCTTGGCCGGTTTCCCCACGAGGGCGAGGATGCCCGCCATACCGACCAGCTCGCCTGCCTGATGCTGGGGCTGGCCGCGGGGGTGCGATCGTTCCGGTTGTTGGGAGCCGATCGGGCCTCGCAGGAGGCAGTGGTCAGGGAGTATGGCGAGCTCGTCCAACGGGTGCTCGACCGGCTCACGGGGCAGACGCCGCAGCACCCGTTGCCACAGGGTGACGGCAGAGGTGAGGGCACGGGGGAGGCTCGTAGGGTGGGGTCATGAGCGTGCGTCGGATCATGGGCATCGAGACTGAGCTGGGCATCACGAGCACCCAGGTGGATGCCCACGGTCAGCCGATGAGCCCGATGGTGCTTTCCGGCCAGGTGGTCCGGGCGTATGCCGCGGGCGCGGGCGCAGGAGCGGCGCTCCAGCGGGGCGCCGGCTGGGACTACGCCGACGAGACGCCGCTGCGGGACGCGCGTGGGTATGACGTCGCGCGGGCACTGGCCGACATCTCCCAGCTCACCGACGTCGAGGATCCGACGATCGCCAACTCGGTGCTCTCCAACGGGGCACGTTTCTACGTCGACCACGCCCACCCTGAGTACTCCTCACCCGAAGTCACCTCACCGCTGGAGGCGGTGCGCTATGACCGCGCTGGCGAGCTCGTCGGCCAATTGGCGACGCGGACGCTGGCTCAGGACGGGCTGTCGGTGAGCCTTTACAAGAACAACGTCGACGGCAAGGGCGCGTCCTACGGCACGCACGAAAACTACCTGGTGCCCCGGACAGTGCCTTTCGACCGGTTGGCCGCCCTGCTGATCCCCTTCCTCGTGGCCCGACCCGTCATCGCCGGCGCGGGACGGGTCGGGATCGGGCAGGCCAGCGAGCGACCGGGCTTCCAGCTGAGCCAGCGGGCGGACTATCTCGAGGCAGAGGTCGGGCTCGAGACGACCCTGCGTCGCCCGATCGTCAACACCCGCGACGAGCCGCACGCGACGCCGCACCTGCACCGCCGGCTGCACGTCATCGTCGGGGACGCGACCATGGCCGACGTCACGACCTACCTGGCAGTCGGGTCTCTCTCCGCGGCGCTGCGGGTGATCCAGACCCATCCCGAACTGCTCGAGGGGCTACGGCTGGCGCGCCCCGTCGCGGCCGCACAGACGATCTCCCACGACCCGACCCTGAAGGCCACGGTGCCGCTGGTCGACGGACGGTCCCTGACGGGGATCGACCTGCTCGAGCTGCACCTCGAGGCGGCCGAGCAGGCGCGCGCGTCCGGGCACGAGCTGTGGCCCCCCGACACGGAGACGGCCGATGTCCTCGTGCGCTGGCGCAGCGTCCTGGACGGCTTACGCGCTGACCCCCGCTCGTGTGCGGCACAGGTGGAGTGGGTCGCCAAGCTCTCCCTGCTGCAACGCTTCCGCGACCGCGCGGGCGTCGGCTGGGACGACGCGCGGGTGGCCGCGATGGACATCCAGTGGCATGACCTGGACCCCGCACGGGGGCTGGCGCAGAAGTTGCGTGCCGCGGGCCAGCTCGAGCGTCTGGTCCCTGACGAAGCCATCGCCAGCGCCATGACCGACCCGCCGGAGGACACCCGCGCCTGGTTCCGAGGTGAGGTCGTGCGCCGCTTCGGCGACGATGTCCGCGCGGCCTCCTGGGACTCGGTCGTCGTCCTCGACGAGCGCAACCGGCTGCGCCGGGTGCAACTGCCCGAGCCAACCGACGCCACGCGGGCCCAGACCGCCGCGCTGCTGGCACGGCATACCCGCACCGCCTCGCTGCTGACTGAGCTAGCCAGCGACGACGTCTGAGAGGATCGATCCATGGCAGAACAGCAGCACGTCCAGCGGCGCCGCGATGACGGCCCCGAGCCCGAGGCGCCGACGCCACCGCCACCCGCACCGGCTGTCCAGGACACCCAGCGCGACGCCGCCCTCGACTCGCTCCTGGACGAGATCGACGGAGTCCTGGAGCGCAATGCGACCGACTTCGTGCACGGCTTCGTGCAGAAGGGCGGACAGTAGTCCGTGGACCGTCGGGTCATGGGGATCGAGACCGAGTTCGGGGTCAACGCGACCTTCCGAGGCACGTCTCGACTCTCTCCGGAGGAGGTCGCGCGCTATCTCTTCCGCAAGGTTGTCGCCTGGGGGCGGTCGAGCAACGTCTTTCTCGGCAACGGCTCTCGGCTCTACCTCGATGTCGGCTCACACCCGGAGTACGCCACCGCCGAGTGCACGGACCTGCTGGACCTCCTGGCTCAGGACAAGGCAGGTGAGTTGATCGTCCAGGACCTCGCCGACGACGCGGAGACGCGGCTCGCCGAGGAGGGCATGGACGCGACCGTCTACGTCCTGAAGAACAATGTCGATTCCCGCGGCAACTCCTACGGATCGCACGAGAACTACCTGATCCGCCGCGACGGTCGCCTCGACCGAGTGACCGACACGCTCGTGCCCTTGCTGGTGACGCGCCAACTGATCTCCGGAGCCGGCCGGCTGCACGTGGTGGGGGAACGGGCCACCTACCTCGTCTCCCAGCGTGCCGACCACATGTGGGAGGACCTGTCCTCCTCCACCACCCGCTCCCGACCGATCATCAATACCCGCGACGAGCCGCACGCGGACCCAGAGCGCTATCGCCGCCTGCACGTCATCGTCGGCGACTCCACGATGAGCCAGTCGACCACCCTCATGCGCGTCGGGACGACCGATCTGGTGCTGCGGATGCTGGAGGCGGGCCGGATCATGCCCGACTTCGAGCTGGCCACGCCGATCCCCTCGATCCGTGAGATCAGCCGTGACCGGACCGGGCGGACTCCGCTGCCGCTGAAGGCAGGCGGCACCATCACGGCCTTGGAGATGCAACGCGAGCTCCTGGGCATGGCCAAGACCTATGCGCAGGGCTCGGGCCTGGCGCAGGTCTGGCCCTACTCCTACGTGCTGGAGCTGTGGGAGCGCACCCTGGATGCGATCGAGGGCGACCAGCTGCACCTGGTCGACACCGAGATCGAATGGGTGATGAAGAAGAAACTGCTCGACTCGTATGCTGCCAAGCACGACCTCGCGCCGCACGATGACCGGTTGCAGCAGCTGGACCTGGCCTGGCACGACGTCCATCCCACCCGTGGGTTGATGTCGATCCTGCAGCGCTCGGGGGCGGCCAAGATCCTCGTCGACGAAGCCCAGATCCGGCACGCGATGGTGACACCGCCAGCAACCCGAGCCAAGCTGCGGGGCGACTTCATCCGGGCGGCGCAGGAGCACCGACGGGACTTCACCTGCGACTGGGTGCACCTCAAGCTCAATGACGTGGCCCAGCGCACCGTGGTGTGCAAGGACCCCTTCGCCAGCGTGGACTCCCGCGTCGACGACCTGATCGAGCACATCCGCTCCACCGGCACGACGGACCCGTCGCACCTCGTGCGGGGCGTCTGAGGCTGCCTCGACGTCGACCACGCTCGCCTCCCACCGAACGCCCAGGTTCGGTTGGTTACGCTGTATCGGTTTGACCCTTCCCCTCCACGTAAGGATTGCGCGCGTGCGCTCACCCCGACTTCGGCTGGTCGCCCTGGCCGCCGCCCCACTGCTCCTGCTCGCCGGCTGCTCAGGCGACGGCGACGCCGCCGCGCAGAGCGACGACGCTGCGGTGACCTCGTCCGTGCCCGATTCCGACCCGGCGGCCCTTGGTCTGAAGGTCACGGACAGCAAGCCTGCGATCACTCTGGACGGTGCACCCTTCGCCGAGGGCCAACTGCCTTTCCGGGTCTCGAAGACCCACGCCGAGACGGTGAAGAAGGGCGACGGCAAGGAGATCGCCCCCGGCGCGGAGGTTGCCGCCCGCTACCTTGCGGTCAACGGCACCACGGGCGAGCAGATCCTGTCGACCTTTGACGCGGACGAGACGGTGACCCTGGAGCTGGGCAACGAGAATCTCTTCCCGGCCTTCCTGGAGGAGCTGCCGGGCCGCAAGGCGGGGGAAACCTTGCTCCTGGCGGTGCCCGCCAAGGACGCCTTCGGCGAGCCGGGCCGGGCTGACCTGGGCGTCGGGCCTCAGGACACCTTGGTCTTCTACCTCGAGCTGGTCTCCAGCTCCAAGCCGCTGACGGAGGCGACCGGCGAGGCCGTAGCCCCCAAGAAGGGGCTGCCGACAGTCGTCGCCGACGGCAAGTCCGCCGCGAAGATCACCATCCCCAAGGACGCCAAGGCACCGACCAAGCTCATCGTCCAGCCGCTGATCAAGGGCGAGGGCCCGAAGGTCAAGGCGGGTCAGACGATCCGCGCGCACTACACCGGCGTGAAGTGGTCGGACGGCTCGATCTTCGACGATTCCTACCAGCGCGGCGAGCCGGCCGACTTCCCCATCGGTGTGGGCCAGGTCATCACGGGCTGGGACGAGGGTCTGGTCGGCCAGACCGTCGGCTCCCGAGTGCTGCTGGTGATCCCTGCCGCTGAAGCGTATGGCGAGAAGCCGGCTGAGGACGCCGGTTCGACGGCCGCCCCGCAGGGCAACCCGCTGCTCGGCGAGGACCTCGTCTTCGTCGTGGACATCCTGGCCGCCTACTGACTCAGTAGCGCGAATCACTCGAGCCCCGCACCACGTCATTGAAGACCCGCACGCCACCGCGCACCACGCCATACCAAGGAGAGAGTCATGAGCCAGTCCCCGTTCGGTGAGGTCAACAAGGCCAAGCCCGAGATCGAGTTCCCCGGCGACACGCCGCCCAGCGAGCTCGTCATGGAGGATCTCGAGGTCGGCACGGGCCCCGAGGCGACCGCCGGCGCCACGGTGTCGACCCACTACGTCGGCGTCGCCTGGTCGAGTGGCGAGCAGTTCGACGCGTCCTGGGACCGTGGTCAGCCGCTGACCTTCACGGTAGGTGTCGGGCAAGTCATCCAGGGCTGGGACCAGGGGCTGCTCGGCATGAAGGTGGGAGGCCGTCGCAAGATCGTCATCCCGCCGCACCTCGGCTATGGCGACCGGGGCGCTGGTGCCGCCATCAAGGGTGGCGAGACCCTGATCTTCGTCGTCGACCTGGTCGACGTGCGCTGACCCACCACGCACCACGCACCACGACGTCCCCGTCGAGCCCAGCTCGGCGGGGACGCTCTGCGCCCGGACCCGGTGACCT
The DNA here is from genome assembly GCF_030537745.1 of Ornithinimicrobium sp. Taxonomy (GTDB): domain Bacteria; phylum Actinomycetota; class Actinomycetes; order Actinomycetales; family Dermatophilaceae; genus Ornithinicoccus. The sequence continues at coordinate 61,150 of NZ_JAUNVI010000001.1, read as the reverse complement.
AGGCTCGCGGGGTGATCCAGTGGCGCGAGGGAGTGGTGTCGGCGAGGCGGCCCGGCTGGGACGGCGTCGTCGAGCTGGATGTCGAGGTCGCGGACCTGGGCCAGGTGCGCGCGCTGGCCTATCCGGGCGTGGTCGGGACCCCTGTCCCTGGCGATCGCGTCCTGCTCAACACGACGGCTCTGGAGCGCGCGCTGGGGACCGGCGGCTATGCCCTGGTCGTGGCCATCCCCGACCGGCCGCAGGCCTGGCCACGCGTCGAGCTGGGCGCGCCCGGTCACCTGGTCAAGGCTCGCTACGCGCCGCTGCAGACCATGGTCCTGGGTGTCGACGACCCCGAGGGCGAGCATTATGCCGAGCTGGCGGACGCGGACAACCTCTTCGGGCTGCCCGTGGTCGCGGCCGATCTGCACTCGGCCCTGCCGGCAATCGTCGTGGGCGTCCAGGACACCTGGCCCGCCGCCCGAATCGCGTATGTGATGACCGACGGGGGAGCGCTGCCGGCAGCCTTCTCCCGGACCTGCGCCCAGCTGCGCGCCTCGGGCAGCCTCACCTGCGTGATCACCGCCGGCCAGTCCTATGGCGGAGACCTGGAGGCCGTGACAGTGCACAGCGCGCTGCTCGCGGCCCAGCACGTCGTCGGCGCAGACCTCGTGGTCGTGAGCCAGGGCCCGGGCAACCTCGGCACCGGCACGAGGTGGGGGTTCTCGGGAGTCTCAGCGGGGGAGGCGCTCAACGCGGCTGCCGTGCTGGGCGGTGTCCCGATCGCCTCGTTGCGGGTCTCCGAGGCCGACCAGAGACGCCGGCACCGGGGACTGTCGCACCACAGCGTCACGGCCTACGGTCGCGTCCTGGCCCACGGTGCCCAGATCCCTGTCCCGATCGGTCAGACCGGCAACGAGTCCACCGACGACTGTCTGGTCGCCGTCGCAACGCAGGTGAACGCGCTGATCGGGTCGGCCCATCACCTGCAGCGTGTCGACGTCGAGGTCGACGGTCTGCTCGAGGCACTGAGCAGCTCTGCGGTCCGGCTGACGACGATGGGCCGAAGCCTGGATCAGGACGCCGCATCCTTCGTCGCAGCCGCGGCGGCCGGTCGGCACGCGGCCCGGCTCGCGGGGCAAGCGCGACGCGATGATCGCACAGGTGTCTAGTAGCGTGGGGGGCATGGCTCCTTCCGCATCTGCTCCCAAGGGCCCGACCCCCGCAGCGGCCAAGACGGAGCGGCTGCTCAACCTCGTCATCGCGCTGCTCTCGACGCGTCAGCCCCTGTCCAAGGCCCGCATCCGCGCGGTGGTGCCCGACTATCTGGCCGGCAACGACGAAGCCTTCGAGCGGATGTTTGAGCGCGACAAGGACGAGCTTCGGGGCCTGGGCATCCCGCTGCGGACCGAGCCGATCGACCCCTTCTTCGACGACGAGCAGGGCTACCGGATCGACCAGCGGGAGTATGCGCTGCCTCAGCTCGACTTCGAGCCTGACGAAATCGCGGTCCTGGGCCTGGCGAGCCGGGCCTGGTCGCAAGCCAGCCTCGCCGGACCAGCCGCCCAGGCGCTGCGCAAGCTCGACGCGGCGGGCCTGGTCCGGGACGAAGCATCGGTCTCGGGGATCGAGCCGTTGCTGCATACCACCGAGCCCGCCTTCGAGCCGGTCCGTGACGCCGTGCTCTCCCGCACCCTGCTGGGCTTCGACTACCGCGGTGGCGGGGGAGCAGGTCTGACCACCCGTCGGGTGCAGCCGTGGGGGCTGACCAACTGGCACGGCCGGTGGTATCTCACCGCGCACGACCTCGACCGGGACGCCCCGCGCGTCTTCCGGCTGGACCGGATCGTCGGCAAGCCGACCAGTGGCCACTCTGATGCTTTCCAGGTGCCCGCCGACCACGACGCGATCGCGATGATCCGCCGGAGCTATGGCGAGGACGCCGGCACGACGACGACCGTGCGGGTCCAGGTCCGAGAGGGCGCAGCCTCCTCCGTGCGACGCCGCGCCACCATCATCGACGGCGCCTCCCAGGACGGCTGGGACACGCTCGACCTGGAGGTCACCCGGATCCGCAGCACCGTCCAGGAGCTGTGTGCCGCGGGACCAGACGTGCGCGTGGTCGACCCTCCGGAGGTCCGGGACGCGGTCGTCGCCGCACTCCGATCCGTTGTCGAGGCGCACGGAGGCGGGCGCTGATGGTGACCTACGAGAGCGCGACGTCCCGGCTAGGGCGGTTGCTGACCATGGTGCCGTGGCTGCTCAACCGGCAAGGGATCGACCTGGCCAGTGCTGCGCAGGAGCTCGGGGTCAGCCAGGAGCAGGTCATCGACGACCTTCAGCTCCTCTTCGTCTGCGGGCTGCCCGGTCACTATCCTGACGACCTCATCGAGGCGTCCTGGGAGGGCGGCCGGGTCTTCGTCTCCAACGCCGACACCATCGCCCGACCCCTCCGCCTAGGCCGCGACGAGGCACTCGCGCTCATCGTCGCCCTGCGTGCTCTCGCCGACACCCCCGGCTTGGCGCAGCACGAGGCGATCGACCGTGCCCTCGCCAAGCTGGAGGCCGCCGCGGGTGACGCGGCCGCCACTGCGGCGCAGGTCCGCGTCGACCTCGAGCAGCCGATTGCGCCGGAGTTTGCCACCCGGATCCGGCAAGGACTCACCGAGCACCGTCGACTGCACCTGCGCTACACCGTTGCCAGTCGCGACGAGACGACGGAGCGCGACGTCGACCCGGTCCGCGCGGTCAGCGTCGATGGGCGCTGGTATCTGGAAGCGTGGTGCCATCGCGCGCAAGGTGTGCGGCTCTTCCGCTTCGATCGGATCGAGGACGTGACCGTGCTGGAGGAGGACGGCACCCCACCAGTCGACCTACCGCCCCGCGACCTCGGCGCTGGCGTCTATCGCGCCGCACCTGAAGATCTCACGGTTACCCTCCACCTCGACCCTGCCGCCGCGTGGATCGCCGAGAACCTGCCGACGGAGCAGGTCGACGCCGGCGAGGACGGCTCGCTGGAGGTGATCCTGCGGGTGGCCGACCCCGGGTGGCTTCAGCGCCTGGTCTGGCGCCAGGGCGGGCAGGTGCGCGTGCTCGCCCCTGCGGGCCTAGTCGAGTCGGTAGCGTCGGGAGCGGCGGCGGCGTTGCTCGGGCACACCCAGGCGGCCCGGTTAGACTGAGGTGACGGCTGCGCTTCTTGGTGCGTCCGTGACTTGAGAGAAGGAAATCCGCATGCGCCTCCAGGCCTGGCACGTCATCGTCCTCATCGTCGCCTTCATCCTGCTCTTCGGGTGGAAGAACCTGCCTAACGCTGCCCGCAGCCTGGGTGAGTCGATGCGGGTCTTCAAGACCGAGGTGGACCAGATGAAGGACGACAGCGCCGCCCGCAAGGACCACGACGTTGCCGCGCCGTCGCCGTCCGAGCGCCACGGCGCAGTCGACGACCAACGCCACGACAGCTCCAGCGAGAAGCGCACTGGCAACCGTTATCGCGACACGGCCGACGATGAGTATCGCAAGCTGTCGGACCGACGTGGCGACGACGTGGATCCCCGCGCCTGACCGGCACGCGGATCTAGCGACCCCGAACTGCGTCATACCCTCACGTGCCACGCCTGCGCCGAGCCAAGGACCCCGAAGGGCGCATGCCCCTCGGGGCGCACTTTCGCGAACTGCGCAACCGGGTGCTGATCGCCACCGTGGCGATCACCGTCGCGGCCATCGTCGGCTGGTATCTCTACGACCCGGTCATCGCCTTTCTCACCGCCCCTATCGAGGCGGTTAAGAACGAGCGCGGCGACGACCTTGTCTCGCTCAACTTCAACAGCATCACCGGCCCCTTCGCGATGCGGCTCAAGGTCGCGGTGTTCGTCGGCATCCTCATGGCGAGCCCCGTCTGGTTGTGGCAGGCCTGGGGATTTCTGCTGCCTGGCCTGTTGCCTAAAGAGCGGAAGATCGCGCTGGTCTACTTCTTCATCAGCATCCCGCTGTTCTTCCTCGGTGCCGCGATGGCCGCTTACACCTTCCCTCGCCTGGTGGGGATTCTCCTGTCTTTCACGCCGAAGGGCCTGGCCAACATCCAGACGGCCAACGACTATTTTTCGACCGCGCTCTTCTTCTGCCTGGCCTTCGGGCTCGCTTTTTTGCTGCCCGTGCTCCTCGTGGCGCTCAACCAGATCGGCATCCTCCCGGCGCACCTCATGCGCAAGTCGTGGCGGATCACGCTGTTCGGCATCCTCATCTTCTCGGCGTTCATGACACCCGACCCGTCGGCCGTCTCCATGCTCGCGATGGCGGCGCCGGTCTTCGCCCTCTTCTGGTGCGCTGTCGCCGTCGCATTCTTCATGGAGAGACTGCGGCGCAAACGTGGAGTCGACCCCCGCAACCGCTACGCCCGCCTCTCGCCCGACGAGGCGACTCCACTGTCATGAGGTATGCCGTCGCGCACGGGCGACGATCCGGGCGGGGGCGCGCCGCCGAGCTGGGGCAGGAGGCGGTCCGTCGGCTGCGCGCCGCCGGTCACGACGTCGTCGAGGTGACCGCGGACAGCCTGGACCACGCCCGGAGCGCCTGTGGGCAGCTGGTGGCCGAAGGGCTCGACGTGCTCGTGGTCGCCGGTGGTGACGGGGGCGTGAGCCTGGCCACCGACCTGTGTGCCGGCACCAGCACCGCGGTCGCCATCTTGCCGTCCGGGACCGGCAACGACAACGCTCGCTCCTTGCGCATCCCGCTCGGGCCCGAGGGTGCGCTGGAGACCTTGCTGGCCGATCATCGCCGGACCGTGGACACCCTCTACCTACCTGACCTTGATCGCCATGTCCTTGGCTCCGTACCCGCCGCTCTGGACGCGCGGATCTCGGTGCGGGCCAGTGGATCAGCCAGGCACCTGGGCTCCTTCTCCTACACCATGGCTGCGTTGATCGAGATCGCGCTGCTGCGACGCCAGCCGCCCCTGCACTACACCCTGACCGTCGACGGCTGCACCGAGGAGCTCGACGCTCTCGTCGTCGCCCCGGTCAACATGCCGGTCTTCGGAGGTGGCCTGCGGATCGCGCCGCAGGCCGACCCCTCAGACGGCTGGCTCGACCTGGTCGTCATCCGTCCGGTCACCCCGCTCCAGGCCCTGGGGCTGTTACGACAGGTGAGGGCGGCTCGCCATACCTCCCACAGTGCGGTGCGCATCACGCCCGCCCACGAGGTCCGCATCGCCGGGCCGGCGGACATCGTGGCGCAGGCCGACGGGGAGGAAGTCGGACCGCTGCCGTTGACGGTCCGACTGTCCCCGGCAGACCTGCAGATGATCGCCCCGCCCCTGACATAGCCTGGAGCGCATGTCCACCCCCGCCGAGCAGTACGCCCTGGCGCGTGAGCGAGCAGCTTTCGCCGCGACCCCGGCCGGGCGCTTCGCCCAGAGCCTCGACTTCGAGCTCGACCCCTTCCAGCTCGCGGGCATCCAGGCAGTGCAGGACGGCTCAGGCGTCCTGGTCGCGGCGCCGACCGGGGCGGGCAAGACGGTGGTGGGAGAGTTTGCTGTCGCCCTCGCCCTGGAGACCGGGCGCAAGGCGTTCTACACCACGCCCATCAAGGCGCTGTCCAACCAGAAATATCACGATCTGGTCGACCGTTACGGAGTCAGCCGCGTCGGCCTGCTGACCGGGGACGCCTCGATCAACGGCGAGGCGCCGATCGTCGTCATGACCACCGAAGTGCTGCGCAACATGATGTATGCCGCCTCCCGCACGCTGACCGGGCTCGGCTTCGTGGTCATGGACGAGGTGCACTACCTGGCCGACCGCTGGCGTGGGGCCGTGTGGGAAGAGGTCATCATCCACCTGCCTGCCTCAGTGCAGGTGATCTCGCTGTCCGCCACGGTCAGCAACGCCGAGGAGTTCGGCGACTGGCTGTCCACGGTGCGCGGCAACACCGAGGTGATCGTCTCCGAGCACCGACCGGTCCCGCTGTGGCAGCACATGCTCGTGGGCACCCAGCTCTTCGATCTCTTCGTCAGCGACGGGCAGGGGCCGGGGACGGCGCGGGTCAACCCGGAGATGTTGCAGAAGATCAGCCAGGCGGAGCGCAGCTCGGTGGGCCACTGGTCGCGGGAGGACGCCGGGGGGCCGCGTGGCCGCCGCGGCCAGCCGCGCGGCGGGAGTCGGGACTCCGGAGGCGGACGTCAGGGCGGTGGCCATGGTCGGGGAGGTCAGGGCGGTCGTGGCGGAGCCCGCGACGAGCGGGGCAGACAGGGGCAACGTGGTCAGCACGACCAACGCTCGGATCGAGGACGTGCGTATGGCGATGCCGTGCCGGCCCTCGAGCGTGGCGCGCTGCCCGGCGGCGTCGCGAGCCGAGCCCAGGTGATCGAGCAGTTGGACCGGGGCGGCCTGCTGCCCGCGATCACCTTCATCTTCAGCCGTGCCGGCTGCGATGCTGCGGTCGGGCAGCTCCTGGGCAGGAACACCCGGCTGGTCACCGAGGCGGAGGGAGCGGCGATCCGCGAGCTCGTGCAAACTCGCGTGGCCGACGTGGACCTCACCGATCTCGCGGTGCTCGGCTATCACGACTTTGTGGAAGGCCTGGCACGAGGCTATGCCGCCCACCATGCCGGGATGCTGCCGCTCTTCCGGGAGGTCGTGGAGGAGCTCTTCACCGCGGGGCGGGTCAAGGCTGTCTTCGCCACGGAGACGTTGGCGCTGGGCATCAACATGCCGGCACGGACGGTGGTGCTGGAGAAGTTGGTGAAGTTCAACGGCGAGGCGCACGTGCAAGTCACGCCCGCGGAGTACACCCAGCTCACCGGCCGCGCAGGTCGGCGTGGGATCGACATCGAAGGCCATGCAGTGGTGCTGTGGCGACGAGGAGTCGACCCCATGGACGTCGCGGGTCTGGCCTCAACGCGCACCTACCAGCTCCGCAGCTCCTTCCGGCCGAGCTCCAACATGGCCGTCAACCTCGTCGCGCAATATGGCCGGGAACGGGCTCGTGAGCTCTTGCAGAGCAGCTTCGCGCAGTTCCAGGCCGACCGGTCCGTGGTCGGGCTGACTACGACGGTCCGCGACAACGTCGCCGGGCTGGCCGGCTATGCGGAGGCGATGCAGTGCCACCTGGGCGACTTCGGGGAGTACGGCAAGATGCGCCACGAGCTGGCGACTCTGGAGAAGAAGCAGGCCAAACGCCGTCAGTCCTACCGCCGCGAGGCCATCGCACAGTCCCTGGAGGAGCTGACACCGGGCCAGGTGATCCAGCTCGACGGCGGACGTAAGGGCACGATGGCCGTCGTCCTGCGCGGGCAACGTGGCCCGGCCGCCTCGCCGGAGCCGACGGTGCTCACGTCCAACGGCAGCCTTCAGAAGCTGGGCGTCGCCGGACTGAAGGACGCTCCTGAGGTGATCGGCGCGCTGCGCATCCCGCCCCACTTCAATCCCCGATCGCCCAAGGCGCGCAAGGATCTCGCGTCGGCATTGCGCGACACCGTGCGTGAGCCGTTGCCACCCGCTCTGCGTAAGCGTCAGGGCGGGGCTGACGCGGGCGGTGACGACGTCGCCGTCTTGGCGGGCACGTCATACCTCGATGAGCGGGAGCAGCGCGTCGACGATGTGCGCGCACTGCTGCGGGCGCACCCCTGCCACGGCTGCCCAGATCGCGAGGAGCACGCGCGGTGGGCGGCCCGGTGGTGGCAGTTGCTCAAGGAGACTGACGACCTGCAGCGGCGGGTGTCCGAGCGCACCAACACGGTGGCTAAGACGTTCGAGCGGATTTGCGACCTGCTCTCCGGGATGGGCTATCTGACGGAGGACGGGCAGCAGGTGACCGACGCCGGTGAGCGGCTGCGCCGGATCTATACCGAGCTCGACCTGGTGGTCGCTGAGGCGTTGCGCCGCGGCACCTGGAAGCGACTCACTCCCGCCGACTTGGCCGCGGTCGTCTCGACGCTGATCTACGAAGCGCGCGGCGATGACGTGGGTGAGGATCGAATGCCGTCGGTGGAGGTGGCTGAGGCGCTGGGGGAGATGGGGGCCAGCTGGCGGGAGATCATGACCTTGAAGTCCGAGCACGGCCTCGACGGTGACCGCGAGCTCGACGCCGGCATCGCCTGGGTCGTGCACCGGTGGACCTCGGGCCGCCAGCTCGAGGAGATCCTGCGCGACGGCGACCTCGCGGCCGGCGACTTCGTGCGTCGCTGCAAGCAGATCGTCGACCTGCTCGGCCAGATCGCGCGCGCTGCGGAGCCTGAGTTGGCCAAGACTGCCCGCCGCGCCAGCGATGCCATCCTGCGCGGTGTGGTCGCCGCCGACCGCCTCGACTGACCCACCGGCCCGCCCGGTGTGGCAGAGACGACCGCCCGGTGGGGCAGGGGAGGGGTGGCGGAAGCGGGTCGGGGCTAGGGTGCTGGTGTGTCTGAGATCGTGATCTGCTCGCCGCTGCGTACACCTGTCGGCAGTTTCCTTGGCAGCCTCGCCACCCTGTCCGCAGCTGACCTGGGCACGGCGCTGCTCACCGTGCTGCTCGAGCGGACCGGCCTGGAGGACGGTGACGTCGACGACGTGATCGTCGGCAACAGCAATCCCAGCGGCGAGATCCCGGCGCTGGGGCGCATCCTCGCGCTCAACGCTGGCCTGGATCGTTCTCCAGGCATGCAGCTGGACCGGCGCTGCGGATCTGGCCTGCAGGCGATCCTCACGGCTGCCGGCCAGGTGGCCACCGGCGCCTCCCGGTTGGTCATCGCCGGGGGATCGGAGTCGATGAGCCAGGTCGAGCACTACGCGATGCTCCGCCAGGGGGTCAGAGGAGAGGGGGTCCAGCTCGCCGACCGGCTGGCGCGGGCCCGCTCGACCGCGGGCGGCCGGCACCATGACATTCCCGGCGGCATGATCGAGACGGCCGAGAACCTGCGTCGCGACTACGGGATCTCCCGGCAGGCCCAGGACGAGCTGGCCGCTCGCTCGCACCACGTGGCAGCCACCGCGGCGGCGGAGGGTCGCTTCGCCGACGAGCTGGTCCCGGTGGAGGTCAAGGGCCGCAAGGGCACGACTCTCGTCGACGCGGACGAGCACATCCGCCCCGGCACCACGGTCGAGGTCCTCGCCGGGCTGCGACCGATCATGGGGCGTGCGGACTCCGAGGCGACGGTGACGGCGGGCAACGCCAGCGGCCAGAACGACGCCGCCGCGCTCTGCGTCGTCACGACCCTCGACGTCGCGCACCAGCACGGGTTGACCCCGCTGCTGGCGCTCCGCTCCTGGGCAGTCTGCGCCGTGCCGCCCCAGACCATGGGGATCGGCCCGGTCCCCTCCTCGGCCGCCGCCCTCGAGCGCGCTGGCCTGACCCTGGACGACATGGACCTCATCGAGCTCAACGAAGCCTTTGCCGCACAGTCGCTGGCGGTCATGACCGAGTGGGGCATGACCGACCCGTCGCGCTGGGGCCGCCTCAACGTCAACGGCTCGGGCATCTCACTAGGCCACCCCGTCGGCGCGACCGGCGCCCGCATCCTCGCAACGCTCGCTTACGAACTGCACCGACGCCAGGGCCGCTACGCTCTGGAGACGATGTGCATCGGCGGCGGGCAAGGGCTCGCGGCCGTCTTCGAGAGAGTGGTGTGAGATGGGGCTAAGCGCCAACCAGCTGACCGATGGCGAGCGCGTCATCATGAGCCTGCGGACGCACGTGAAGGCACTGATCCTGGCGGTGCTGTGGGCACTGGTGCTGATCGCGGCACTCGTCGTGCTCTGGTGGTTCCTGCGTGGCGAGAGTTACTACACGCTCTCGATGTGGATCGCTGGCGCGGTGGCGCTAGCCCTGGCCGGGTGGCTCGTGCTGATGCCCTTCCTGCGGTGGATGAGCGAGCGCTACACCGTCACCAACCGGCGGATCAGCCATCGTTACGGGATCATCACCCGAAGCGGACGCGACATCCCCTTGCACCGGATCAACGACATCTCGATGGAAAAGGGCCTGCTGGACCGGGTCCTGGGCTGTGGCACGCTCGTCGTCTCTGACGCCACGCAGCAGCACGGGATGGTCCTGCACGACGTGCCTAACGTCGAGCGCGTCCAGGTGCAGCTCCAGGAGCTGCTCTACTCCTACGACGACGGCTCCGACGATGGCGAGTGGCCACCGAACGAGCCGGACCGTGCCCGCGGTCGCCGAAGCTGACCGCGCCTCAGGGCTGCAGGTCGAGGGCCTGCAGCAACCGACCGACGGGACTGCCCAGGTCGTAGGCCGCCACGAGTTGCGCGAGCGTCTCGGGATCAGCCAACTCGCGAGGCACCGTCAACGGCACGTCGGGCAGGGGCGCATCGTGCGCGACGTGCACCACGAGCGGAGCGACGTCCAGGTAGGCCGAGGCCGCGTCGAGGTTGGTCCGTCGCGTCCCCTTGATGGCCGGGTCACCGGCAGCCAGCGCCTCGCGTAGACCGGCCAGTGACCCGTAGGTCGTGATGAGCTGGGCTGCGGTCTTGTCTCCGATGCCCTTGACCCCGGGGAGGCCATCGCTGGAATCCCCCCGCAGCATCGCCATGTCCGCATACGCCGCACCGGTCGACACCCCATACCTCGACGCCAGGTCCTCCTGCCGGATCACCTCTGCATCCCGCACCCCGGCGCGGGCGGTGTAGACCACGGCGATGTCGGCCTCGTCGTCGACGAGCTGGAATAGGTCCCGGTCGCCGGTGACGACGGAGACGGGCATCCGGCCGTGGTGCTGCGCGGTGAGGGTGCCGATCACGTCGTCTGCCTCATACCCGTCCGACCCGAGCACGGGGATGCCGAAAGACTCCAGCGCGCGCCGGATGATCGGCACCTGGACCTCAAGTCCAGGTGGAGCTTCTTCCTTGTCTTGGGTGCCCTTGACCAGCCGATGAGACTTGTAGGAGGGGATCGCCTGCACTCGGAAGTCAGGCCGCCAACTGTTGTCCCAGCACGCCACCAGGTGGCTGGGGTTGAAGCGGGTGGACAAGGTCGCGACCATGTCGAGAAAGCCGCGGACCGCATTGGTGGGCGTGCCCTCTGGCGTCTCGCGTGGATCCTTGACGCCGAAGTAGGCGCGGAAGTAGAGGCTGGCTGTGTCCAGCAGGAGAAGTCGCTGGACCGACGGTGCGGAGCTCATGAGGTCCCAGGGTAGGCCCTGCTAGCGTGACGCCGTGCTCCGCGTGGTCATGGTCAAGCTGCCCTGGATCGCCGTGCTCGCGACGTTGGCCGCGGCGGTGGTCCTGCTCTTCGGGCCGCTGTGGACGACGTCGGTGGGGGAGAACCCGCTGGATCGGCCGCGCGGCGTCGACTACGGGCTCGTGTTGCGCCTGGGGTTGCCCACGGTCATGGTGCTGGCGTCTCTGGGCGCGGCGATCGCTGGCCGGCGACACCCGGTGATAGGTGCCGCCGCCCTGCTGATCTTCGGGTATGCCGTGTGGTCGGCGCCGCCGCCGCTGCCAGGCTGGTTCGTCCCGGGCCTGGTGCTGAGCGTGCTCGGCTACGGGTGGGTGTGCTGGGGCGATCAGGCCCCGGGGCGGCCGATGCGCACGCGCCAGACCTCAGGGCCGCTCTCGAGGTAGTCCCAGGTGAACTGGCCCGGATACTCCGCGTCGAACTGGTAGAACAGCGGCTTCGGGTCGTGGTCGTTGACCAACTCGAACCCGGTCCCGGGGGTCAGCTCGTGATAGGTGCTCAGGATGAGTTCGTGTCGACGAGCGGGTGGGTCGGACCGGACGTCGAGCTTGGGATCTGTGCTCATGCTTCCTCCTGGGTTGTCGAGGTGAGGCCTGCCCCGCTGGCGGGTGCGCCGATGGTGGGGGCGTCCGGCTCGGGGTCGAGCCGAGCCAGGAAATGCATCGCGCCGTTGACACGTTCGGCGTCTCGCGGGCTGACGTCCTTCAGGGCCCACCAAGCCTTGGCGGCCAACCGGCTCGCCGCGTCGGGCTGACCGTTCTGGCCCAACGCACGCAGGCACTTGATCAGGACCTCGGTGGTCGTGGACAGTGCCGCCACGACGGGCTGCTCGGACACCACTGCTCCCTTCCCGTTAATTAACGCAACACTTCCTGTACTTATCATCGTAGCCGGTGCCTCTCCGGTCGCGTGGCCCGGCACCCACCACATTGCTAGCGTGAGGGCTATGCACCGTGTCCGCCCCGCTACCCGTGGCCTGGTCATCGCTGGCGACCAGATCCTGGTCACCGTGCTGACGGGCACCACGGGGGAATATTGGCTGACGCCCGGCGGTGGGCAGGACTTCGGCGAGGCCAAGGTCGACAACGTCGCGCGGGAGGTCTACGAGGAGACGGGTTTTCGCGTCACGGTGGGGGACCTGGCTTGCGGGCGGGACTACATCGGCGCCACCCACTTCCCGGCATGGGACTCCGGCTTCCACCAGACCGAGCTCTTCTTCTGGTGCACTCTGCAGCAGGATTCGAGGCAGGACCCCGTGCCCCTGCCCGACACCGCGCAGACCGATATCCGGTGGGTGCGTGTCCCGGAGCTGATCGGCTCCCCCCTCTATCCGCGCCGTCTCGCGGCCTGGCTCAACGAGGACAGTCGGACCCGCCCGCTCTGGTTGGGCGACGTCAACTGAGCCGCGGCCCGGCGACCCGGAGCGCGGGTCACGCCGGCAACTAGGCTGTCGCCATGGAGCCTCTCGATCGCCACATCGTCTCGGTCCTGGCCCATGACGGCCGGATCTCCTTCGCCGATCTCGGGCGCCAGGTAGGCCTGTCCACGTCTGCCGTGCACCAACGGGTCAAGCGGCTCGAGGAGCGGGGAATCATCAAGGGCTATCGCGCCGTCGTGGACTACACGGCGGTCGGGCTGCCGCTGACCGCCCTGATGTCCGTGACGCCGTTCGATCCGGCGGCCGACGACGACATCCCGGAGCGGCTCAACCACATCGAAGAGATCGTCGCCTGCTGGTCTGTCGCCGGGGACGAGAATTACATCCTGCTGATCCGCGTCAGCCGTCCGCAAGATCTAGAAGAGCTTTTGGGCCGGATCCGCCAGCAGGGTTCGTGCTCGACCAACACCACGATCGTGTTGTCCACCCCGTGGGAGGACCGTCTCGGCGCACTGCCGCTCACTGACGTCGGCGCCGGGATCTGAGCCGCCCGCTCAGGAGCGCCGGGCGATGTCGGCGTAGGAGGCCGCGAGCAGAGCGAGCAGCGCGTCCGGAGCGAGTTCGAGGTCCAGACCACGTCTGCCGCCGCTGACCAGAATAGTCGGCCGGCCCTGGGCGGAGACGTCCACGACGGTCGGGAGCCGCTTGCGCTGGCCCAGCGGGCTGATGCCTCCGACGACATACCCAGTGGTCCTCTCGGCGAGGTGCGGGTCGGCCATCGTGGCCCTCTTGGCGCCGAGCGCTGCGGCGGCCGCCTTGAGATCGAGCAGGGCGCCAACGGGCACGACTGCGACTCCGAGGCCATGGTCGGTCTCGATCAGCAGGGTCTTAAAGACCTGCCCAGGCTCGGCAGCCAGCGCTTGGGCGGCCTCGGTCCCGTAGTTGGTCGCTCGCGGGTCGTGCGCGTAGGCGCGGACCGAGTAGGCGACCCCGGCCTTGTCCAGCAGCACCGTGGCCGGGGTGCCGCCAGACTGCCGGGGTTGCTTCCTCTTCTTCGCCACGCCCTCAGGGTAGGGCGAAGGCACCACAACCGACGGCCATGAGCCGGCCGAGGTCAGTCGACCAACTGGGCCACGGACGCCTCGCGGGAGGCGGCCGCCTTCGCGGAGGCAGCCTCGTGCGCGTCGGGGGCGACCTGCGCGGCGTGCTGGGTCCACCACTCCTGTCCCGAAGCCGGCAGGGTGTCGATCGGGTCGTAGTAGACATACTCGGCGCTGGTCACGTCCACGTCCTCGCTCTCGATCGAGGTGCGGTAGTTCTTGCGCCAGTAGGAGATGCCACGCTCGGTGTCGTAGGTGTCGACCTGGTGCACCCAACGCTTGCCGACGAAGGGCACGTCACAGACGATCCTGGGGGTGGAGAAGCCCGGCAGATAGCCCATGATCGAGTGCTGCAGATGCTGCGCATCGGCGAGGGACATCCGCCAGTGCTCGGCGAACGGGATCATGTCGCACATGTAGAAGTAGTACGGCGTGATCATCGCGTCATCGGCGAGCGCGAAGCACAGGTCGAGCAGCTGCTGGCTGGAGTCGTTGACTCCCCGCATCAGCACGCCCTGATTGCGGACGTCACGGATGCCAGCCTCCAGCATCGTCCGGGAAGCCTTGGACACCAGGGGGGTGATGGACTCCGCAGAGTTGACGTGAGTGTGGATGGCCAGACCGACGCCGCGAGCGCGCGCCTTGGCCGCGACCCGGGCGACCCCCTCGACCACGTCGGGAGCGAGCCAGTGCTGCGGCATCCCCATGAGGGCCTTGGTCGCCAGGCGGACGTCGCGGACATTATCGATGTCGAGCAGCTTGTCCAGCCACGCCTCCAGGTTCTTCCACGGCATGTTGGCCACGTCCCCACCGGAGACGACCACGTCACGCACCGAGGGGGTGGTGCGCAGGTAGTCGAGGATGGCGGTGTGCCGGTCGACCGGCTTGCCGGCCAGCTTGAGCTTGGTCACCTGCGGCGTCGAGTTGCCGACCAGGTCCATGCGGGTGCAGTGGCCGCAGTACTGCGGGCACGTCGGCAGCATCTCGGCCAGCACTTTGGTCGGGTAGCGGTGGGTCAGCCCTTCCGCGACCCACATCGCGTGCTCGTGCAGGGAGTCGCGGGTGGCGTAGGGGTGGGAGGGCCAGTCGGTGCGACGGTCGGAGAACACCGGCAGCATGTAGCGGCGCACCGGGTCGGCGTAGAACGCGCGGGTGAACTCCTCGCCCGCCAACGGCATCCGGCCGTCGAGCCAGGACTGCTCACTGACCATGGTGTTGATCATCTGCGGCGGCAGGAGCATCGACATCGTCGCCCGCTCCTGCTGATCACGCTCGAGGTCGGCGTAGAAATCCTCGGTGAGAAGGTCGCCCATGAGGGCCTTGAGCTGCTTGATGTTGCGGATGCAATGGACCCGCTGCCACTGGACGTCTTCCCACTGCTGGACGGTCACATCCTTCCACCCGACGAACCGGGTCCAGTCCGGTTCGACAAGCTCACGGTGAAGGTAGGCATACGGCTGCTCGATCTGGGCGCTCATGCATGCCATGATAAGGACATCTTCCTGTAAAAGCGAAGCTTCACGGGAAGATGTCTTGTTTAAGCGTGTCTAGGGAGGACAGATGACGGGTATGACGTCCTATTCGCCGTTTGGCGTACACCGGGTTCTCGACCCCTGCGGGGACGCGGTCACCCTGCCGCAGGCGGCCCGTCGGCTCGACCCATCGCCTCAGCTCGCACCGGATGAGGTGCGCATCGACGTCGAGGTGCTCAACCTGGATGCGGCGTCCTACCGTCAGCTCCGGCACAAGCACACCGATGACGGGAGTGAGCCCGGCGCGGTGGACGGGCAGGCCATCCGGGCCGAGGTCCTCGACATCGTCCGCACCCGCGGCAAAATGCAGAACCCGGTCACCGGCTCCGGAGGCATGCTCATCGGCACCGTCGCCGAGGTCGGCCCGGAAAGCGAGCTGGGGCTGCGGGTGGGCGACCGGGTCGCCACCCTCGTGTCTCTCTCCCTGACTCCGCTATCGATCACGGACGGGCTGGCGCGCTGGGACGGCCTCTCCGAGCAGGTCCCGGCCACCGGCCACGCGATCCTCTTCGGTCGCTCGATCGCAGCGGTGCTGCCCTCAGATCTGGCCCCCGAGCTCGCCCTCATGGTGATGGACGTCTGCGGCGCTCCAGCCTTGGTCGCACGCGTGGTGCGTGGGTATCTGCAGAAGGGGCTCACCCCGAGCGTGGCCGTGCTTGGGGGAGCGGGCAAGTCGGGTTCTTTGTCGCTGGCCGCCGCCAAGGAGGCCGGGGCGGGCCGTCGCATCGCGGTCGTGCCCTTCGAGCGAGAAGCGGCCCTGCTGCGCGGCACGGGACTGGCGGAGGACGTGGTCATCGCTGACGCTCGGGCGCCGTTGGCGCTGGAAGAAGCAGTGCGCGAGGCGGGTGGACCGGTCGACCTGACCGTCGTGTGCGTCGACGTGCCTGGCTGCGAGCAGCCCGCCCTCATGATCACCGCCCAGGGCGGGACGGTCATCTACTTCTCGATGGCGACCAACTTCGCGGCCGCTGCCCTGGGCGCCGAGGGGCTTGCCGCAGACGTGACGATGCTGGTGGGCAATGGCTACACCCCTGGTCATGCCGACTATGCCCTGAGCCTGCTGCGTAGTGACTCCAACGTGCGCGCCCTCTTCGCGTCGCGACTCGCGGCAGAGGACACTGGGCAGTCGTGAGCACCTCGACCCCCAGCGCCGTCACCACCCCTGTCACGGACGGTGCCTGTCGCGTGCTCCTGCGCAATGGGCTGATCTACGCGCCGCGGGTCGGGCCCGCCAACGCGCTGCTGGTGCAGGGCAAGCAGATCGAGTGGATCGGGGAGTTGGCCGAGGGTGAGGAGCCCACCGCGCCGATCGACGAGGTCATCGACCTGGCCGGCGCCCTAGTTACGCCCGGCTTTTGCGATGCCCACGTCCACCTGACGATGACCGGCCAGGGGCTGGACGGTGTCGACCTATCCGGCACCACCTCGATCGCGCAGGCGCTGCGCCTAGTGGAGGACGCGGCGCGCCGTGGCCGTGGGCGGCCGATCTATGCCCACTCCTGGGACGAGACCCGTTGGGTCGAGCAGCGGCCGGTCACCTCTGCCGAGCTAGACCGCGCGACCTACGGGGGGGTGGTCTACATGCCGCGCGTCGACGCACACTCGGCCAGCGTGTCCACCGCCATGGCCACCGTCGCGCGGGTCCGTGACCTCGACGGGTGGGACGGCACCGGGGTCGCGCGTCGCGAGGCCTTCGCTGCGGTCACCCACGCGTTCACCTCGACGGTCACTGCGGCGATGCATGCGCGCTATCTCGACCTGGCGCTGGAGGCCGCTGCCCGACACGGCATCACGCTGCTGCACGAGACGGGCGCCGATCACCTGACCAGCCACGACGACCTCAAGGCCGTGCTCGGGGCGGGCCAGGTCGATGGGGTCCCTGACGTCGTCGCCTACTGGGGTGAGCTCGTGGCAGACGTGGAGACCGCGAGGGCGCAGGCGGACTACCTCGGGGTGCTCGGCCTGGCCGGTGACCTGTGCGCCGATGGCTCCTTCGGCTCGTTCACCGCCCATGTGACGCAGCCCTACCTTGCAGCGCCGGCTTCGGGGGATGGGCAGCACGTCCCTTCGGTGGGGCAGGACTGCGGCTATGGCTATCTCACGGTCGAGGAGGTGCGCGACCACGCGGTCGCGTGCACGCAGGCTGGGTTGCAGGCCGGCGGCCACGTCATCGGTGACGCCGCGCTGCGCACGATGGCAGAGGGCTTCGCGGCTGCCGCCGAGATCGTCGGCGTCGAGGCGATCCGTGCTGCACGGCACCGCTGGGAGCACGTCGAGCTGCCCGACTCGAAGGTGCTGGCCACCATGGCCGACCTGGGGATCTGGGCGAGCGTCCAGCCGATGTTCGACGCCTTGTGGGGAGGGCGTGAGGGGATGTATGCGGTCCGGCTGGGGCAGGAGCGGGCCCTGGCCGCCATACCTCTGCGGGACATGGTGGATGCAGGGGTGCGGATTGTGCTCGGATCGGACAGCCCCATCACGCCGTTCGGACCGTGGGCGGCAGTGCGGGCCGCCGCCTGGCACCACAACCCCGACCAACGCCTCACCGTCGCTGAAGCCGTGGAGGCGCACACCGGCGCCGGCTATGCGCTGGCGGGGCGCGAGGGTGGCGTGCTGCACGCCGGAGCTCCCGCCACCTTCGTCGTCTGGGACGACGGCACAGGTCTGCCTGTGCCGACCGATCCCAGGACCAGCCTGCCGGTCCTCGAGTCTGCCCACCACCGGTTGCCTGTCGCCCGGCACACGATGATCGCCGGCATCACGGCCTACCGACGCTCCTCCACCACCGCCCACACCACGAGGAAGACCCATCTGTGAGTCCCACCACCGTCGCCCCGCCCCCCAAACTCGATCTCGACCCCGCGGTCGTGCGTAAGGCGCGCACCCTCGCCCAACGCCTGGGCAAGCCGGTCGTGGAGATCGCGCGCACCCACACCACTGTCTCCGTCGAGCGTGCGACCTTGCGACTGGCCGGCCTGGCCGGCGCCGACCACGAGCGCGTGCCCTGGGTCAACCACCTCGTCGACTCGGTGCGCAGCCAGGTCGGGCTCGAGCACGGCGTGACCACGCCCGTGTGGGACGCGCTACGCCGCGACGAAGCGCCGGACCTCCTGACGCTCGCGCAGAAGGCAGCGACGGGAGCGGTCTCCTTCCGGATCCCCGAGCGCAAGGGGGAAGCGACCGCAGCCCGACGCTCCGCCCGCGCCGCGGTGCGGCCCGGCATCCAGCGCATCGACCGGCAGCACGCGGCACGCGACCGGCTCATCGGCCGCCTCGGGGACCCCGAGCGTCGGCCCTGGATCTACCTCATCGTCGCGACCGGCGACATCTACGAGGACATCCCGCAGGCCCAGGCCGCCGCACGTGAAGGCGCCGACGTCATCGCGGTCATCCGTTCCACCGGACAGTCCCTGCTGGACTACGTGCCGGAGGGGGCCACCCGGGAAGGCTTCGCGGGCACCTACGCCACCCAGGAGAACTTCCGGCTCATGCGCGCCGCACTCGATGAGGTGAGCAAGGAGCTGGGTCGCTACGTCCGGCTGACCAACTATGCCTCCGGCCTGTGCATGCCTGAGATCGCTGCACTAGCGGGGCTGGAACGGCTCGACATGATGCTCAACGACTCGATGTACGGCATCCTCTTTCGCGACATCAACCCGATCCGCACGTTCGTCGACCAGCGCTTCTCGCGCCAGGTCCATGCCCGGGCCGGGATCATCATCAACACCGGTGAAGACAACTACCTGACCACGGCCGACGCGGTCGAGGCAGCCCACACGGTCACGGTGAGCCAGCTGATGAACGAATACTTCGGCAAGGAGGCCGGGCTGGCGGACTGGCAGCTCGGCCTTGGCCACGCCTTCGAGATCAATCCGCAGGTGGAGGAGTCCTTCCGGCTCGAGCTGGCCCACGCGCTGCTGGCGCGCCAGTTGTTCCCGAACGCGCCACTGAAGTGGATGCCGCCGACCAAGCACATGACCGGCGACATCTTCGGCGGCTACCTGCTCGACGGCTTCTTCAACCTCGTCGGTGCCATGACCGGACAGTCGATCCTGCTCGTCGGCATGATGACCGAGGCCGTGGTGACCCCCTTCTTGTCCGACCGCGACCTGGCGCTGCAAAACGTCCGCTACGTCCAGCGGGCCGCCGGAGGGCTGACCGAGGACTTCCACCCGCCCCGGGACGGCTTCATCCAGACCCGGGCCAGGCAGGTCCTCTCCGAAGCCATCGACCTGCTGGAGCGCATCACCGGCGACGGTGACCGAACCGGCCGCAGCGCCTCCGGGAGCGTCCCGCTGCTGGACGCGATCGCGGACGGCACTTTCGGCTTGATGAAGCGGCCCGCAGACCGGGGCAAGGGCCTGGACGGGGTCGCCCCCAAGGCTGACGACTACGACAACCCGGCCACCAACCTGCTCGAGGAGGGCCTGAAGTGAGCGCACGTCATACCCAGGACGCGTCAGCGGCGGACAAGCCGGCGCCCACGATCATCCGGCCCTACGGAGACATGACCGGCGACGGCATGGTCCAGACGTCCTTCACGTTGCCGATCCCGCACGACAAGCGGGCCGAGGGCGCCGCGCTGCAGTTGGCCAGCAAGATGGGCCTGTCCCCAGCGCTGCTCGTGCACGCCAAGGCGATCGGGTCCGGCCACACCTTCTTCGTCGTGTATGGCAGCGTCACCCACCTGGTCGACCTCGCCCAGGTCACCGTCATCGAGCGGGACTTCCCGTTGCTCTCTGCCAAGGAGGTCAACAGCACCGTCAAGAAGACCCTGCACCGTCCCCTCGTCGTCGTCGGAGCCTGCATCGGGACGGACGCGCACACGGTCGGTATCGACGCCATCCTCAACATCAAGGGCTTCGCCGGTGAGAAGGGGTTGGAGTACTACTCCGAGATCAACGTCGTCAACCTCGGCGCCCAGGTCCTCGTCCCCGAGCTCGTCGAGCAGGCACGCGAGCACCACGCCGACGCCGTGCTGGTGTCCCAGGTCGTCACCCAGCGTGACGCCCACATCCACAACACCACCCAGATGTCGGCCGCCTTCCGGGAGGCCTACCCGGCAGGAGAGGTGCCCCTCCTGATCGTCGGCGGTCCCCGCTTTGAGGAGGGCTCGGCGGGCGCCCTGGGCGTCGACCGCATCTTTGGCAAGGGCACCACGCCCGGGGAGGTCGCCTCCTACCTGGTCCACGCCCTGTCCGGACCAGACCGTCAAACCCCCGCCCCCAAGCGCAAGGCCCGCAAGGGCACCCGCCAGAGAACAACGTGAGGAAGAGCACATGAGTGACCGACCGACCCCGACCACGGGCGATCACCTGCCCGCCAACCACCCCGCCACCGTCGGCATGGGAGTTACCCATGCCCGCTACGTCCCCTACTCCCATGCGCACTATGCCGGCAATCTCGTCGACGGCGCCTACAGCCTGGCTCTGTTCGGCGACGTGGCGACCGAGCTGTGCATCCGGACCGATGGTGACGAGGGGCTCTTCGCGTCCTACAGCGAGGTGCAGTTCCTGGCGCCGGTGCGCGCCGGGGACTGCCTGGAGATCACCGCCACGCTGGTGCGGGTGGGCTCCCGCAGCCGCGAGATGGACTTCGAGGTGAGGGTCGTCGCGCGCGGCGAGGAAGGCACCGAGGGTTCCTCGGCCTCGACCGCTGCGGTGCTGGAGCCGCCGACCGTCGCCACCCGGGCGCGTGGCACCGTAGTGGTCCCACCGGGAGCCTGATCGGTTCGCTCGCCCTCCTCACCAAGGCTCGGCGTGTCGGTGCAAACACGCCGGGGAACGCAAGCCTGCTGCCCGCGGACTCACCGACCCTGACCTGCAGCTTTGCGCATCGTCGCAGGTCAGCGGGCGGTTGACAGCGCAGGAGCCCGACCCTACATTCGAACGGTCCCCGACACCGCGATGAAGATCGTCACCAGGGGCAGTCAGGACCCCGCACCGAGTAGACAACGTGCCTGCCGTGGCCTCCAGCCGCGACAGGTTCGGCCCCAAAGGTGGCGGGGTCCGGCTATGCCCGGAGCCCGTAGGGTTGCCTTCGTGCTTCCCCTGCGTCTCTTGCTCGCCACGCTCGGTGGCCTCGCGCTCTGGCTGGCCTTCCCCGGCTATGACGTGTGGCCGCTGGCGATCGTGGGGTGCGGTGCGCTGGCGGTCGCCACCGCGGGCGCCTCGGTCCGGAGCGGCCTGGCCAGCGGACTGCTGCTCGGTCTGATGTGGTTCGGGCCAATGTTCACCTGGGCTAGCACCTATGCCGGGACCGGTCCCTGGGTCGCGATGACCGTGGCGTCAGCGCTCTACCCCGCTGCCCTCGGCGGGCTGCTCGCCTGGCTGCAACGAGACGGCATGGTGCGCCCGGTCGTGGGGGCGGCGGCCTGGGTGCTGATGGAATGGGGGCGTTCGGTCAGCCCGTTCGGCGGTTTCCCGTGGAGCCGGCTGGGCTTCAGCCAGGCCGACTCGCCCATGCTCGGGGCGGTCAGCCTGGTGGCGGTGCCCGGCCTGGGCTTCCTCGTCGCGCTGGTCGGAGGTCTGTTGGCAGTGGCGGCTCAGCGGATGCTGGCCCGCGGGCACGGCAGCCCCCTCACGCACCGGCTCCAGGCCTTCGGTGCCGTCCTCGCTGCCGCCACCTTCATGCTCGGCCCGCTCCTCATCCCGCGCCCCGTCGATGGCGACCCGGTCACGGTCGCGGCGGTCCAGGGTGACATCCCGCCGGACTTCACGCGCACGCTGACCGCCGAGCCGGGCACCATGCTGCAGCGCTACACCGACCTGACGCACGAGTTGGCCACGGACCTGTCCAGCGGCGCCTTGCCGTCCCCGGATCTCGTGCTCTGGCCCGAAGGCGCCAGCGACCTGGACCCGCTCCGGCCGGACGGCAGCCCCGTAGCGACCGGCCGGATCATGGACGCCGTGGACGACATCGGGGCTCCAGTGGTGCTGGGGGCGGTGTCTCGTCGCGGTGGCGAGGCGCCCCACAACATGGCGCTGAGCTATCTGCCCGGCACCGGCCTAGACCAGACCTACACCAAGATCTACCTCGCGCCGTTCGGTGAGGTGATGCCGCTGCGGTCGATCATGCGACACCTTTCGCCGTGGGTGGACCGGATCACCGATTTCGTGCCCGGCACGCGTCCGGGCGTGATGCCGGTGCCGCTGCGGGACGGAAGGGTGGTGCACCTCGGCCTCAGCATCTGCTTCGAGATCGTCGTCGACCCGGCCGTCCGCGACGTCGTGACCGGGGGAGCAGACCTCCTGGTCGTGCCCACGAGCAACGCGTGGTTCGGCCCTGGTGACCAGTCCGCCCAGCACATCGCGGCCTCCCGCGTCCGCGCCGTCGAATACGGCCGCTCGGTGGTGCACATCAGCAACGTCGGCATCTCCGGCCTGATCACGCCAGCTGGCACCGTGCACCAGCGCACGGAGCTGTTCTCCCAGGCGCTGCTGGAGGGGGAGTTGCCGCTGCGGACCGACCTCACCCTCGCCGTGCGGACCGGTCCGTGGGTGCCGCTGGCGGCCGTGCTCATCGTCCTCCTAGGGCTGCTGCCCCGTCGGCCAAGGGCTGCGGCAGGCGCCGCCACGGTTAGGCTCGCCCGGTGACCGAGCCGAAACGAGCCCCCCTGCAGCGGGTGTGCGTCTGCATCCCGACCTACAACGAGGTGGAGAGCCTCGCGCTCATCGTCAGCCGTATCCGCGCTGCCGTTCCCGACGCGGACCTGCTCGTCCTGGACGACAACAGCCCCGACGGCACCGGCGCTCTCGCCGACCGGTTGGCCGCAGCCGACGCCAGCGTCCACGTGCTGCACCGTCCACGCAAGGAAGGACTGGGGCCGGCCTACCTGGCCGGTTTCCGTTGGGCGCAGGAGCGCGGCTATGACGCCGTCGTGGAGATCGATGCCGACGGGTCGCACCAGCCTGAGCAGTTGCCGTCGCTGCTCGCGGCCGCGGCCGACGCTGACCTGGTGATCGGCTCGCGCTGGGTGCCGGGCGGCTCCGTGCGCAACTGGCCGCTGCACCGCCGCCTGCTCTCCGTCGGTGCCAACACCTATGCCCGCTATGCGCTCGGCATCCCGGTGCGTGACTCGACCGCCGGCTTCCGGGTCTACCGGCTCAGCGCACTGCGAGCCATGGACACCCATGAGGTTGCCTCTCAGGGCTATTGTTTCCAGGTCGACCTCACGCTGAGGGCGCTGGACCATGGGTTGACCGTGGTCGAGGTCCCCATCGCGTTCGTCGAGCGCGAGGTGGGGGTCTCCAAGATGAGCGACTCCATCGTGCGCGAGGCGGCCGTCAAGGTCGGGGTATGGGGTGTGCAGCGGCGGGCGCGCGCGCTGCGGGAACGTCTGGGCAGGTCACGGCGTTCCTCCGGATGGCACCACCTGGAGGAGAACACATGACCGCTGGACCCCGCCCACCCCGACGGCGCAGCCATCTGCTCCGCTGGCTGCTGGCCCTACTTGTGCTGCTGCCGATCCTGGAGATCATCGTCCTCATCGTCGTCGGCAAGAGCATCGGCGTGCTGTGGACGATCGCGCTCCTGGTGGCGATGGCGGTGCTGGGTGCGTGGCTCTCTCGCCGCGAGTCAGGGCGGACCTTCCGCGCGCTCCAGGCCGCACTCAGCTCGGGGAAGATGCCCACTGATGAGGTCAGCGACGCGATTCTGGTCACTTTCGGTGGCTTCCTGCTGATTCTGCCCGGTTTCCTCACCGACATTGTGGGGTTACTGCTCGTCCTACCCTTTACCCGCCCGGTCGCACGTCGGCTCCTGCAGACGATCGTCGCAGCCAAGGCGCTCGCCGCCACCAGGGGTAGCAGCGCGGTGGGTGGCACGCGTCCTGACGCACCTGGGCGCGGTCAGGTCATCGAGGGCGAGGTCCTTTCCGAGGAGCCGGCGCCGGGCACCTGGGACACCGACCACAGACCGCCCGCCGTGGGTCAATAAGCCGCTGACCAGCGCCAGGGCGGTCGACTGGCCCTCCCGGCCAGACCTCGCTACCATGAAATGTCCACCCCACGATGACGCCGAGGCCTTTGCGGGCCTGCTGTGGAAGCAGTGGGGATAGCACAACCGGGAACATCGTGACCTTGGGGTGCGTTGTCCACCAAGAGTCACATCATTCTGACCGTCTTTCGATTTCACCGTGTCCTGGACACGAGGGGAGTTTACCCATGGCTGAAAGGTCCCTCCGCGGCACCAACCTGAGCTGGCTTTCGTTTGAGAGCGACGAGGGCGTGACGTTCAGTGAGCGCACCATCACCAAGTATGTCTGCCCGGACGGGCACATCAGCGAGTTGCCCTTCTCTGTCGAGGCGGACATCCCCTCGCTCTGGGAGTGCCGCTGCGGCTTGGACGCCAAGCTGGTCGACGGCCCAGAGCCGGAGCTGAAGGCGACCAAGCCGGTCCGTACTCACTGGGACATGCTGCTGGAGCGTCGTTCGATCCACGAGCTCGAGGAGCTTCTCGAGGAGCGCTTGGGGCTGCTGCGCACCGTGCGCGGCGAGAAGCCGTCGCGCAAGCGCACCGCCTGAGCCCACGCCATACCAACAGACCGGCCCCGGACCCCACGGTCCAGGGCCGGTTTTTTGATCGCCTTCGCAGTACGTCGACGAGCGTGGGCGCCTAGACGATCCGCGGTTGCTCGTTGCCCGCCGCCGCGATCCCCTCGCGGACCCGGACCCGGGTCAGGATCAGGCCACCGACGACGAAGAAGAAGATCGTCACCAGGATCGCCGGACGGTAGGAACCGGTGAACTGGTAGGTGAGCCCGAAGGCCAGCGTGCCGAACCAGCTCGTGCCTCGCTCCATGGCCTGATAGAAGCTGAAGAATTCCGACTCGCGTCCTCGCGGCACCAGCTGGGAGTAGAGCGAGCGGGACAGGGCCTGGGTGCCACCCAGCACGGTGCCAATGAAGACCGCACAGATGAGCCAGATGACGAAGGCTCCCCGTGGCACGAAGTAGGCAAACGCGACGACGAAGGTCCACATCACGATGCCTCCCAGCACCGTGCGTTTGGCGCCAAACTTCGAAGCGAGGCCACCGAAGGCGAGCGCGCCACCGAACGCGACGAACTGGACCAGCAGGATCGTGATGATCATCTGGCTGGTCTCAAACCCCAGAGCTTCGGTGCCGTAGAGACTGGCTGAGGAGATGACGGTCTGGATGCCGTCGTTGAAAAACAGGTAGGCCAGCAGGAAGGTCAGGGTCTGAGGGTAGTTCCGCAGCTCACCGAGGGTGTGGCGCAGCTGAGTGAAGCTGCCGCCGATGATGCCCTCGCCTCGATCGATCGGGGTGGCGGTGGTGCCACGGATGGCTCGGAGGCCGAGCACGGGGATCAGGGTGAAGATCGCCCACCACAGCCCCGCAGAGAGCAGGGACAGCCGGATGGCCATCCCGTAGCTCAGGCCGAGGCTCTCGTGCAGCTGCATCAGGGCCAGGTTGAGGGCGAGCAGGATCCCGCCACCCAGATAACCCAGAGCCCAGCCACGGGAAGACACCTTGTCACGGTCATCGGGATGCGCCACCCGTGTCAGGAGCGCGTCGTAGACGACGGTCGAAGCGCCCAAACAGAGGTTGGCGATGACGACCAGCAGGACGCCGAGCTCCCAGTTGTCGCCCTGCAGGAAGAACATGGCCGACGCGGCCGCGGCGCCGACCCAGGCCAGGCCACCCATCAGCTGGGTCGGGCGCGGGTGGCGGTCGGCGATCGCGCCGACGAAAAGCAGGAAGATCGCCGAGACGAGGGTAGCGACGGTGATCGTGTAAGGAGCCAGCGACCCCACGGCGATCGGGACGCCCAGCACCGACAGGTCGATGGTGCAGACCCCGCCCGTCGGCAGGTCCGGGCACGCGTCCGCCCTGGCCAGCGCGGTCAGATAGGGGCTGATCAGGACGGTGCCGGTCGTCGTGACATAGGCGGAGTTGGCCCAGTCGTACCATCCCCAGGCGCGTTGGTGGGCCCGCGTCCGCTCCACCTTCGGGTCTGCCCGGACGATGCCCGTCTCCGCACTCATGAGAGGACTTTCGCACATCGAAGGGCGGTTGGAGTTGCGACTCGTGGGGGGTGCGCCGAGAGTAGAGGTACATCAACCCTCAATGAAGGAGCGACACCATGGGTATGGGCGACAAGATCTCGAACGCTGCCGAAGAGGCGAAGGGCAAGGCCAAGGAGCACATCGGCGACGCGACCGACAACGCCAGCCTGGAGGCCGAGGGACACATGGACCAGGCCGAGGCGAACGTGAAGCAGTCCGTGGAAAAGGGTAAGGACGCGTTCAAGGACGCCACCGACCGCTGACCTCTGACGCTGCCGACACGGCAGCAGCAGTGCACCGAGCGGGCATCTCAGCGTTGTGCTGAGGTGCCCGCTCTGCGTGGGCTGGGCGCGTTGGGATGATGTCCCCCTCAGCGCCCTCAGGCGCGTGGGGGAAGTGTGCCCGGGGGATGGCCGTCCGGTTCTGCGGTGAGGTCAACTTCGGCGAGATCAGCAGCCCTAGCATCTTCGTTGGCCACCGGAACATCGCGGCCTTCTCCCCGCCGCAGGAGGGGGGTCAGGAAACGGTCACGGAAGGCTCCGGTCCGCTCCGAGCGGCTGTCACTGGTGACCACCTGCCGCGCCTCTCCGCGCTCGCCTTCGGCCTGTTCGAAGGCCTGCTTTGCCCGGAGCTGAAAGACCGGCGCGATCTGCTCGGCAAGCTCGGCTGCAGCGCGACCCTCCGGGGTGCGCTGGGACAGGTCGGTGGCCCGAACTCTGCCGGTCCTCAGGTCGAGGTGCTCGCTTCCATAGCGGATCACGGTGACGACGGCCGCGGCCATCGGCACGGCCAGGAACGCTCCGACGATGCCCCAGCGGGCACCGCCGGCCACGACGACCAGGATGACGATGGCTGGATGCAACTCCATCGTCCGCCCCTGGATCGCGGGGGAGAGGACGTTGCCTTCGAGTTGCTGCACTACCAGGACGAGGACCAGCACCCACAGTGCGGTGTTCCAGCCGAGGGAGACCAGGGCCACCAAGATCGCGAGCGACCCGGCCGTCACGGCGCCGACGATCGGGATGAAGCCAGCGATAAAGGTGATGAGCGCCAGGACGAAGGCCATCGGGATATTTAGCCACCACAGGCCCAGACCGATGAAGAACGCGTCCACCAGCGACACCAGCGCCTGTGCCTTGATGAAGCCACCGAGCGTTCGCCACACCCTGGCAGACGCCTCGGTCAAGTGCATCCCGGCAGTTGGGCCGACGAAGCGCCGCATCCAGGGCGAGAACCGCTCCCCGTCCTTGAGGAAGAAGAAAGTGAGGACGACCGTCAGCGCGAATGTGACCAGGATCGAGCCAACCGTAGAGACACCCGTCAGCACGCCGGCTGCGATACGCGTCGCCTGTTCCTGGAGCCACGCGGTCGCCTTGTCGACATACGCTGTGACCTGATCGTTCTGCACGTTGAAGGGCGGACCGGCGAGCCGGTCCGTCAACAGTTGGAGTCCGTCAGCGGCCTGGTGGACGATGAGCTCGCCCTGGTCGACGACGGTGGGCGCGATCGCGGCGAGGATGCCGAGCAGTCCCAGGACGGAGAACAACAGGACCAGGCCGGCGGCGAGCGCGGACGGCACGCGATGCGCTTTGAGCCAGCGGACGATCGGCCAGAGCACCGTGGAGACCAGCAGCGCCAGCAGGAGCGGAAGGACCCCTACCCAGACCTTGCCGATCAGATAGAAGATGGCGAAGAGCGCACCAGCGACCAGCAGGAACCGCCATGACCAGGCCGCCGCCCCACGCAACCCCTGAAGGATGAGCATGCCGCGGTCGACGCCGGGGCCGTCGTACGCCTCTGGGCTATATGCCTTTGGGTCGTCCGGTTCCATGGGTCTGCTGGTCTCATCCATCGGGGTTCAGCGTGTCACACGTGCGGTGATCTGGCCTGCAGAACGCACCCGATCTCACGGCGCTGCCCTGGGGTGATGGTGAGCCCGAGCTCACCAGTGGCCGCGGTCTCAATGCAGACGAAGGAACGCCAGCCGTCGCCGACGTCCGCCATATGCGCGGCTTTGTCCGCGCCGGGGTTCCAGACCACGGTCTGGGTCGCCCCCTCCGGGTGGACGTGGACTTCGCGGTCCCCGCCCGAGTCCAGCACTCGGACCACTCCTGACCGGTCATAGACCCGGTCGGTCTCGCCGTCGATCCGCAAGGTCCCCCTCTGCACCGCACGACCGCCCGTCACCTTGTCCAGATAGCCTGCCTCCTCCAGCCCCAGCACCTGGACCTGCCGCACGTCCGAGACGCCCAGATAGGTATGGAGAGCAGCCTCCACCTCGAGTGGCTCCGATCCTGGGTTGCTGATCGACAGGGCTACGTGCAGGGCCGGCTCGTCCACCTCCGTGAGGGACACGGCATACCTGAGCTCGAACGGCGTCTCGTGCGGTGCCATGGGACCGTCTGCGACGTCGTCTGAGGTGAGCACCCAGGCCCACACCTCGCCGTCGCGCGGGTCCGCCGATCGCCACGTCGCGGTCCGTACGAGCCCGTGGCTGGGGGAGCGGTCGGCGGTGCGGCCTGCCGCGAACCACGGGAAGCAGATCGGGACGCCGCCCCGCATGGCCGACGAACCGTCGAGCACGGCCGCGGGGCTGCACCAGATCACCGGCTTGCCGTCGACGCGCCACTGGGTCAGGTGGGCGCCGAAGTCGTAGGCCACCAGGACGGAGCGGTCGGTCTGGTGGGTGCGTGGTGTCAGGGCGGCCATGGTGCAAGGGTAGGTCGCCGGCGTGACAGGGTTGTGCCGTGAGTGCACAGACCTCGACGTCGACCGCGTCCCTGGCCTGGGTGACCTGGTTGCGGATCATCGCGATCTACGGGGTCGTCGCGATCCACTCCGCCGGTGCCACCGCGTCGTCGGCGCGGTCGATGACCTCCGTCGACGGCTGGGTAGCGCGTGCGCTCGACCTGCCCTTCATCTGGGCCGTGCCCGTCTTCGTGATGATCTCCGGTGCGCTGTCCCTGGATCCGGCGAAGTTTCGGGGAAGCGGCCCCTATCTGCGCAAACGCGTGTGGCGGCTGCTCCCGGCGCTGGTGGTGTGGCACCTGGTCTATCTGACCTACATGGCCCAGACCCGCGAGGGCTGGTTGGACGGCTGGCGGGACGGCCTGGCCAAGGTCGTCCAGGGTCAGGTGGCGCCACATCTGTACTTCCTGTGGATCGTGCTCGGCCTGTCCGTGCTCACGCCGGTGCTGGTGCCCTGGATCGGCCGAGCGGGGCGGCGCGAATGGGTCGCCGGGGCGGTGATCGCCTATGCCGTCCCGATCTTGTCCACGTGGCCGCTGGGCACTGACGGAGCACGGATCGGCGTGACTCATAGCGCGTGGACCTGGTGGCTGCCTTACCTGGGTGCCTACCTGATGGGCTGGGCACTGCGGGGTGTGGTGCTGCCGCGCCGCTGGGTGTGGCCGACTCTCCTGGTCGTCATTTCGCTGATGACGCTGCTGACCTGGCAGTGGAAGAATCCTGCGGCAGCGTGGCTGGAATCTTGGTCTGGGGCGCACTACTACAGCCCGACGGTCGCGGTGCTGTCCGTGCTGATCATCCTGCTCGCCCAGACCATGATCCGTCCCGGCGGAGCGCTGGACGTGCTCACCTCGGCGTCCGTGCTGAGGTATGCCGAGCCGGTGGCCCTGGCGACGATGGGCATCTTCACCTTGCACTTCCTCGTGCTGATCGTCGGGACGGACACCGGGTTGCTCGGCCCTCCGGTCACGAGCTGGCCGTTGCTGCTGGTCCGCATCGTGGTGGTGAGTCTGGTGACGACGCTGCTGGTGCTGCCTCTGCGCAAGGTGCCCTGGGTGCGGGCCGTGCTCTAACTCTGCTCTAGCTCGGCTCTAGTTCGAGTCTTTCATCTTTCCTCGTGGGTCAGCGGGTCGCCGTCGAAGAGGCGACCATCGGGGCGGCCGAGCGCGGTGATCGCGGTCAGTTCTTTAGGCAGCAGCTCAAGGTCCTGCGCCGCAAGATTCTCGCGCTGCCTCGAGGGCGTGGCGGACTTGGGCAGCGGCATCACGCCCCGGCCGAGGTGCCAGGCGAGGATCACCTGCGCCGGAGTGGCCCCGAGACGCTCCGCCGGCTCGAGGACGGCGGGGGAGTCGTACTGTGGCGCGCCCTTGCCCAGAGGGCTCCATCCCTGCGTCAAAATTCCCCGTTGCGCGTTGGAGGCGACCATCTCGGCCTGCGGGAAAAGCGGGTGGACCTCGATCTGGTTCACAGCCGGCGTGACGCCGGTGGCAGCGATCACCTCGTCCAGGTGGCTGGCAGTGAAGTTGCTGACGCCGACCGACCTGGTGAGGCCACGCTCGCGGCAGTGCACGAGCGCGTCGAACGCCTCGACATACCTGCCCTCGGATGGGTTCGGCCAGTGCACCAGGACCAGATCGACGTGGTCCACTCCCAACGCGCGCAGCGACTCCTCCACCGCGGCCACGGCGCGGCTGTGCTCGTGCGCGCGCCCGGGGATCTTGGTGGTGATCCACACGTCCTCGCGGGGGACGACGCTGCGCCGGAGAGCCTCACCCAGCTCTCGTTCGTTCTCGTAGTTGACCGCCGTGTCGAGCACGCGGTAACCGGCGTCCAAGGCAGTGACGATCGCCCCCACCCCGTCCTGTCCGCGAAGCGGATAAGTGCCGAAGCCGATGGACGGAAGGTGGCGGCCGTCGTTGAGGGTGAACATGGCTTCGAGGCTACCCACGCTCAGGTGAGGCCGACCCGGCGCAGCCTGGTGGCCTCCACCTCATACCTCGAGGATCGGGTGGCGCCTGAGGCGAAGAACCGTCGCCGCAAGCTGCCGAGGATCTCGACCCCTTGCCCGTCGGGCAGCTTCTTCGCGCTCGTCCGCACCCTAGCTGCCCAGCACGCGACGTCGATGGTGTCCACCTGTCGTTTCCCTCCGTCACCTGCGCGGGGTGGGCGTGGCACGACCACGCGAAAGTGGACGAGCTCGTCGCCGCTGGGCAGCGTTCGAGCGGTCGGATCGCCGCTCACCCGCCCGATCAGGCGGACCTCGTTGGTCGGTGCCGCAGGCTGCTTCTTCGTCATCTGCCCATGCTCAAGGGTGGGGGAGCGGCGCGGTAGGGGAGCATGGCGGCCTGTGGATAGTCCTGCGTGTTCCCTGGAGGATGTGGAACGTCGCTTGCCAGGCAGGACGGTCAGCGGGCCAGTAGGTGCTGCCCCAGGAACGAGACGGCGCGGTCCAGGTGCGGCTCGATGGGGGTGCCCAGAAAGCAGTGGTCGGCGCCCGGCGTCACCTCCAGCGTCGCGTGGACGCCGGCTGCCTGCAAGGCCTGGTGCAGCCTCCGGCTGTGCTCCACACCGACGACGCCGTCGGCGTCGCCGTGCATGAGGAGTACGGGTGGGATATCGCCGTGGACCTGCTCGATCGGTGCCATCTGGCGCACGAGCTCGCGTTCGCCGTCGAAGGCTCCAAGCCCGTGCAGGCCGTTCTCCTCTTCAGCGATCGTCTCCATCTGGTCCGGTCCGTAGAACAGGACGGCCGCGGAGGTGCCCAGGGAGCCCGCGCCGACGCCGAGGGAGCCGACCAGCGAGGCCTCGACATACCTTCGGCTGCCGAGGAAGGCGATCATTGCCGCCAGCTGTGCGCCCGCAGACTCTCCCCAGACACCGACGCGCTCGGGGTTCAGGCCGAGCTCGGGGGAGTGATGCCGTAGGTAGCGCAGCGCTGCCGCGCAGTCGTGGACGCACGCCGGAAACGGCGCCTCGGCGAGAAGCCGGTAGTCGACTGTGGCTACTGCCATCCCGGCGGCGACGACCTTGTCGAACAGCGTCTGCTGACCCCACTGCAGCGGGACGTAGCGACGATCGCCCTCGATCCATCCACCGCCGTGAATCCATATCACCAGGGGCACTGGCCCGTTGGCGTGGATCGGGCGATGCAGGTCGAGGGTGAGCGGTCGGTAGCCGGGCACGAACGCGTAAGTCAGACCTGTCCAACTCCGGGCTCCCCGCACCCCGTTGTCCAGGAGCGGGGGAAGGAAACGTGGGGGAGGAAAAACGCCGCTCCCAAGGGGCGGCGCCAGGTCTCGTAGGTCCATGGGGGTAAGGGTCGCACGTGGCACGGTGGGGTCTGTGCGCCTGTGCCGGGAGACAACAAGACCGGTGTCGGGCAGCGAGCAGCTGCCGACACCGGTCCTGGTGAGGTGGGCTGGGCTCAGACCTCGACAGCCTCGCGGTCGTGCGGGTTGAGCAGGTTAAAGGCCAGTGCGGCCAGCGCGCCACCGAGCAGCGCCGCGCCGAAGTACAGCCACTGGCTTCCCCAGGTGAAGACGCCGTCCACTGCCAGACCCAGCGCGACTGCCGGGTTGAACGCACCGCCGGAGATGCCGCCGCCAGCGGCGACGCCCACGACGACTGCGAAGCCGATGGCCAGGCCGTAGAAGGCGTTGTCCGGGTGGTCCTTGGAGGTGGCCACATTGAGGACGGTGAAGCAGAGAATAAAGGTGAAGATCAGCTCGATCAGGAAGGCGCTGGAGGTGCTCTCAAAGTTGAGGCCCTCGGCCGCGGACGGCCAGATCGCCATGCTCACGAGTGCTGCCAGCGCGCCGCCGACGAGCTGGGCGACGACGTAACCACCCAGGTCAACGGCGGAGAGTCGGCCGCGGATGAAGACGGCCAGGGACACGGCCGGGTTGAGGTGGCCTCCGGAGATATGACCGACGGCATAGACGAGGACCATCAGCGCAGAGCCGATGGCGAGCGCGCTGACGCTGCCGACTCCGGCGTTGATGATGCCGATGATGGTGAAGACGAAGAGGAAGGTCGCGAGGAACTCAGCGACGTACTTGCGGATCGGATCGGCCACGAGGGCGACCCCTTTCATGAGACGGGACGGCAAACCACTCGATGATCTCATCACCCCTGGGCGATCACCTATTTGTCAGGCAACCGCAATCCCGGTCCCACGGCTCTTAGGAGGTCTGTTGCGCCTTCTGTTCCTCGACGAAGCGGGCGAGGTCCGGCAGGTGCTGGGGACACAGCGTCGGTATCGCGACGGCGATCTGGCCTGCGCCTAGCTCACGCTCTGCGGGGTCCTTGATCTTCTGCGCGGCGAGCGCCATGTCCTCGATCGTCTTGCCGTTGTCCAGGTGAGTGCAGATTTCGTTGCCGATCTTGAGCAGTTCCTCGTCCGTCTTGCCCTTGGCCCCAGCCAGGGTCCGCAGGGCGGTGACGTAGCGGGACTCAGGGGTGGCTGCTGCCGTCGTCGTGGCCACCTCGTCGGCGTTCGTGCTCGTCACGACGCTGTCCGCTGTGCTGCTGGCTGATGAAGTGTCACCGTCGCCGGCGTCGGTGCAGCCGGTTAGGAAGAGGACGAGCGCGCCAACTGCCACATACCTGATGGGTTGTTTCCCCCGAGAAGTCATGGGCCATGCATACCGCACGATCCGCCCCCGTCCAAGCTTTCGCTCGACGCGCCGGTTGTGGAGTATGTCACGCACGTCCAGCAGATGGCGGGCGACCGAAGCGGCTGAGGCCCGGCATCTTCGTGTCGGGAGCGGTTGAACGGCTCACGTCTCAGGTGAGGTGGGGGGGGCCGGGGGGCCCCCCCCGCCCGCCCCCCACCACCCCCCCCCCCCCCCGGGCGTACCCCCCAGGGCCGCGGGGGCGCCG
>NZ_JAUNVI010000001.1:24733-27334 GCF_030537745.1 Ornithinimicrobium sp. | reverse complement strand
TCCTGTGCCTGCGTGGTCCGTTGTCCTGGTAATCGGCTGACCGGCTTACGTCTCAGTAGTGGTGGGCGCGCAGGGTCTCCAGCCCCTGCTCGCCCACCACCTCGCCCGCCAGCAAGGGGACTTCCACGAGAGGCAAGCGGGGCAGCGCCCTGGCGAGCTGCGTGACGTAGCTGTCCTCGACCTGCCTGCGCGCCGCCAGCAGGTCCCCGGCGTCCGCCGGGGACCTCTTGTTGATCACGAGGGCAGAGATGGCCATCCCAGATCGGCTGAGCTGATCGTGCAGTTCGAGGGATTCCAGGACCGGCAGCCGCTCGGCGGCGGTGACGATGACGAAGCCGGTGCGGTCCTGGTTCTGCATCACCTCACGCAAATTCCTAAAACGCGCTTGACGACGGTCCAGCACCTCACGGATCTCCGCGTCGCGGCGGGCTCGACGATCTTGGGTCCGACGTGGCCCGATCGAAGTCGAGGAAGGATCCTGGAGCCGCTGAGAGCCAATCACCTGGGCTGCGTCGTAGTCGGCTCCCTCCAAGCCTCTCAGGGCTGCTCCGAAGCGAGCAGAGCGGTCCTGGCGGCTCAGGAGACCTTCCGTCCAAGCCTGCATCAGCTCGGGCAGCGCAATCAGCCGGGTGGTGTGACCGCTGGGCGCGGTGTCGAAGATGATGAGTTCGTCAGGACCTCGCTGCTCGACAACCTCTGCAATCCGTTCGAGCACCGCAGCCTCGTAGGTGCCGGGGGCATCCCGGGCGAGGTCTAGATGCTTGTCCACCTCGGACTGGAGGTGCTCCGGCATGAGGCGCGACAAGGTGCTGCGCACGGCGCGAAGGTGCTCATCGGTGGTGCGAGCCGGGTCGATCTCCAGGCCGCGCAACAACGGGGCGAGCTCGACAGCACTATCACCGACCCCGCGCTGCCACAGGTGCCCCAGATTGTGGGCGGGGTCGGTGGAGACGACCATGACGGGGCGGCCCGTCCGAGCGACGGCCAGCCCCAGAGCAGAGGCGACGGCGGTCTTACCCACCCCGCCCTTACCCCCGACGAAGAGCACATCGCGCCGCTCGGCCAGGTCGGTGAGCAGGTGCGGCATCAGACTCCTGGGTGGGTTGTCAGCAGCACGCGAAGTGCTCCAGCGGTGAGCGGTCCAGGCCCATTCTCCGGTGCCAGTCGTGGAACTGCTCGTAGACCACCGGCAGCAACTCGATGGTGTAGTAACTGGCTGGGTTCGGCACCCCCAGGGCTTCGGCCATGACGATCACCATAAAGAGATCGTCCTCGTCCTGCTGAGCGCGGGCGAAGGTCCGACGGTAGGGACCGGAGTAGAAATCGCGCAGCCCCGCAGCGACCTGTGCAAGACGGCTGCGGGGCTGGCGACGGTCATCGTTCATCGGGTGGCACCGACTCCCTCAGTCGTGCGCCGGGTGGTCGCCGACGTGCTCGATGGCTGCTTCGTCTGAGATGGCAGCGAGCTCGGCGTCGTCGTCGCCCTCGTAGTCGCGGGCCGTACGCATGGCAGCGAAGGCTTCGACGATGACCCACAGGGCGGCAATGAGGATGATGATGTCCAGGACCAGGAGCAACCAGTTGCCCTTCTCATAGAAAGTCCCGAGCTGGATGATCCCTGCGTAGATCGTCATTACCCCGACGAACGCCAACGGGATGAGCGCTGGCAGTGCCGTACGACCGCGGCGCATCAGCATGATGGCGATGATGGACAGGGTCAGCGCGGCCATCAACTGGTTGGTCGTGCCGAACAACGGCCAGATGAGCAGGCCGCCGGAGCCGTCCGCACCAGAGCCGAAGGTGAGGCCGAGCGCGACACCGACCGCGATGAGCGTGGCCAGTCCCTTCTTGAAGGTGAAACCGATGATTTCGCCGATCTCCTGGACTACGAAGCGCTGCAGGCGGACGCCAGTGTCCATCGTGGTCGCCGCGAAGAGGATGGCAGTAGTAGCCATGATCGTCGCTGACAAGGACTGCGGCAGGCCTAGACCGGCCTCGATGATCCGGCCACCTCCTTGAACGAAGGCGTTGACGCCACCGTCGTTGAAGGCCTGGTAGACGTTCTCCCAGTCCGCGAGGGTCTTGAAGCCAGCGGTGGTGGCAATGATGGCTCCCAGGGCCAGCAGCCCCTCACCGACGGCACCAAAGTAGCCCACGAAACGGGCGTCAGACTCCTTGTCGAGTTGCTTGGAAGTGGTGCCTGAGGAGACCATGCCGTGGAAGCCGGAGATGGCGCCACACGCGATCGTCACGAAGAGCAGTGGGATGAGGTTCGGGGTGCCCTCCGGAACATTGGTGTTGTAGGCGGGCGCGACGATCTCTGGCCGAGCGATGAGCACCGAGATGTAGAGGATGCCCAGGGCGATGAAGAGCTGCAGGCCGTTGATGTAGTCGCGCGGCTGAAGCAGCATCCACACCGGGAGCATCGAGGCGATGCCGGCGTAGATGAACAACAGGATGATCCACATCGCTTTGGCGTCCAGCCCAAGCATGGTCTCCGGCAGCGCTAGCGGGACGCTGTTGCCGATCACGATCAGGGCGTAGAGCGCGACGACCCCGACGATGGACACCACGACCAGGCTCCAGTTGTAACGGTAGATG
>NZ_JAUNVI010000001.1:7954-24633 GCF_030537745.1 Ornithinimicrobium sp. | reverse complement strand
CGCGACGACCCCGACGATGGACACCACGACCAGGCTCCAGTTGTAACGGTAGATGGCCTGGCCGACGAGGAAGGCGACAACCAAGGCACCCCATGTCGGGATGACCGCAGTCGGGGTGGCGATGAGCAGATTCGCGATGACGACCGCGAAGGCTGCGTTGACCATCAGCAGCAAGAGGAAGATCACCACGAGGAACAGGTTGCGACCGCGGGCGCCGATATAGCGCCCGGACAGCGCGCCGATGGACTGACCGCGGTTGCGGATCGAGGCCCACAGTGCACCGAGGTCGTGCATGCCGGCAAAGAAGACCGTGCCGATGGTGACCCAGAGGAAGGCGGGCAGCCATCCCCAGATGACTGCGACCGCCGGTCCGACGATCGGGGCAGCGCCGGCAACGGAGGTGAAGTGGTGACCCCACAGGACGTATTTATTGGTGGGGACGTAGTCCACACCGTCCTGGAGCTGGTGAGCGGGGGTGGGGAGCGAGTCATCGAGGGCGTAGATCCGTGTAGCGAGGTACTTCGAGTAGAGGAAGTATCCGGCCAGGATCATCGCCACGCCGATGAGGGCCATCGTGAGCGAGTTCATGGGCGCACCTTTGGAGGCGAAGGGGTGGGTGTCGGTCACCTTAGCGGAGGCGCGTCCCCGAGGCCAGGAACCCATCGACATGTCGTGTGCGTGGGCGCTGGCGCCCTTGTGCGCCACGCGAGCTTGGTGGCAACCGTCTCCTCGAGCGCCTGAGGCTCGGGAATGTGTCAAGCGCCTACCAGGGATACGGCTCGTAGTTCTTCAGGAAGACACCGTGGAGGTCCTCGCCGCGCTCACCGCGCACGATCGGGTCGTACACCCGGGCGGCGCCGTCGACAAGGTCGAGCGGGGCGTGCCAGCCCTGTGCGGCGATCTCCAACTTTTCGTGATGCGGCCGCTCGTCGGTGATCCAGCCTGTGTCCACAGCCGTCATGAGGATCCGGTCGGTCTCGAACATCTCGCCGGCCGAGGTGCGGGTCAGCATGTTGAGCGCGGCCTTGGCCATGTTGGTGTGCGGATGTCCGGCGCCCTTGTAACGCCGGGAGAACTGCCCCTCCATGGCCGAGACGTTGACTACGTAGCCTCGGGCTGCGTCGCCGGCGGACTTCCTTTGCTGCTCCACCGCGGCTCTCATCGCCGGCCGCAGCCGGGAGACCAGGAGGAAGGGGGCGACCGAGTTGCACATCTGCACCTCGAGGAGCTCCAGCGGGTCGACCTCATCGACCGTCTGCTTCCACGAGTTGCTCGCAACGACATCGGGCAGCAGGCCGCCGGCGTCGACGGCGGTGCCGGCGAGGTGGGCCTCCAGCGAGGCACTGCCGGCGGAGAGGGCGAGCTTGGTGAGGTCGGCGGCGCTGCGGGCGGCGACGTCCGCGTGCGGCACTGGATGCTCACCGAGCGTCCCGAGCAGCGCGGCCGGGTGCGCCTCGCTCACCCGGTCGAAGGTCAGCATCGTGGGTATCGGCCCACCGCCCTCTAGCGGCTGGGACTCGCCATCGACGAGGCTTGAGTAGGCGCCGGGGGAGCGGCGCACAGTCTGGCAGGCGTTGTTGATGAGGATGTCGAGCGGCCCTGCGGCAGCGACCTCGTCGGTCAGCGCGACAACCTGGGTCGGATCGCGCAGGTCGATTCCGATGATCGTCAGCCGGTTGATCCACTCGGGCGAGTCGGCGAGCTCGGCGAAGCGCCGCGCTGCGTCCCGAGGGAACCTCGTCGTGATCGTCAGATCGGCCCCGTCACGCAGCAAGCGCAGAGCGATGTACATCCCGATCTTGGCGCGCCCCCCCGTGAGCAGGGCCCGCCGACCGTGCAGGTCCGTGCCCTGGTCGCGGCGCAGGTGGCTCAGCGCTGCACAGTCCGGGCAGAGCCAGTGATAGAAGGCGTCGACGAGTGTGTAGTACGCGTGGCACATGTAGCAGCCGCGCGGGAGTTGCAGCTCGCCAGCGTAGCGGGCACCGGTCGAGGAGGTCAGGGGGATCCCCTTCGTCTCGTCGTCGATGCGCAACGGTGAGCCGGTCGCAGTCTGATCGAGGATCGCCTGATCGTGGACGACCATGGGGTCACGCTCCGCCTGTCGCGCCTCGCGGCGCCGGGTCTTCTTCACCCGGTTATGCATCGAGGCGGTGGCCCGCTTGACCGCGGTGATGTTCTCGTGGCCCGCCGGCAATTCGTGGAGCATGCCGAGGACGCGAAGGGTGGTGGCCAGGTCATCGGGGTCGACCTGCACTGCGGCTGCGTTAGCGGGATGCTCGGATGTGGTGCTCACGGACCCCGAGGATACGCGGCCCCAGGTGAGGTCGAGGACAGCCCGAGCACCGCGAGGGGGCCGTTCAGGCTCCCCCTGAGTGAGAGGCAGAGGTCGGTAGAGGCAGGAGTCGACCGGCCTGCGCGGCCCGTCTCTTCTCGACGCGCCGTCGGTCCGAGAAACTTCCTCGGGTTGAGGCCACCTTCCGAGGTCATGCCAGCCAGAAGTTCAATCCCGATGAACTTCTGTGCGAATGAACAATGACTTGGTCTGCGAGGAGGCGTCGCAGCTCGGTCGTCTTCCAGATCTCGCGCGTGGCCATGCGCGACGACCATGTCTCTGAACGTGGCAAATCTGATCTGTTACGAGCATATCGCGGTAGCCGATAAGTGACATTATGTAAAGTCATAGTCTGCGTATTGCATCAGATGAATCATCTCGGTCGACCCGAACCGCTGCCCCACCGGCGACACCAGGCCCGTGGTCTGACCTGGGACGAGCCGGGCTAGTCGGCCGGGGCCAATATGCCCATTCGGCATGAGCCGTGCAACACGCCGTTGGCCTGCGCAAACACGTTTCGATTCTCATCGGGTGCATGTGGAATCACTGGATGAAACAGAGGATTTCGGGAGATTTCGATGCGGATTGACGGATCAGGACGGGTCCAGTTGGTGGCGTCGATGCCGGTCCTGCGGCCTGACGAGCAGGTCCTGCAGATGATGCTCGATGGCTGGCGCAACCAGCAGTTGTCACGAAACGAGCAGTGGATCGACGCCAAGCTCGACGGCCTCCCCGACGAGGTACGCCAACCGGTGCAGCACTTCGCCACATGGCACCACCTGCGGCGCATCCGCGCCAAGGCTGCGTCCGGTGCAGCCACTCGCGGCCCAGTCCACTCCGCGAAGCAGGAGATCACCGAAACAGTGAAGTTCCTGATATGGCTTCACGAGACGTACGAGCGCACCGCCGCCACCTGCACGCAGCAGGACGTCGACGAGTGGCTGGCCACCGGACCGACGACGCGCAGTGCCATCAGAACGTTCTTCGTTATCGCGAAGAGGGCGCGCCTCAACACCACCGTCACGATCCAACACCGAACCGCCAAAGCCAGCCCATCGCTGAGTCAGGACCAGCTGCTCGCCTGGATCCACGAACTACTCACCGGCACCAGTGAATCACTCCCCTACCGCGTCGCCGGGATGCTCCTGCTGCTCTACGCCCAACCCCTGGTCAAAGTCGTCGCACTCCCTACCAGCGTCGTCGACGACGCGGACTCGGGCATGAGTATCAGGCTCGGCACGTACCCGACCGACCTTCCCGAGCCGTTCGCCTCGCTCATCAGAGAACATGCCCCCTCGCGACCGAACCTACGCAGCGGCGCTGGCCCCAACAGCCCGTGGCTGTTCCCCAGCACACTTGCCGGACGGCACCTTCACCCGAACACCGTCATGTGCCGGCTGCGGGACTTGGGGGTCAACCTTCTCGGCGCCCGCAACCGCGCGATCAGCGAGCTCGTCCTGGAGTGCCCACCCCTCGCTCGTCGCGAAAGCACTCGGCTACAGCACGCAGGTCGCCTTCCTCCATGCCGACAAGGCTGCCGAACCTTGGGCCCGCTACTCCGGCCGCTCCATCAGGCTCTGAGCGATGTCCGCGCGGAAATGATGGCCACGGTCCGTCCGTCTCCAAGGACGGGTGACACTCCCCTCCCCTCATGGCGCGCTTGGGCCGCGCTGGACTCCGGATTCGATCTCATGCCGAGAGTCGGGTGCTTCCCCGGATCTTCCTGATCTGCAAAAACCTCGGCAGGAGGGTCGTGACATACCGGATCTGCCGAGAGTCGGTCCTATTTACGGCGCCCGTCCTGCGCGCGTCCCATCTCGTCCAGCACTTCGGACGTGACGCCAGCGATATCCAATCGGTCAACCGCCGAGGCCGGCAGCGTCGTCAGCTGGGTCCCTGCATCGAAGGCGATCATGAGCCGCCCGTTGCGGATCCCGACGACTTGAGCCCGCTCAAAGGTCTCGAAAACACTCGAGTCGTCACCGACAAGGCCGACCTCAATGCTGTGTAGATTCATAAGCCCAGTCAACACTGGAGTCGACTCAGCCGGATCAGCAACGCAGGTCTTCATGATGATGAGGCATGTCACCCGAACGCGTGAACACTTACTCTTCTGCCGCGAGGCGCGCGTGTTCTCGGGTCCTCTCCCCCACTCCGCCGACAGGCCCGAAGCGCCTACAGGGTGCAGCTGGGCGAGGGGAATACAGCCAAGCCGAATACGCAGTGTCTCCAGTAAACCCCTCTGCGTATTCGATACGCCTATCCCGCGCGCCACCTGTAGAACGACAGCGCAGTTGACCATCCGACAAATTGCGTGAACAACTGCGACACGCTCCTGCCGATCGCGACAAGGGCTGACGCGGCTAGTCGCTCACAGCCGGACGACCATCTTTCCGGTGTTGCCGCCACGGAGCAGCTCGATGAAGGCCGCGGGGGCGTTTTCCAGACCATCTCGGACCGTCTCGTCCCACGTGATCGACCCGTCAGCGAGCCAGCCGGCCATCTTCTGCGCGAACTCCTCGGCCTTGTCGGCATACATCCCGACCAAGAACCCCTGAAGGGTCAACTGCTTGCCGATCACCGTCCCAAGGTTGCGGGGGGCCGGACTCGGCTCCGTGGCGTTGTACTGGGAGATGGCCCCACACATCGCTACCCGGCCGTGCGTGTTGAGCACTGAGATGGCCGCCTCGAGGTGCTCACCACCGACGTTGTCGAAGTAGACATCGATCCCCTGCGGGGCTACCTCTTTGAGGAGGTCCACGACGGGACCGTCGTGATAATTAAAGCCCGCATCGAAGCCCAACTCCAGGATCCGCGCCACCTTGTCGGGGGAGCCAGCGCTGCCGAGGACACGCGACGCGCCGCTAGCCTTGGCGATCTGGCCCACGAGGGAGCCGACCGCGCCCGCCGCGCCAGAAACGAAGACAATGTCGCCGTCAGTGAACTTCGCCGCGTACATCAACCCGGCGTATGCCGTCAGCCCGGTCATCCCGAGCGCACCGAGGAAGGCGGACTCGGGCGCCAGTGCAGGGTCGACAATCTTGACGGTAGCGCCGGAGACCACCGCGTGCTCGCGCCAACCTCGGTGGTGCAGCACCGTCACGCCCACAGGCACATCAGGGCAGGAAGAAGCGAGCACCTCCCCCGTCGCGGCGCCCTCCAGTGGTTCGCCGATCTGGAAGGGCGAGACATAGGACTTGCCGTCATTCATCCGGCCACGCATGTAGGGGTCCACCGACATGTAGCGGTTGGCCACCAGCACCTCGCCGTCCTCAAGATCGGGCAGGGCGGTCTCCACCAGTGTGAAGTTGGCCAGCTCCGGCCATCCCTCTGGTCGGGAAGCTAGGTGGATCTCGCGGGTATGCGTGGGCAGCGTGGCGATGATGATCAGTCCTCGGTGAGCTCGGTGGGGTGTCGATCGGTGGTAGTCGGCTGGGACTCGGCGAAGTTAGCTCCCGTGCCGGACCTCGCCTGCGAGCAGCGTCTGCGAAACCGTGATGCCGGAGATGCGGGTGGGGTCGACAGCGGTGGGATCCTCCTCTAGGACCACCAAGTCGGCATACTTGCCCTGCTCGATGGAGCCGGTGATGTCGTCGGCCCGACACTGCCAGGCAGCGTCGATGGTGACCGCGCGCAGACCCGCCTCGACAGAGATGCGCTCATCGCCGTTCAGGATGTCCCCGGATTCCGCCATGATGCGCGTGACGGCATCCTCCACGTAACGCAGCGGCTCGATCGGGGTCACGTTCCAGTCGCTATGCAGGGAGATCCGCAGCCCGGCGGCCAACGCGGAGGCGCACGGGTCGTAGCGGTTGGCACGGGCCTGCCCGAGCAGTCGGTCACGGAAGGCGGTCCCCCACCACCGGATGTGTCCGATGAGGAAGGACGGCGAGAGGC
Organism: Ornithinimicrobium sp.; assembly: GCF_030537745.1. Lineage (GTDB taxonomy): Bacteria > Actinomycetota > Actinomycetes > Actinomycetales > Dermatophilaceae > Ornithinicoccus. The sequence continues at coordinate 18,404 of NZ_JAUNVI010000001.1, read as the reverse complement.
CGAGTGCCACCATCCGGGCGATCTGGTCGTCGTGGAGCACGCTGCAGTGCTCGATGCGGTGGCGGTGGTCACGACCCGGGGCGCGGGTCAGCGCCTGCTCATAGGCATCGAGGGTCACGTCAATAGCAGCGTCCCCGTTGGCGTGCACACCGAGTTGCCACCCGTCGCGGTGGGCCCGGTCCACGACTGCGGCGAGGGCCTCGGGGGAATAGTTGAGTGAGCCGCGGGCATCCGTGCCCAGGTAAGGCAAACGCTGGTAGCCCGTCCCGGCCTGGTTGGAGCCGTCGGACCATGCCTTGATGCCGTCGACCCGCAGGCGGTCATCACCGAAGCCAGGCTCGAGGCCCATCGCCGCCCACGTGTCGTAGAGGGTGGACACCAGCATGCCGCGGTAGCGCACCGGGGACTCCGCGTCCACGACCGTGCGCAGGATGTCCAGGTCCTCGGGTCCGCTGACGGCACCGATGCCGCAGTCGTGGAGCAGGGTGACGCCCTGAGCAGCGGCCTGCCACAGCAGGTCCTTATGGCGGGCCAACATATCGTCGCGGGTGAGGGTGGGGATGCCCTTGACGAAGGCGCCGACAGCTGCTGATTCTTCCAACCGTCCGGTGAGCTCGCCGTCAGGGGTGCGCCCATATCGTGCCTGCGGCGGGTCGGGGCTGTGGCGGTCCACACCCGCCTCGCGCAGGGCCACCGAGTTGGCGTACGCGACGTGGCCATTGCTTTCAAAAACGAGCATGGGACGGTCGGGCGCCAGCGCGTCCAGGACCGCACGGTCCAACTGCGGGTGTCCCCGCGTGATGCTGGGGTCGAACAGCTTGGCAATGACCCAGCCCGTCGAGGTGGGCGCGGCGTTGCGCAAAGTGGCAAAGACGTCGTCGTCGGTGGGATTGGTCATAGGGCTGACATCCACCCAGTCGGCCATCTGCACCATGGCGGCGTGCATGTGCGGATCGATAAGACCCGGAAGCAGCGTCCGGCCCTGAAGGTCTAGCACCTGGGTGGCCGGCCCAATCCCTGCACGGGTGGCGACCTCCTCCGACGATCCGGTGGCCACGATCCTGCCGTCTCGGACCGCTACCGCCGCTGGACGGCTGCCCCTGGCGTCCATCGTCAATATGGGGCCACCAGAGATCACTAGCTCGGCGGCAGTCGAGTCACTCATCAAACGAACCTAGCCGTTGCGGCGGCGGTCGGCCACGCGCTCGAGCAGCTTGACGAGCTCGTCGAACCAGAGCACGCAACTGGCCAGCGCGATGCAGACGACCCAGTGCTCCAGATCAAGGGCTGCCGTGCCAAAGGCCGTCTGCAGCACGGGCATGTGCACGACGGCAATCTGCGCGCCGAGGCCAAAGCCCACGGAGGCCCACAGCCAGTGGTTGCTCCACAGGTCCTTGAACGCCGAGGTGGTCTGCGAGCGCGAGTTGAAGACGTTGAACAGTTGGGCTAGCACCAGAGTCGTGAATCCTGCCGTGCGCGCGACCACGAGTTCGCCCCCTCCGTCGATGAGGCCACCCTCCAAGAAGAGGTCCATGCTCAGCAGCGTGACCAGCGCCATGACCAGGCCGACAGCCAGGATCCCGAACCACATCCGCGCGTCGATCACCCTCTCCCCCGGTCCTCGCGGCTGGCGCGCCATCACGTCATCCGTCTCAGGGTCCACTCCCAGCGCCAACGCCGGCGCAGCGTCGGTGACCAGATTGATCCAGAGGATCTGCGTTGCCAGGAGCGGCACGACGATCCCGCCGGAGGAGGCGTCGTCCAAACCGATGACCGAGGCCAAGATGACGCCCAGGAAGACCGTGAGAACCTCCCCCATATTGGAGGAAAGCAGGTAGCGCAAGAACTTCTTGATGTTGTCGAAGATGACCCGGCCCTGTCGGATCGCCACCACGATCGTGCTGAAGTTGTCGTCACGCAGGATCAGCGCGGCGGCTTCCTTGGTGACCTCCGTGCCGGTGATCCCCATCGCCACGCCGATGTCTGCCGACTTCAACGCCGGCGCGTCGTTGACACCATCGCCGGTCATCGCCACGACATGCCCATTCGCCTGGAGCGCATCGACAATCCGCAACTTGTGCTGGGGTGCGACCCGCGCGAAGACGTCCACCTCGGTGACCACCTGCCGTAGCGCATCCTCGTCGAGCTCGTCCAGCTCCGGGCCGGAAACCACCCTCGCGCCGGATTCCCCGATCCCCAGGTCCTGGGCGATGCGCAGTGCGGTGGAGGGGTGATCGCCGGTGATCATGACCACCCGCACCCCCGCTCGGTGCGCCTCGTGGACGGCTGCGCCGGCCTCCTCGCGCGCGGGATCCATCATCCCGACCAAGCCGACCCAGACCAGGTGCTCCTCCAGGGACTCCGCCACGTCGGCGGACACCTGGCCCGTGTCCAGCTGCTCCGCGGAGAGCAGGGTCTGGTGCTCGCCACCGCCGAGGGGCCGGTAGGCCACCCCGATGGTGCGCATCGCCTGGCTGGAGAGATCCTCCACCTCCTCGAGCACCTTGGCGCGCGTGAGGTCGTCAAGAGGGAAACTTTCCATTCCCTTCCGAAAGTGGCTGCACCTGCGCAGGACGATATCGGGAGCCCCCTTGGTGATCAGCACCAGCGCCTCACCGTCCTCGTGATCAACATGCACCGTCGACATCCGCTTGCGCTCGGAGGTGAACGGAGCCTCGCCTAGGCGGGTGAAGCGTCGTTCGCGCCTCGACGTCAGACCCATCTTGCGCTCGGCGACGAGGAATGCGGCCTCAGTGGGGTCACCCAGGACGGTCCACTGACCGTCCTCCTGCCTCAACTCGGAGTTCGACGCGAGTGAGCCACCCGCCAGCACGACGGTGCCTTCAGCACGCTGCGCATCGCGCGAGAGGTCGGTGTCCACCCCCAGCACCACGTCCCCGGCACGGACCTCACCCTCGGGTCGGTATCCCGCCCCGGTCACCTCAGCGCTGCCCGATGCGGTCACGACGCGCCGAATCGTCATCTCATTGTTGGTCAGGGTCCCCGTCTTGTCCGAGCAGATCACCGTGGCTGAGCCCAGCGTTTCCACGGAGCTCAGGTTCTTGACGATGGCGTTGTGCGCGGCCATTCGTTGGACCCCGACCGAGAGCACGAGAGAGAGCACCGCCGGCAGGCCCTCGGGCACGGCGGCGACAGCGAGGGAGACACCGAGCAGCAGCACGGTGACAGCGTCCTGCGCGGTGTGGACCCCGCTGATCAGCCACACGGTGGTCATCACCACGATGGCGATCACGATGACGGCAGCGCCCAGAAACTTGCCGATGAAAGCAATCTCGCGCTCCAACGGAGTCGCTTCACGGACCGTGACCTCCAGGAGGCGGGCGATAGCACCCATCTGCGTGTCCATGGCGGTATGGGTGACCACCGCACGCCCGGTGCCCTGGGTGACCGCGGTGCCCCGGAACACACTATTGGTCCGATCCCCTAGGGGCACTTCGGAATCCAGCACCCCCACGACCTTGGACACGGCAGCCGACTCGCCGGTCAGGGCCGCCTCAGCAACGCGGAGCGCATTGCCCTCAACCAGTCGGCCGTCGGCCGCGATCTGGTCGCCCTCCGCGAGGACGAGAAGGTCGCCGTGGACCACTTCACGGGCCGGCAACTCCCGCATACGGCCATCCCGTATCACGGTCGCCTGCACCTCCGTCATCCGCTGGAGGGCAGCCACGGCGTGCTCGGCCCTGGCCTCCTGGCTGAAACCGAGGATGGCATTGATCAGCACGATGACCGTGATCACGATCGAGTCGATCGGCCACCCGTGGGCTCCCTCGACTGCCCACGCGAACGTCGCGACCACCACCGCGGTCAACAGCAGATAGATCAGCGGGTCCTGGAACTGAGTGAGGAAGGCGCGCCAAGCCGGCACCGGCGGTGCGGTGCGCAACTGGTTCGGCCCCTCACTCAAGAGCCGCCGTTGTGCCTCGACCTCGGACAGCCCCCGCTGCGGGTCGGTGTCCAGCCCTCGGATCAACTCTGCGAGGTCTTGCGTGGACGCATCCCTGGTGGTCGTCACGATGGCATCCTCGCAGATCCCCTTGGACCGGCGGTCAGCGTCACTCGGACTTCGGCACCACCAGCATGTGCCAGGTGAGTGGGCCGACGACGCCGTCCGAAGGCGGCAGGAAAACGTCCTGGAGGTCGCGGACCGCCTGTTCCGTAAGAGGACCGAAGACACCATCCTCCGAGACTTCCGGCAGGAGAGACTGCACCGCTGCCACGGCCGAGTTGCTGTCTCCCCGCCGGACGGTGGCGATCAGTGCAGGCCAGTCGAGCTGTCCGGTGGTGGTGCTGACGTAGGTCGCCCGCTGGCTCAACTGAAACTGGCGCATGGACTCACCGCTGGCGGCGCCATAGGACCCATCGACAGTCAGGGTCGCGCCGTGATGCACCAGCAGGTGCTGGACCGCCCGGACGCGCCAGTTGTCACTCATCAGGGCCCCCACCTTCACGAGCGGCCACAGCTCTCGTGGTGGCGCAGAGACGAACGACCACGTCTCCGGGCCAGCCACCCCATCGAGGCTCAATCCCCACATGCTCTGGAAGTTGCGCACTCGGGCCTCGGTCGCAGGACCAAACGCACCGTCCACCAACAAATCCGGCTCACCGATGGTCCCGCCGAGCTGGCTGGCTTGAACGGCTCGGACCGCCTCGCTGCTGTCACCGCGACGGGTAGCGACGACAAGTTTGCGCCAGGTGGCGGCGTCAATCTGGCCGGTGGTCCCCAACCCCGAAGCGGTCTGGAGGTCACGCACGGCGCTTTCGGTGAGCGGACCGAAGAAGCCGTCCGCGGTGATGGTCTTGCCTGCCTGCCGAAGTAGGTGCTGGGCGGCTCGGACCAGAAAACGGCGGACGTCACCCGCCGCGAGGACGTGCCACGGTTCGACATTCATGCGGACCCCTCACTATGAGTGGGTCCCAGCCTCCTCCTGCGGCAAGGAAGACGCAACCCCCCACCGCTAAGTCAGCTCCCATCTGATGCGGGCAGACTGCGGACTTCACTCATGGGTGCCGAGGACGTCTCGCGTCCCCGGGAAAGCCAAACTCAGTGCGCACCCCGGGGCTGAAGGCCACGTGATCCGGGGGTCGAGCGGCAAGGTCAGGAAGTCCCACTGACCCCAGGAGTTCGTCGTCTAGAGCAAGCACCTCTGCTTCATGGACCGGCCAGGCCTCGTGGCGGTTGGGGACGTATAACGTCGTGCCCCACCAGCGCACGTGCAGTCCCCACCGGGCGCTAAGGAAGTCATCGAGGTCGCTACTCACACGGCGTGCTCCTGCACGGATCACGATGTGGCTTTCGGTCCGCCGCCCTGGACCCCGCAGGCGGGCGTCATAAGAATGCACTTCGCCGCTGACTCGGTAGCGCATCCGTGCCCAGCGGTAGGGCAACCCGAACGCCGCGCGCGCGCCGGCCACCACCGCGGCCCGGTCGGCATCAAGACTAAGAAAGACGATGCCTCGGCGGCCTGTCTCATCGACCGAGTAAAGCCTCACATTCGTCTCAAGGAACGAGCCCAGCCATGGGACGCCCGGGCCGCGCCCGATTCCCGCGCCCACCATCCGGAACGGGATGAGGCCGACATAGGTGACTCCGTCGAGGGTGTCTGGGCGCACGCCCGGCGGCATCCAGCGTGCGACCTTCTCCGGGTCGACGGCCCAGTGCAGGAAGGTCAGGTCGCGCCAACTCTGGTTCATCATCACCGGGCCAGTCACGGTCGGCGCGTTCGCAGAGACGGGTTCGACGGCTGAGTCGCTCACGCTTCCACTCTGCCTAGACCGCGGAGGTCCTGTCCACAACGGTCCACGGCGCTCCTGCCTCGGCCCGGGCTACTAGGCGGCTGTCCAGCCGCCGTCACTGGCGACGATCGCACCGTTGACGTTGACGGACTCATCGGCCGCCAACCAGGTGATCAATGAGGAGATCTCCTCGGGGCTGGCCATTCTCTGGCCTCTGGGGAATTGCGTCTGCATCCGCTCCCAGGCCCACGCAGATGCCGGGGTCGCGCCCCCGTCAGCGATATTGGTTTCCACACCCGCCGGGCAGATGGCATTGCAGCGAACGCCCTGAGGACCATAGAAGAAAGATGTGTGGCGGGTCAGCCCGATCAACGCGTGCTTGGACGCCGTGTAGGCAGCCCCACCAGCACCGCCGGTCATCCCACCTATTGAGGCCACGTTGACAATCGACCCACCACCCTTGGCGATCATTTGCGGCACCAGCGCTCGGGTCAGGCGCATGGGCGCGGTGATATTGATGGCGAGCACCCGATCCCAGGTCTCGTCGTCCATCTCGGTGACCGGCGTGAAGTGGTCCACGATGCCTGCGTTGTTGATCAAGATGTCGGCTCCGCCGGCCTGCTGCACCGCAGTGACGACACGGGCCAGATCCGCGGAATCGCTCAGATCCCCCGCCACGACCTGCAAGGACTCCCCCAGCTCGGTGGCAAGCTCCTGCAGTTTGTCCGCGTTCACGTCGGCACCCAGCACCGTCGCGCCCTCAGCGATCATTTGCCGGGCTACTGCACGCCCGATTCCTGACGCGGCGCCGGTGACGACGGCGACCTTCCCCTGCATTCTGCCCATGTAACTCTCCTGATCCGCCAGACCGGCCGGTGCCGGACGTTCCGCCACCTTAGCGGGTCCTCCGCCGGCCCTCGGTGGGCGTGTCGGCGGATCATCTTGGTTGCGTCGCAATCCTTGGTGGTGCTGGGATGAACACGCCGGAGCAGATCCGCAAGAGCACGCACAGCTATCTTCCGGACCGGGTCGAGTTGGTCCTGGCCGAGGTTGACCGGGTCGATGCGGAGGCAGGGTGTGCCCGACTTCCTCGACCAGATCGTGACCTCGGGTGGGCAAGATCGGGCTCCGTCCCGGCCTGGGGTGGTCCTCGGGTCGGGCTGTGAGGCGGTCGTTGCCGAGGCGGCACGAGGGCAGGAACGGATTAGGGTCCAGGTATGGCGACCATCTTCAGCAAGATCATCGGCGGCGAGATTCCCGGCCAGATCGTCTACCGGGACGACGTCTGCGCCGCCTTTCTCGACCTTGAGCCACTCACGCAGGGCCATACGCTCGTCGTGCCGTTGGTGGAGGTCGATCAGTGGACCGATCTGCAGCCCGAGACGATCAACCACCTCATGCAGACTGCCGCGCGGATCGGTCGCGCGCAGTTGCAGGCGTTCGGCGGCCACCGCGTCGGGATCATCATTCAGGGCTTCGAAGTGCCGCACGCCCACATCCACGTGTTCCCGACGAGCGGGCCAGAAGACTTTGACTTCGCGCGCAAGCAGCACCGCTCCCCACAACTCCTGGCTGAAGATGCCGGTGCGTTGCAGGCTGCGCTCGCGGCAGATCAGGGGTAGCCCCGCACAGACCGATGGGTCAGCAGCGATCGCTCAAAGCTCGGGGTCGAGACTGGGGCTCAAGACTGACGCAGGGGTGCGTGCAACCCCGCGAGCATGCAGCGTGCCGAGCCGCCGGCGTGCTCGATGGTGGGAACATCGACCGGCAGCACCTCGTGCCCGGCCTCCAGCCGACGTCTCTGCTCGGAGCGCAGTGAAGCCCAGCCACGGGAGGAGATCACCAGCAACGGGTGGTCGCCGGCCCATACTTCCAGCGCGTTGCCGGCGAACTCCCCCATCTGCTCCTCGGTGATCGAGACGACTTCGCGGCCTGACTCATCGAGGTCGTGCACGAGACGAGCGCGCTGGTCGGGATCGCGGACGGTGTCCAACGTGACGATCGCTAGGTGGGTGCCCACCGCCATCATCACGTTGGTGTGATAGATCGGCACGCCGGCGCTGTCGGTGGCGTCGAAGACCACGGAGCGATAACCGTGGTCGAGGCAGAAACTCTGCAGGATCTTCTCGTCTGCACGCGCAGACCGACAGACGTAGGCGATCTTGTGCAGATGGTCAAGGACCATCGCGCCGGTGCCCTCGAGATAGCGACCGACCTCTTCCCACGCGCTGTAGTCGCGGGTCTTCGTGATCTCGAACTGTCGGTGCAGCCCGCTCAGGATGTCCGCCCGGCGCTCCCAGCGGCGCACGGTCGAGCGCATCGGGAAGATTGCGAGGCTGCCGTCGGCATGGGTGGTAAACCAGTTGTTGGGAAAGACCGAGTCCGGGGTGGCCCGCGCCTCGTCCTCCATCAGGTAGACGTCGACGCCAGCCTGCCTCAATTGCTCAGCCATGCGCGTGACCTCCAGGAACGCCGAGCGAGCCACCTCACGTGCGCTCTCTGTCGGCACGGTCATAAACTCGTTGTCGACCATGGTCTGCGGGTTCGGCGTGAAATGGTGCGGCCGCACCATGAGCACAGAGCGGGGTGCCTGCAGCGTCACCGGGGCGGGGGCTGCCTGCATCGCAGCGTGCGTCTGCGTGGGTTCGGGGAACACCGCCTCGTGTCGCTCAGGTGCCAACGTCATACCTCTATTCTGGGCCCGATCCTCCGCCAACAGAACGTCAGAATCACCTAGCATTCTGGGCAGTTTCTACACAATCTCGGCTGCTCGACATACAATATGCGCATGCAGGGACTGGACGACATCGATCGCCTACTGGTGGCACGCCTACGCGACGACGGCCGCGCCTCGGTGTCTTCCCTCGCCGAGGATCTTCACGTCGCGCGGGGCACTGCACAGAATCGCCTTAATCGCCTGGTCAGCGAGGGGGTGATCCGCCGCTTCACCGTCGAGCTGGCGCCCGAGCACGAGAAGCAGACGGTGCGGGCCGTAACGACGATCCAGCTGCACAGCACCACCACGCAGGGAGTGGTCCGCACGCTGCGCACGATCCCGGAGGTGGCCGAGCTGCATGCCACCAACGGGAGCTGGGACCTGGTCGCCGAGCTACGGGCAGCGACTCTCGAAGACCTGGACCGCGCTCTCGTCGATCTGCGGAGCGTCCGCGGGGTAGTCAACACTGAAACCTCTATCCTGCTGAGAACGCTCTAGGAAGGAGCGGGCATGTCCAGACGCGACGACGACTTCCGGGACGCGGCCCGCGCAACCGCGACCGATGAGGCTCCGATGCACCGCGGGGTCTATGACGACTGGGACGAGGACGCGGCCACGGAGGCCGACTACGAGGCGCACAGCCACGGGTTGGACTTCGGCCTGCTGCTCCTGCGACTCGGGGCGCTGGCGCTCCTCCCCCACGGGGTGGCCAAGGCGACCGACCTGGACGCCTTCACCTCGATGGTCGGCTCCAACCTGGTGGGCGGACAGGCTCCGGAATTGTTTGCCTGGCTGATCATGCTCGGTATGGTGGGGTTGCCGATCCTGATCGCGGTCGGCCTCTTCGCCCGACCCGCAGGCTTCTTGTGCGCGGCCATGATGAGCGCCATCTTCGCCCTGGCGATCCTGCCCCGCTTCGACTATCGGCTGCTCGACGACGTGGGGGCCCTGACGGGCGAGAGCGCCCTCCTCTTTGTCGCGTTGACGCTGCCGCTGACCTTCACCGGCGCCGGCCGCTGGTCGCTGGACTCGATGCGGACCGCCGGCCGCCCCTGAGTCCTGCACCTCCGTAGAGTCGAGCATGTGCAATGCGACTACTTCGACGCCCAGGTCTGCCGCTCCTGCACCCTCATGGGCACGGGCTATGCAGCACAGCTCCGCGACAAGCAGGCGCGTGTCGCCGCCACTCTTGAGCGCCGCGCTCCATTCGCGAGGTGGCTCCCCCCTGCACCCAGCGTGGAGTCCGGCTTTCGCAACAAGGCCAAACTGGTCGTGGGCGGCCGCAAGGGTGCCCCGACACTCGGAATCCTCGACCCACAGGGACGCGGGGTCGACCTGCGGCACTGCGGTCTGCACGAGCCGGGCCTGGCCGAGGCCATCCCGGTGCTCGCCCAGCTCATCGCCGCCTCCGGACTGACCCCGTATGACGTGCCGGCTCGCCAGGGCGAGCTCAAGCACCTGATCGTGACCCACTCCCCCGACGACGAGCTGATGATCAGATTGGTGCTGCGTTCCCCTGGCCAGCTCCCACGCGTGCAGGAGCTCCTGGGCGAACTGATGCGCGTGCTGCCCACCACCCGGGTGGTCAGCGTCAACCTCCAGCCCGAGCACAAGGCCGTGCTCGAAGGATCCGAGGAAGCCGTCCTCACCACGGCGGACACGCTGCCGATGAGAATCAACGACCTCACGTTGCACCTGCCTCCGCGCAGCTTCTTCCAGACCAACACCGCGGTGGCGGCCGCGCTCTACCGGCAGTCACAGGTCTGGATCGGGGAGGCGTCACCTGCCACGGTCTGGGATCTCTACTGCGGTGTCGGAGGCTTCGCCCTGCACGCCGCAGCGGCGGGACGCGCGGTGCTCGGCATCGAGAGCTCCCCCGCGGCGCTCAAGGGAGCGCGACGAAGCGCCGCCGAGCACGATGCCCAGGTGACTTTCCAGGTCGGCGATGCCTCCGCATACCTCGTCGGCCGCACGCCCCCC